>NZ_LWCT01000005.1:0-136499 GCF_001650455.1 Plantibacter sp. H53
GACCAAAATTCTTTCCAGCAACTCACCATGCGGTGGAAGCTCGTATCCGGTATTAGACGTCGTTTCCAACGCTTATCCCAGAGTCAAGGGCAGGTTACTCACGTGTTACTCACCCGTTCGCCACTAATCCACCCAGCAAGCTGGGCTTCATCGTTCGACTTGCATGTGTTAAGCACGCCGCCAGCGTTCGTCCTGAGCCAGGATCAAACTCTCCGTAAATGTTGAATTGCACGATCCGAAGACCGGCACATTTCGCGCACCATGCCACCGGAATAGGTGAACACGATGCAAGTTTGAAACTGACAGAACAAATCATTACTGACTTGCTTTGTTTTGTTTAAATGTTTTCCAAAGGAATCTCTTACAACATCAACCAACCGAAAAGGAAGGCATCAATTGCACGAGGTTTTTGGCATTTGACATTGTGCACGCTGTTGAGTTCTCAAGGATCGGATGCTCCTGCCTTTGGCCATCACGACCGCCCTGCAGGGCAACTTCTCTAACTTACCACTTCTTCGGTTCTTGTCAAGTCGAACCAGGAGCTGATCTACGTGGACCGGAGTCCGCTCAATCCTCACCGCTTCGATGACCCGAGAGCTGGGAAGTTCCAACCTAGTCTTGAAGTGAGACGATCTCAAGTGTGAGTTTGACTCACGTGGAGATGCTCGGCTTTTGGCTGGGTATCAGTCCCACTTGAGGCCGGGAAGCTCTTCCGCTTCCCGCACCTTTGGGGTGACGAGTGATTACTTTACGCAGACCGCCAGGGGCTGGCAAATCCTCGCTGCATCCCGGGCGTGTCGCCCGGATCCACGCGCTTCAGTCCCGATCAGCGTCACCGATGCCGAGCACGGCCGCTGAGCCGGAACCGGCCGCGACGACCGTCGCGACGGCGAGCGGGCTTCCGCCCCAGGCGGTGAACGAGTACTCGTCTCCGGCGGAGTCGACCGACCAACTGCGCTCGCCCGTGGTCGCGTCGATGCCGACGAGCGTGTCGTCGAGCGTCAGCAGGAGGGTCCGGTCGCTGTATCCGACGAGGCTGCCCTCGGCGTCCCGCTCCTCGTATCGGATCTCACCGTCTCGAGCGCCGACGCCGGTGTATCCGCCGTCGCCGTCACCGTCACCGAGCATGATCGTGTCGCCCACGGTGTAGGCGCCGTCCCAGGTGCTCGTCAGTCCGCTGCGCCACTCGACCTCGCCGGATCGCGGGTCGAGGCGGCGGACCCGCTCCCCCGACTGGTCGGCGACGACCAACAGTCCGCTCGCGTCGAGCACCACCGGCAGTGCCCCGGTCGCCTTCCAGCGCTCGGCGCCGGTGCGGTCGTCCACCCCGCGGATCGTGGTGTCGTTGCCGGAGTAGTCGATCGCGACGAGATCGCCGCCCACCTGCTGGTAGTACCAGGAGAGGTCGCCCTGCCAGTCGATGGTCGATCCGTCGTCGAGCGAGTAGACCGCACCGTCGTAGAAGAGCTTGTCGCCCGCGGTGGTCGCCCGCTCGCCGGCGTCACCACTGACCTCCCAGACCGGGTCGGTCAGGTCCGTCGACCGATAGCGGCCGACCGTCCCGGTGCCGTCGGCCGTGGTCGACGAGATGAGCAGGTCACCCTCGAGACCCGGGACGAACGCTGCCGGCGCGGCGAAGTCGGCGAAGCCGATCCCCTCGACACTCGAGTGCTCTTGCGAGGTGGAGACGACGTGCCCGTCGCGACGGCTCACGGAGACCATGAGGTCCCCCTGACTCAGCACGATCGCGGCCGCATCCGGTGGGGAGACGACCACCGGTGCGTCGAACCGGTCGAACTCCGGCGAGAGCTCGGTGACGCGACGGTCCCAGAGCGTGTGGCCGTTCGCCGTGTTCACCAGGGAGACCACCGTCTCGCCCGGAGCGTCGTCGAGCGTCGTCTGATCCAGTGGCCGGTCGGTCGACCACACGAGCAGCGCGGTGTTGGGGCTCGCGGTGTACCCGTTCAGGTAGAGCTCGTCGCCCGCGGGCACCTCGTCGTCCAGCGGATGCGCGAGTTCCCAGGTTCCGACGGTCGGCTTCGTCGGGAGGTCGCGGAGGAGCGCGAGCCCCTCGACGCGGTGGGGAACGGCCGCGACCACGATGAGCACGACCGCGACGATCGCAGCGACCACGGCGAGTGCGAGTCCGCCGAGGAGGAACCATCGTCGGCGCGAGGGGGTCCGCTTGACCGTGGTGGGCAACGAATCAGGGTGCCAGAGGGCTCGGGGCGCGGTCGCGCTCGGTTCCCCCAGCGCCTCCCCCGCCGCGGTTGCCGAGGCCGGTTCGGCCGCAGCGGGTGTCGCCGCAACCGGAGTCGACGCCGGGGCCGGGGCCGGGTTGGTGGACTCAGCATCTGGAACCGGTGTCGGCACGGCGATCGCCGGGATCGACGTCGCGGTACCGGGGGGCGTGGGCTCAGTGGTGTCGACGTCCGGCGACGGCAGCCGATCGGCTTCACCCGCGGGCGCATCGGTCTCGACGTGGGGTGCATCGGTCTCGACGTGGGGTGCATCGGTCTCGACGAGGTCGCCGTCGTCGGCCGTCATGGGCCGGTCGTCCGCGGACTCCGACTCGGGCTCGTCCATCGATTCGTCCGCCGGCTCCCGCTCGGCCGCCGCCTCGGCCTCGGCCGGTGTCTCCACCGTCGACAGCTCGCCCGTGCGCAGCGGCAGCATGGCCCCACAACTCGGGCACACACCGTCGCGACGGTCGACGATCTCGGTCCCGCACGCCTCGCAGAGCTGCACTCGGAGCATCCCCTTCAGGTTCGATGACGACGACGATGCCGTCGCCGGCGGATCAGGCGGGCACTCCGTCGAGGAACAGCCCGGCGAGGGTGCGCTTGCCGCGGCGCAGCACGGCCACCCCGCCCGTGAGGAACCGGTCGTCCAGGGTCGCGTCGACGTCGTCGATCTTGCGGTTGTTCACCGAGACGCCTCCCTGGGCGACCGCGCGTCGAGCCTCACCGAGGCTCGAGCACAGCTCCGTGTCGACGAGTGCCTGGATGACGAGGGTCTCCGCCGTCACCCGCGCGTTCGGCAACTCCGTGACCGCCGACCGCAGCGTGTCCGCGTCGAGAGCGTCCAGATCGCCCTGACCGAAGAGCGCGGCCGACGCGGCGATGGCCGCATCCGTCGCGGCGACTCCGTGGACGAGCGCGGTGACGGCGTAGGCGAGGGTCTTCTGCGCCTCCCGCTTGAACGGTTCCGACTCGGTCGCGGCCGCCAGTCGCTCGATCTCCACCCGATCGAGGAACGTGAACACCTTCAGCCGGGCGATGACGTCCGCATCGTCGGTGTTGACCCAGAACTGGTAGAACGCGTACGGGCTCGTCATGCTCGGGTCGAGCCAGACCGCGTTGCCTTCGCTCTTCCCGAACTTCGTGCCGTCCGAGTTCGTGATCAGCGGGGTCCCGATCGCGTGGACGGTGGCCCGCTCGACCCGGTGGATGAGGTCGGTGCCGCTCGTGAGGTTGCCCCACTGGTCGCTCCCGCCGGTCTGCAGGACGCAGCCGTACTCGCGGTACAGCTCGAGGTAGTCCATCCCCTGGAGGATCTGGTAACTGAATTCGGTGTAGCTGATCCCCGCCTCCGAGTTGAGGCGGGCACTGACCGCGTCCTTCTTCAGCATCGTGCCGACGCGGTAGTGCTTGCCGATCTCCCGCAGGAAGTCGATCGCCGAGAGCGGTGCGGTCCAATCGAGGTTGTTGACCATGCGCGCGGCGTTGTCGCCCTCGAAGCTGAGGAAGCGTTCGATCTGCGCGCGGAGGGACTGCACCCACTCGGCGACGGTGTCCGGCGTGTTCAGTGTGCGCTCGGCGGTCGGTCGTGGGTCGCCGATGAGGCCGGTCGAACCGCCGACGAGCCCGAGCGGGCGGTGTCCGGCCAGCTGCAGCCGACGCATGACGAGCAGCTGGACCAGATTGCCCAGGTGGAGGCTCGCAGCCGTCGGGTCGAACCCGCAGTAGTAGGTGATCGGCGCTCCACCGAGCAGACGCTTCAGCTCCTGCTGATCCGTCGACACATGGACGAGCCCGCGCCAGACGAGTTCGTCCCAGACGTCCTCGAAGGTCGGATCGTTGCGCTGGTCAGGAAGAGCGAGGTTCGACACGCTTGCAAGGCTATCAGCGCAGGATCGGCGGCTGGATCGGGTGCATCGGCACCGGCGCGATCGCGGCGATCGTGATGTGCAGGAATTCCTCTCATTCGTCGGAGTTGTGGAAATACCTACACGTTGCGACTAGGGTGATTCAGCCGAGCCACCGCCGGGAGGAGAGCCGTGTACGTGCTGACCGTCGATCAGATCGCGAGCCGGACCGGCCCTGATCGCGCCGCCGATGTGATCGACTCGATCAACGACCGGTTCGCGGACCGCCTGCTCCTCCAGGCCGAACGCACGGCGGGGGACGAGTTCCAGCTCGCCACCGAAGACGCCGAGATCGCGCTCGCCATCGCCTTCGACCTCCTCCGGGATCGCGGCTGGAGCGTGGGCATCGGACAAGGCGACGTCCGACGTCCGCTCCCCGATTCCACCCGAGCCGCGACCGGTCAGGCCTTCTACGCTGCGAGAGAGGCCGTCACTCGGGCCAAACGGGCGCCCTTCCGGTTCGCGCTCGAGGCGGCCGACCAGCAGGGCGGCGCCGATGTCGAAGCGCTCATCGTGCTCCTCCTCCACCTCCGCGATCGGAGAACCGACGGCGGATGGGAGGTCGCCGACCTGCTCGCGGCCGGCGCGACCCAGTCCGAGGCCGCAGCACGACTCGGCATCACCGAGAGTTCGGTCAGTCGCCGGGTCGCGGCCGCCGGAGTCCGAGCCGAAGCCGCGGCGACCACCGCGCTCATCCGCCTCCTGGCGAAGCTCGACCAGGACGCCTCCGTGCACCACCCCGACGACCGAAAGGACGAGCGATGAACCTCGTCACGCTCACGCCCATCACCTGGCCGACCGTCATCGGCCTCCTCGGAAGCGCGCTCGTCTTCCTCCTGCTGGCCCGGATGCTGAGCGCGCGTCTCGCGGATCGTCTCATGGTCGTGGCGGCGGCCATCATGGTGGTCGGGGCCATCCTGATCGCGCTCGTCCCCTCGGTCCCGCCGACCGGTCCTGCACTCGTGCTCCTCGGCGTCTTCGTCCTGGCCGTCGCGGTCGCCGGCGGTGGTCCGGTCGCCTCCTTCGTCCTCACCCTCGCGACGAAGGGCAGCGTCGCCCCCGGAATCCACGGCGGCATCCTCGTGGAGCGCCGGAACCCGAGCGCCTCGCAGGTCGTCGGACGTCCGATCGAAGTGCTGCGCGGCGGGACCGCCATCGGGATCCTCGAACGGCTCGCCCTCGTCGCCGCGTCGTTCTCCGGCTATCCGGAGGCGATCGCGGTCATCGTCGCGGTGAAGGGTGTCGGACGCCTCACCGAACTCGACTCGGCCGAGGCGCGCGAGCGGTTCATCATCGGCTCGCTCGCCAGCCTCCTCTGGGCTGCCGGGGTGGCGTCGATCCTGCTGCTCGCGCGAGGCTGAGTCGGCGGATCAGTCCACGGCCCTGGGCGAGCGGCGGTAGGGCGAGACGGTCGTCTCCCCCGGCAGCACGAACCGCCACGGGTAGGCGGCTCCCCCACCGACCCCGCTGACGCCCGTCCGCGGACCGGCCGCAGAGGCGAGCGGGCGCTCGGGCAAGCGCAGATCGAAGGGCGGCTCGGCGAGGTCGTCACCCGACTGGTCGAGCGCGATCCCGAGCGCCACGGTGAGCCGCGCCGGTCCTCTGGCCAGGTCGCGATCCGGCACCCGTTCACCGCGTCGCAGCCGCGCGAGCTCCAGGCCCGCGACGACCTCGCCGGCACGCAGGAGGACGGCCGACGCCGTGCCGACGGGTGAGCACACGACGTTGACGCAGACGTGCATGCCGTAGCTGAAGTACGCGTACAGATGCCCGGGCGGACCGAACATCGGACTCGTGCGCGGCGTCGGACCACGGTGCGCGTGGGATCCGGGATCCTCGCCGACCCCGAGATAGGCCTCGACCTCGGTGAGGCGGACCGACACGGTGCCCTCCGGTGTCGTGTGGGACAGCACCGCTCCGAGCAGCGCGGGCGCGACCTCGAGGGCCGGTCCCGAGGTCACCGCCCGCAGCGGACCGGCCGTCGTCATCGGACCCCGCCCCGTCTAGAGCGAGAGGGCCTGCGACAGCGCGCCCACCCGCCCGACGAGCGTCACGAGCTGGTCCTGGACCCGCTCCGGCGCAGTCCCACCGGCGCCGAGTCGGCTACCGATCGAGCCGTCGACGGTCAGGACGCTCCGCACGGCCGGCGTGAGATGTTCCGAGACACCCGCCAGTGCCGCGTCGTCGGGTTCGTCGAGTGCCAGCCCGCGCTCCTCGCAGTACCGCACGAGCTCGCCGCTGATCTCGTGCGCGTCGCGGAAGGCCACACCCTGCTTGACGAGCCACTCGGCGACGTCCGTCGCGAGGGAGAACCCCTCAGGTGCGAGCTCGCGCAGCCGTGCCGTGTCGAAGCGGAGCGTCGCCACCATCCCGGTGAACGCCGGCAGCAACACCTCGAGCTGGTTCACGGAGTCGAACACCGGCTCCTTGTCCTCCTGCAGGTCGCGGTTGTACGCGAGCGGCAGCGCCTTCAGCGTCGCCAACAACCCGGTCAGGTTCCCGATGAGTCGCCCGGACTTGCCGCGGGCGAGTTCGGCGATGTCGGGGTTCTTCTTCTGCGGCATGATGCTCGAGCCGGTCGAGTAGGCGTCGTCGAGGGTCACGAACCCGAACTCGCGGGTGTTCCAGACGATGATCTCCTCGGCGAACCGGGACAGGTTGATCCCGATGAGCGAGGTGATGAACGCGAACTCGGCGACCACGTCGCGGCTGGCGGTGGCGTCGATCGAGTTCTCCGTCGGCCGGTCGAGCCCGAGCTCGTGAGCGACGAGCACCGGGTCGAGCCCGAGGGAGCTCCCGGCGAGCGCTCCGGAACCGTAGGGCGACGCGCTCGCCCGGGCGAGCCAGTCGCGGAGCCGTTCCAGGTCGCGGGTGAGCGGCCAGGCGTGCGCGAGCAGCTGGTGGGCGAGCAGCACCGGTTGGGCGTGCTGCAGGTGCGTGCGGCCGGGCATGACCGCGTCCGGGTGTGCTTCGGCCTGGGAGACGATCGCGTCGATCAGGTGGATGACGTCGCGGGCGATCACCCGTCCGTGATCGATGAGGTAGAGACGCACGAGCGTGGCGATCTGGTCGTTCCGGCTCCGACCGGCACGCAGCTTCCCACCGAGTTCCTTGCCGGCCCGTTCGACGAGCCCGCGTTCCAGCGCTGAGTGGACGTCCTCATCGCTGTCGGCCGCGACGAACGTCCCGTCGGCCACATCGGCGTCCAGGACGTCGAGGGCTGCGAGCATCCCACCGAGCTCGTCCTCGTCGAGGTACCCCGCCGACGCGAGCGCTTTGGCGTGGGCACGGGAGCCCGCGATGTCGTATGCGGCGAGGACCCAGTCGAACTGCGTGGACTTGCTCAGACGGGCGAGTTCCGGTGACGGGCCGCTCGCGAAGCGTCCGCCCCAGAGGGCCCCGGATTCGCCTGCTCGATTCTGCTGATCTGCCACGATGGGCCTCCTCTACTGCTGGCGTCCGGAGCACTCCGGACTGGTCGGTCGGCCGCAGCCGGGGAAGGGTCAGGCCGCAGAGCCGGCGTGCTGCTGCTCGAGCAGCCACACGAGCAGGGCCTTCTGCGCGTGGAGGCGGTTCTCCGCCTCGTCCCAGATGATGCTCTGTGCCCCGTCGATGACCTCGGCCTCGACCTCGAAGCCGCGGTCGGCGGGCAGGCAGTGCATGAAGACGGCGTCGGACGCTGCGAGCCCCATGAGCCTGCGGTCGACCCGGTAGCCGCCGAAGATGGCCACGCGTTGCGCCTTCTCGTCCTCCTTGCCCATCGAGACCCAGGTGTCGGTGATCATCACGTCGGCATCCGCCGCCGCCGTGTCGGGGTCGGTGGTCACGAGCACGGAGCCGCCCGTCGTCGCGGCGATGCGCTCCGCGTCGGCGACGACGTCCGCTGCCGGGGCGAACTCGGCCGGGGCGGCGATACGGACGTGCATCCCCGCCGTCGCGCCGGCCAACAGGTAGGAGTGGGCCATGTTGCTCGCTCCGTCGCCGAAGAACGACATCGTCAGACCGGCGAGCTCGCCCTTGTGTTCGCGGATCGTGAGGAGGTCGGCGAGGAGCTGGCACGGGTGGAAGTCGTCGGACAGCGCGTTGACGACGGGCACGGTCGTCCCGGCCGAGATCTCCTCGAGACCGGACTGGGCGTAGGTCCGCCAGACGATCGCCGCGACCTGACGTTCGAGGACGCGAGCGGTGTCGGCGGCCGTCTCCTTGCCGCCGAGCTGGCTGTTGGCCGTCGAGATGATGAGCGGTGATCCGCCGAGGTCGGCGATCCCCACGGCGAAGGAGACGCGCGTCCGCGTCGAGGACTTGTCGAAGATGACCGCGACGGTCTGCGGGCCTTCGAGCGGCTTGCGAGACCAGCGGTCGCGCTTCAGTTCGGTGGCGAGGTCGAGGATCTCGGCCTGCTCGGCCGGGCTGAGGTCGTCGTCGCGGAGGAAGTGACGGGTCATGGCTGGTGGTCCTGTTCGTGTGGGTCGATGGCCGGTCAGGCCTGGACGGCGTCGAGCGCCGCGCGGAAGAGGGAGGTGAACTCGTCGATCTCTGCGTCGCCGATGATGAGCGGCGGCGCGATCCGGATGCTCGTGGCATTCGGGGCGTTGATGATGAGCCCACGGTCGAACGCAGCAGCAGACAGCTCGGCCGCCACCGGGGCGCTCAAGCCGATGCCGATGAGCAGCCCGTGTCCGCGGACCTCCTCGACGAGCGGGGAACCGATGGCGGTGATGACGGCCCGCAACTGGTCACCGCGCGCGGCGGCGTTCTGCACGAGACCGGCGCGCTCGATCTCCTCGAGCACCGCGTTCGCCGTCGCGGTGGCGAGCGGGTTGCCGCCGAAGGTGCTGCCGTGCTGGCCGGGTCCGAACAGCCCGGAGGCGGCGCCGAAGGTGACGAGGGCGCCGATCGGCATGCCACCGCCGATCCCCTTGGCGACGGTGATCGCGTCCGGGACGATGCCGTCCCGCTGGAACGCGAACCACTCCCCCGTCCGACCTGCCCCGGTCTGGATCTCGTCGATGATGAGCAGCACGCCGTGCGCCTCGGTGAGTGCCCTGGCACGGGCGAGGTAGCCCTCCGGCAGGTCGATGACGCCGGCTTCGCCCTTGATCGGTTCGAGGATCAGCGCGGCGACCCGGTCGTCGATCGCCGCCTCGAGTGCCTCGATCGTGGTCGGGATGTGCTCGACGCCGCCCGGGAGCGGGTGGAACCCCTCCTGCAGGGCGGGCTTGCCGGTCAGTGCCAGCGCGCCGAAGGTCCGCCCGTGGAAGGAGTTCTCCAGGGTGAGCACCCGGGTCCGCGATCCGTCGCCGTGGTTGAGTCGGGCGAGCTTGAACGCCGCCTCGTTCGCCTCGGCACCGGAGTTCGCGAAGTACACCCGACCGCCCTCGTCCGCTCCGGCGAGACGCTTGAGTCGGGCCGCGAGCTCGAGCTGCGGCGGACTCGAGAAGTAGTTGGAGACGTGCGCCAGCGTGCCCGCCTGGCGCGTGATCGCGCCGACGAACGCCGGATGCGCATGTCCCAGTGCGTTCACCGCGATGCCCGCGAGGAAGTCGAGGTAGCGGTTGCCCTCGGCGTCCCAGACGTGGCATCCCTCACCGCGCGTCAGCATGGCGATCGGCGTGTTGAACGTGCGCATCATGTCGCGGTCGACGCGGCTCTTCCAGTCGCTCATGAGTCCTCCGGGACGACCTCGGTGCCTGAGCCGTTCTGGGTGAACACCTCGAGCAGGATTGAGTGGGGTACGCGGCCGTCGATGATGGCAGCCTTGGCGACCCCGCCGTCGACGGCGTCGAGGCAGGCGGTCATCTTCGGGATCATGCCCGATTCGAGCGAGGGCAGCATGGCTCGGAGCTCACTCGTCGTGATCTGCGAGACGAGCGAGTCGCGGTTGGGCCAGTCGCTGTACAGCCCGGCGACATCGGTCAGGATGACGAGCTTGGCGGCACCGAGTGCGACGGCGAGCGCCGCGGCGGCCGCATCGGCGTTCACGTTGAGCGTCTGTCCGGGCTGGTCCAGGTCGGGGGCGATCGAGGAGACCACCGGGATGTTGCCGGCGTCGAGGTAGGCCTGCACCGAGGTCGGGTCGACGCTGACGACGTCGCCGACGAGCCCGATGTCCACGGTCTCGCCGTCCACGACGATCGAGCGACGACGCCCACCGAACAGGCCCGCGTCCTCGCCGGACAGTCCTGCGGCGAGCGGGCCGTGTTCGTTGATCCGCCCCACGAGCTCGGGGTTGACCTGACCCGTGAGGACCATCCGGACGACCTCCATGGCCTCGGGCGTCGTGACCCGGTACCCGCCGCGGAACTCGCTGTGGATGTCGAGCCGGTCGAGCATCGCGGAGATCTGCGGGCCACCACCGTGCACGACGACGGGCTTCAGCCCCGCGTAGCGCAGGTAGACCATGTCCTCGGCGAACGCCTGCGCGAGTTCGTCGCTCACCATCGCGTTGCCACCGAACTTCACGACGATCGTCTGGTCGCGGAAGGTCTTCAACCAGGGAAGGGACTCGATGAGGGTGGCGGCCTTGATCGCCGCCTCCTCGGGAGAGTTGTCTCGGTACTGGGTCATCATCAGCTCGCGTAGGCGCTGTTCTCGTGCACGTAGTCGTGCGTGAGGTCGTTCGTCCAGATGGTGGCACCCGTGTCGCCGGCATGGAGGTCGATGAGCACGTGCACGGCGCGCGGTGAGAGGTCGACGAGGTCGCGCGACTGATCCGGCTCGCCGGCCGTGCACACCTGGACGCCGTTCATGGCCACGTCGATCCCGTACGGGTCGAACTCTGCGCCCGTGGTCCCGACGGCCGCGAGCACCCGGCCCCAGTTCGGGTCGTTGCCGAAGATGGCCGCCTTGAAGAGGTTGCTGCGGGAGACCGCGCGGGCGACCTCGACCGCGTCGTCCTCGGACACCGCGCCGACGACCTCGATCGCGACGTCGTGGGCCGCGCCCTCGGCATCGGCCTGCAACTGCAGGGTGAGGTCGCGACAGACCTCCGTCAGCGCCTCGGTGAAGGCGGACAGCTCCGGGGTGACGCCGCTCGACCCGGAGGCGAGGAGCGACACCGTGTCGTTCGTGGACATGCAGCCGTCGGAGTCGAGGCGGTCGAAGGTGACGCGGGTCGCGCTGCGGAGCGCCTGATCGAGCTGGGCCGGCTCGAGCACGGCGTCGGTCGTGATGACGACGAGCATCGTCGCGAGCCCGGGGGCGAGCATGCCCGCGCCCTTCGCCATGCCACCGACGGTCCATCCGTCCGCGCTCCGCACGGCCTGTTTCGGCTTCGTGTCGGTCGTCATGATGGCGGTCGCCGCGGCGAGCCCGGCCGCTTCGCTCGCACCGTCCTGGCCGGCGACCGCGCGGGTGGCGTCCCACACGCCTGCGGTCAGCTTGTCGAGGTCGAGCTGTTCGCCGATGAGCCCCGTGGAGCAGACGAGGACGTCGCCGGCCGAGACCGCGAGTCGCTCGGCGACGGCCTCCGCGGTCGCGTGCGTCGTCTGGAAACCGCGCGTCCCCGTGTAGCAGTTCGCGCCGCCGGAGTTCAGGACGATCGCCGAGACGATGCCGTCCTGCATCACCTGCTCGCTCCAGAGGATCGGGTTGGCCTTGCACCGGTTGCTCGTGAACACCGTCGCCGCGTGCTGCAGCGGACCGACGTTGTGGACCACCGCGAGGTCGAGGCCCCCGGAGGTCTTGAGGCCGCAGGCGACGCCCGCCGCGAGGAATCCTGCTGCTGCTGTCACACTCACGGTGCCACTCCATTCACACTCAAGCCGGTCGTCTCGGGGAGCCCGAGCGCGATGTTCGCCGATTGGATCGCCGCGCCGGCGGTCCCCTTCACGAGGTTGTCGACGGCGGTCACGACGACGACCCGTCCCACCGTCTCGTCGACGGCGAGTCCGATCAACGCGGTGTTGGCGCCGAGGACGTCGGCCGTCCGTGGGAACGAGCCCTCCGGCAGCACCTGGACGAACGGTTCGTCGGCGTAGGCCGTCTCCCAGGCTTCGCGGACGGCTGCCGCAGTGGTGCCCGGGACGATGCGTGCCGTCGAGGTGGCCAGGATGCCGCGCGACATCGGGACGATGACCGGGGTGAACGAGATGGAGGCGCGATCGGCACCGGCCGCCCGGAGGCTCTGCGTGATCTCGGGGATGTGCCGGTGGGTACCGCCGACGGCGTAGGGGTTGGCCGTGCCGAGCACCTCGCTCGCGAGCAGGTTGACCTTCAGGCTCTTCCCCGCACCGGACGGCCCGACGGCGAGCACGGAGACGAGGTCGAGCGGCTCGATCACCCCCGCGGCGATGCCGGGCGCGAGGGACAGGGCGACCGTGCTGGCGTTGCATCCGGGAGCGGCGATCCGCTTGGCGCCGACGAGAGCGTCGCGCCCCCGACCGGTGGACGTCTGAAGCTCCGGCACGCCGTAGGCCCAGGCGCCGAAGTAGTCGCCGCCGTAGAACGCGTCCCAGTCGGCTTCGTCGACGAGCCGGTGGTCGGCTCCGCAGTCGACGACGAGGGTCTCCGGTGGAAGGGATGCCGTGACCTCACCCGACTTGCCGTGCGGCAGGGCGAGGAAGACGACGTCGTGTCCCGCGAGCACCTCCGGCGTCGTCGCCTCGAGGACGAGATGCCGGAGGGAGCGGAGGTGTGGCTGGTGATCGACGAGCGGTTGACCGGCGTTCGCGTGCGCGGTCACCGTCCTGACGTCGAAGTCGGGGTGGTCGGCGAGCAGCCGAAGCAGCTCGCCTCCTGCGTAGCCGGATGCTCCGGCCACCGCTACAGAGAAGGACATGGCTCTACCTTATTGAGTGGACGCTCGAGGGGCGGAGGCGGCGACGCCTGGACGACGGCACGATCACCTGGACCGTGCGAGCACCGGGGTCGCCTATCGTCGCTCTGCGGTAGCGCGTGCGGACACGGGACGGCGGAGGGCGCGGAGCGTGATCGCCCGCGAAGAACCCTGTGCCTGGAAACGTGCCATGTCGAGAGCGTACTACGACGACGAGGATGCCGACGAATCCGCGCCCGGCGCAGCCCGCTCCGCGATGAGCGCCGCCTGCACCCGCGACCGTGCGTCGAGCTTCACGAGGATCCGGGACACGTGCGTCCGGGCCGTCGCCTCGGACAGCCCCAGCACGGTCGCGATCCCCGCGTTGCTCAGGCCCTCGCGCAGTCGCTCGAGGACCTCACGCTCCCGCGGTGTCAGCGTGGCCAGACCGGGGTGCTCCGGAGCCGGTGCCGTCGCGACCGGAGTTCTGGCCGCGGCGAGACGTTCGAGGACTCGGCGGGTCACCTCCGGCGCGAGCACCGCCTCGCCCGCATGCACTCGTCGGATCGCATCGACGAGACCGGCAGCGGAGACCGTCTTCACCAGGAAGGCGTTCGCCCCCGCCGCCAGCGCCTCGTCGACGTACCGGTCGAGGGCGAAGGTGGTGAGCATGATGATGCTCGGCGGCGGGGTGACGGCGGCGAGGATGGCCGGTATCGCGTCGATCCCGGAGGCACGCGGCATCTGGACGTCGAGCAGCACGACGTCCGGTCGGTGTCGCACGGCTTGCGCGACGACGGCCTCACCGTCCGCCGCCTCGGCGATGACCTGGATGTCGTCCGGCTCGTCGAGCAGCGCCCCCAGACCCGCTCTGACGGCCGCGTGGTCGTCCGCGATGAGGACGGTGATGGTCATGACGCCCCTCCTGCAAGGGCGACCGAGGCGGTGGAGGGCGACGCTAGGGTCGGCACGGTGAGCGCCGTCCGCCAGTCGGGACCGTCCGGCCCCGCGACGAGGTCGCCTCCGACCAGACGTGCCCGCTCGGCCAGGCCGACGAGGCCGACCCCACCGGACCCGGCGAGCACCGAAGACGTGGCCGCCGTCGGCATCGGGTTGCTGAGCGTGACGGACAGGGCGCCGGGTGGAAGCGAGACCTCGACCCGCACGGCTGCTCCCGGTGCGTGCTTCGCAGTGTTCGTCAGGCCTTCGACGAGCGTGCGGAGCCCGACGATCGACGTCTGCGCGGGGACTTCGGCGAGCGCCGCGTCCTCCGGTGCCCGGACCTCCACCTCCAGCCCGTTGGCACGCGCGACCTCGACTGCGCGGCGGACCGACTCGGCCGTGAGTCGGTCCGGAGCCTGGGTCAGGTCGTCGGCCGACTGGTCACCGCGGAGCACGTCGATCATCGTGCGCATGTCGGCGAGCGCGTCGAGACTGCTGGTCCGGACGAGTGCGAGGCTGCGCCGGAGCGCCACCGGGTCGGTGCCGTCGCGTCGTTCCAGGGCCGCCGCCGACTGCATCGCGATCGCCGAGAGGTGACCGGCGATGACGTCGTGCAGCTCCCGGCTGAGCTCGAGCCGTTCACGGGTCACGGCGTCCTGCCGGAGCGCAGCCGCTGCCTGGGCGATCGTGTCCGCGCGCTCGCGCTGGCGTTCGGCCTCGAGGCGGGGGTACCGGACCATCCTGCCGTACCAGATCGAACTCGCCAGGATGACCGGGACGATGATGAGCGAGCCGAGGACCACTCCGCGACCGAGACGGGTGACGGCCTCGACGTCGTCGGTGAACCAGATCACCGCGAAGACACCGACCGACACGACGGCGAGCGCGGTGCAGGCGAACGCGGCGACGTCGATGACCCGGGACCGCGAGTAGAGCGCCGCCGCGTAGGCGAGGTCGGACACGACGATGAGCATCCCGAGGCCGCTGCCTCCGGTGGTGAGCGCCTCGGCGAGGGCGATCAGGATGCCGACGGCCAGCGTGGTCAACGGGCGTCGGCGGCGGAGCAGGTGCACCGCCAGGATGGCCGTGAGGAAGACGAGGGTCAGGAGGAGCGGCGGTTCCGACACGGTCGTCCCCCAGGGGACATGGATCCCGAGGAGGGCGAACAGGAGTCCCATGGCTGCGCACACCGAGGTGATGACCGGCTCCCGGTGTCGATCCACCCATGCGCGCGGTCCTTCGAGAGCAGCCATGCCTCCATCACATCAGCTCGAGCCGCGCGCCGCGAGCGTCGGAGGGACGAACCCGCGTACGCAGTTCCGCTGACCCCGTCGCCGGAGGATCAGCAGCACGGTCGATGTGGCACGGCATCATCCCGCGACACCATCGGAACATGGACAGCTTCACTGAACTCTTCGGCACGAGCCCGCTCATCTGGGCCATCCTCGGCGCGGAGGCCGCGTTCTGGATCCTCCTCTTCGGCGGGCTCGCGGCCCGCTACCTCCTCCGGCGGCGCCGGCTCAGCGCGATCATGTTGATCGGTGTACCGGTCGTGGACCTCGTCCTCCTCGTCCTGACCGCGATCGACCTCGCGTCCGGTGAGGAGCCGAACGTCACGCACCTCCTCGCGACCCTCTACCTGGGCTTCACGGTGGCGTTCGGGCACACGCTCATCACGAAGGCGGACGTCTGGTTCGCACACCGGTTCGCGGGCGGTCCAGCACCGCGGCCCAAGCCGAAGTCCGGTCCCGCGCACATCCGTGCCGCCTGGTCGGAGTGGCGTCGGGTGGTCCTCGCCGTCGTGATCGCGATCACCGGGCTCCTCGCGATGCAGGCCATGATCGGCTGGAGGGTCCCCGCGTCCTTCGCCCTCGCGAACGAGGACGTCATCTGGGGCATGATCATCAAGCTCGTCGCGATCACGGCCATCTGGTTCGTCGCAGGCCCGGTGTACGCCGCCGTCTTCCGGAGCTCCGCGCCCGCGCCTGACACCACGGAACGGGTTTCACATGCAGCCGAGTCATCTCAGGGGCGCCCCTAACGGCGTTCTATCTCATATCTGAGATAGAGTGACGACATGGAAGACACGGCAACGTTTGAACGAACGGACCCTGCGGCACCGCTCCGGCAGGTCGGAGCACTCATCCGCGGCGCCCGACAGGGACGCAAACTCACCCAGGCCCAGCTGGCGGAACGCGTCGGCACGAGCCAGAGCGCGATCAACCGGATCGAGCAGGGTAGTCAGAACATCAGCATCGACCTCCTGAGCCGGATCAGCACCGCGCTCGAGAGCGAGATCGTCAGTTTCGGCGAACAGAAGAAGAACTCGCACCTCCGTGTCCAGGGCGGCCGACAGCTGCACGGGACGATCGCGGTGCGTTCGAGCAAGAACGCCTCGGTCGCGCTCCTGTGCGCCGCACTCATGAACCGCGGCCGCACCACGCTGCACGGCATCGCCCGGATCGTCGAGGTCGACCGCATCATCGACGTCCTGCGCAGCCTGGGCGTCTCGGTGGTCTGGTCGCCCGACGGCCAGGACGTCGAGATCCACGTCCCGGACGACCTCTCGCTCGAGAGCATCGACGAGGACGCCGGTCGCCGGACCCGCAGTGTGCTGATGTTCCTCGGTCCGCTGCTCGGCCGCTACGACACCTTCGCCCTCCCCTACGCCGGTGGTTGCGACCTCGGGACCCGCACCGTCGAACCGCACCTCATCGCGCTCCGGCCGTTCGGCCTGTCCATCGAGGCGACCGCCGGCTGGTACCAGGCCACCGTCGCCCCCGACGTGCCCGAGGAGCTGAGCGTCGTGCTCACCGAGCGGGGCGACACCGTGACCGAGAACGCCATCATGGCCGCCGCGGTGCGCGACGGCGTGACGATCATCCGCAACGCCAGCCCGAACTACATGGTGCAGGACCTGTGCTTCTACCTGGAGCTCCTCGGCATCACCATCGAGGGCATCGGGAGCACGACGCTCCGGATCACCGGCCGCAGCGTCATCAACGAGGACGTGGACTACTGGCCGAGTGAGGACCCGGTGGAGGCGATGAGTCTGCTCACCGCGGGGATCGTCACCGACTCGGAGATCACCGTCACTCGCGTGCCGATCGAGTTCATGGAGATCGAGCTCGCGACGCTCGGCGAGATGGGACTGCGCTACACCCGCTCCCCCGAGTACGCGGCGGCGAACGGTCGGACCCGACTCGTCGACGTCACCGTGCACCCCTCGAAGCTGCACGCCCCGATCGACAAGATCCACCCCATGCCGTTCCCAGGGCTGAACATCGACAACCTCCCGTTCTTCGCGGTCATCGCGGCCTGCGCCGAGGGCGACACGCTCATCCACGACTGGGTGTACGAGGGCAGGGCGATCCACCTCACCGACCTGACGCGGCTCGGCGCCAACGTCCGTCTGCGCGACCCGCACCGCATCGACGTCTCCGGGCCGACGCACTGGTCCGGCGCCGAGGTGAGCTGCCCTCCCGCGCTGCGACCGGCCGTCGTCATCCTGCTCGCCATGCTCGCCGCGAAGGGTACGAGCGTGCTCCGCAACGTCGACATCATCGCTCGCGGGTATGAGCAGCTGCAGGAGCGGCTCATCACTCTGGGTGCGTCGATCGAGACCTTCCGCGACTGAGTTCGTCCCGCCAGACGGACGCGGCCCCGCAGATCGTCGATCCGCGGGGCCGCTGTCGTCCGGTACGACCGGCTCAGTCCCGGATGCTCGCGCCGAAACGCTCGGCCGCCACTGCCGCGCCGGCGAGCTTCGCGTCGCTCGCCTCCGCCGCGGTGAGCGTGCGGTCCGGAGCCCGGAACCGCAGGGCGAAGGTCAGGCTCTTGCCGCCCTCGGGGACACCCGAGCCGCGGTAGTCGTCGACGAGGCGGATGTGCTCGAGCAGCGAACCGGCGCCGACGCGGACGGCGTCGAGGACCTCACCCGCTGCGACCGTCGCGGGGACGAGCAGCGAGAGGTCCTGCGTCGCCGCAGGCAGGGTGCCGATGCCGACGGCCTCGGGCAGTGCGTCGCCGAGCGCGATGATGCGATCCAGGTCGAGTTCCGCGACCGCCACGACGCGCGGCAGGTTCGCCTCCTCGGCGACGGCCGGGTGCACCTCCCCCGCATACCCCACCAGGACGTCGCCGACGTGCAAGGCCGCGGTCCGTCCGGGGTGCAGTGCCTGGTGGCTGCCCTGCGAGACGGTGATGTCGACGCCGGTCGCCACCGCGACGGCCTGGACGGCCTCGAGCGCGTCGGCGATACCGGCCGCGACGGCGGGCTGGCCCGGCTGCTTCGGGACGGCGTTGCCGACCGCGAGGAAGCCGAGATGACGCGGCTGAGCCGGGACACCCGCCTCGAGCTCCTCGAGCTGGGCCTCGCTCGGACGGACCGCCGCCTGCGGGAGTTCGGCCTGGCCGAACGCACCGTGACGGGACGGACGGAACACCGCGCCGACCTCGAAGATCGAGAGGTCGGTCAGACCACGCGAGACGTTCCGGTGGGCCACCGCGAGGAGACCGGGCAGGATCGACGCGCGGAGGAAGGGGGCCTTCGCGTCGAGCGGGTTCGCGAGCTTCACGGCCGGGAACTCACCTGGTTGCGGTGCGCCGAACCGCGCGTTCTCCTCGGCGGAGACGAACGGGTAGGCCAACACCTCGGTGGCGCCGCCGTAGGCGAGCGCATCGGAGACCCCGCGGCGCAGCCGCTGCGAGCGAGAGAGCCCGCGTCCCGGAGGCGCGACGGGGAGCAGCGACGGGATGCGGTCGTAGCCGAGGATCCGCGCCACCTCCTCGGCGAGGTCCTCCTTGCCGGTGATGTCGTGGCGCCAGCTCGGTGGCGTCACGAGCAGGCCGCCGTCGGTCGTCTCGACGGCCGCGCCGATCTCAGCGAGCGCGGATCGCGTCTCGTCGGCTCCGAACGTGACGCCGATGAGGCCGTTGATGTAGTCGTCGGGGAGCAGGATCGGCTCGCGATCCGTCGCCGCGGTGACGGTGGAGCCGAGGTCGTCCGTCCGGCCACCCGCCAGGTCGACCAGCAGCTGCGCGACGCGACCGGCGGCCGCGACGGCGATCCGAGGATCGACACCACGCTCGAACCGCTTGGACGCCTCGCTCGGCAGCTTGTGACGACGCGCGCTCCGCGCGATGGACACCTGGTCGAAGTTCGCGGCCTCGATGAGGACGTTGCGCGTGTCATCGGTGATCTCGGTGTCGAGGCCACCCATCACGCCGGCGAGCCCGATCGGGCCCGAGTCGTCGGTGATCAGCAGATCCTCGTCGTGGAGCTTGCGCTCCTGGCCGTCGAGCGTGACGAAGGTCTCGCCGGACCGCGCGCGCCGGACGACGATGCCGCCCGTGAGCTTGTCGAGGTCGTACCCGTGGATCGGCTGCCCGAGCTCGAGCATGACGTAGTTCGTGATGTCCACGACGAGCGACAGCGAGCGGATGCCCGCGAGCTTCAACCGGGCCACCATCCACGGCGGGGTGGGCTTCGTCGGGTCGACGTCACGCACGACGCGCGTGACGAAGACGCTCGACCCGACGCGACCGCGGATCGGCGCTGCATCCTCGATCGTGACGGGGAAGCCGTCGAGTGGGCCGGTGAACGCCTCGGGGACGCTCCCGGCCGGGTCGCGGAAGGCCGCACCGGTCGCGTGGGAGTACTCGCGTGCGACCCCTCGGATCGAGAACGCGTAGCCGCGATCGGGCGTCACGTTGAGCTCGACTGCAGCGTCGTCCAGACCGAGCAGGCTGATCGCGTCGGTGCCGACAGGCGCCTCGACCCCGATCGTCGAGAGGCGCAGGATCCCGTCGTGGTCCTCACCGAGACCGAGCTCGCGAGCCGAGGCGATCATGCCGTCGGACACGTGGCCGTAGGTCTTGCGAGCGGCGATCGGGAACGGACCGGGCAGGACGGCGCCGGGCAGGGTGACGACCACCTGGTCGCCGACGAAGAAGTTGCCGGCGCCGCAGACGATGCCGCGCACGGCCCCCTCGGCGTCACCCTCGGCGACGCGGACCTGGCACCAGCGGATGGTCTTGCCGTTGGACTGCGGCTCCTCGACGAACTCGAGGACCTCGCCGACCACGATGGGACCCGTCAGCTCGAAGCGGTGGACGTCCTCCTCCTCGAGTCCGACGCGCACGAGCGCAGCGTGAACGTCTTCAGGGGTGGTCCCCGGGGCGAGTTCGACGAACTCCCCGAGCCAGCTCAATGGAACACGCACGACTACACCACCATCCCGAACTGCTGGGAGAAGCGGACGTCGCCCTCCACCATCTCTCGCATGTCCTGCACGCCGTCGCGCAGCATCAGACCGCGCTCGACACCCATCCCGAAGGCGAAGCCCGAGTAGACCTCGGGGTCGATACCGGCCGACCGGAGCACGTTCGGGTTGATCATGCCGCACCCACCCCACTCGATCCAACGCGGTCCGTCCTTGAAGGTCGGGTGCCAGAAGTCGAGCTCGGCGCTCGGCTCGGTGAAGGGGAAGTAGCTGGGACGCAGGCGGACCTTCGCGTCGTCGCCGAAGACGCTCTTCACGAAGTGGTCGAGCGTTCCGCGCAGGTGCGCCATCGTCAGGCCCTTGTCGACGGCGAGACCCTCGAACTGCATGAAGACGGGCGTGTGGGTCGCGTCGAGCTCGTCGGTGCGGTACACGCGCCCGGGGGCGAGCACGTACACGGGGAGCTCGCGCTCGAGCAGCGAGCGCACCTGGACCGGCGAGGTGTGCGTCCGCAGGACGAGGTGCGACTCCAGCGGCTCCACGAAGAAGGTGTCCTGCATCGCACGGGCCGGGTGGTCGGCGTCGAAGTTCAGGGCGTCGAAGTTGAACCACTCGCTCTCGACCTCGGGGCCCTCGGCGATCTCCCACCCCATGCCGACGAAGATGTCGGACACGCGGTCCTGGAGGAGCGTGAGCGGGTGCCGGGCACCGGGCACGCGACGCAGCGGAACGGCGGTGACGTCGATCGCCTCGGCGGCGAGGCGTGCCTCCGTCTCGGCGGCGACGATCTCGCCCTCGCGCTCGCTCAACGCCTTCGAGACGCGCCCGCGAGCCTGACCGACCAGCTTGCCGAGCGCGGCCTTCTGGTCGTTCGGCACGCTGCGGAGCGATCCGTTGAGGGCGGCGAGCGGTGACGCTTCGCCGGCGTGGGCTGATCGGACCGCTTTCAGGGCGGCCGAGTCGGTGGCTGCGGCGATCGCTTCGAGAGCGGCGTCGACCGCGGCGTTCACCGCTGGTTCGGAGATTGGGGATGCGTCGGACACGAGAGCCAAGTCTACCCAGGCGGTCGGCCCGCATGGGCGACCGTCCTCGTCCCGACGGCGACCGGTCGACCGGTCGCCGTCGGGACGACGTCAGATGCTCGCGCCGGACGACTGGTTCCCCGCCTGGATGCCGAGGATCTTCGTCGTCGTGTCCTCGGTCACGGCCTGTTCCTTCGGCGTCCGCGGCGACCGTCGGGTGCGCACCTCGACGATCTTCGCCACGCCCGACAGGATCAGGCAGAGCACGATGTAGATCGAACCCATCACGATGATCGAGGGGATGATCGGGCTGCCGTAGAGCGCCTGCGACCCGAACTGCTTCGCGAGGTAGAGGAGCTCCTGGTAGGTGATCAGGAAGCCGAGCGCGGTGTCCTTGAGCGCGACGACGAGCTGGGCGATGATCACCGGCAGCATCGCACGGATCGCCTGCGGGAACAGGATGAGGCGCAGGACCGCGGACTTGCGCAGGCCGATGGCGTAGGCGGCCTCGCCCTGTCCCTTCGGAAGGGACTCGATGCCCGCTCGGAAGATCTCGGAGAACACCGCGCCGTTGTACAGCGTCAGCGCGACGGCGACGGCGACGAACGGCGTCACGAAGGTGAAGCCGAGGGGCGGCAGCCCGTAGTACATGAGCATCATCAGGATGAGGACCGGGACCGCCCGGAAGAACTCGATGAAGATCGTGAAGGGGACGTTGATGACCTTGTGGTCGGACAGTCGGCCGATCGCCAGCACCAGCCCGAGGACGACGCTGCAGACGGCGGCGACCGCGAACGCGGACAGGGTCGCGCCCGTCGCCTGGAGGATCTGCTCCCAGACGCGCGGGAAGGTGAAGAGCTTCCACTTCGAGGCGGTGAACTGTCCGGTCTCGATGAAGCGGAAGACGACGAAGGCGAGGATGCCGGCGACGACGAGCACCGTCGCCGCACCGATCCAGCGATAGCGGACGATGGCCTTCGGGCCGGGGGTGTCGAACAGGACGGAGCTCATCGCGCGATCCTCCACTTCTTCTCGAAGGCCCGTTGGGCGAGGGACAGGAGCGACACGAGGGCCACGAAGATGAGGGCCACCCACAGCAGTCCGATGAGGAGCGGCTCGCCGCGCTCGGACAGGTTCGCGCGGATCGCGCCCGCTTCGGCGACGGAGAAGCCGGCGGCGACCGTCGTGTTCTTGAGCAGGGCGATCAGCACGCTGAACAGCGGTGGCAGGACGGCACGGAACGCCTGCGGCAGGATGACGAGCGTCATGGTCTGTCCGAACGGCAGCCCGATCGCGCGTGCGGCCTCGGCCTGCCCGATCGGCACCGTGTTGACGCCGGACCGCAGGACCTCCGCGACGTAGGTCGCGGTGTAGAGGCTCAGCCCGATGATCGCGAGCGTCGTGTAGCTCACTTCGGGGAGCCCGAGCTTCGGGTAGCCGAACGCGAAGAAGAAGAGGATGAGGGTCAGCGGGGTGTTGCGCACCGTGTTGACGTACACGGTGCCGAAGAGGCGCATCGCCGGGACCGGCGAGACCCGCATGGCACCGACGATGGTGCCGAGGACGAGCGCGAAGAACCCCGACACCACGAAGAGCAGCAGGGTGTTGCGGAAGCCCGTGACGAAGAGGTCGAGGTTGTCGAGCAGGACGTTCATGTCGCGCACGCCTTTCGGGAGGGGGACGCCCGTGGCGGGCGCCTGGGCGGAGTCGACGGGACAGCTCCCCCGGACGGCCGCTGGTCGGCGGCCGCCCGGGGCGCTGCTTAGTAGTCGTCGACCGCCGGCTGGGTCACCTTGGTGCCGGAGGCGCCGAGGGTGGCGTCGTAGATCTTGGTCCAGGTGTCGCCGCCATCGGTGAACATCGTGTTGATGAAGTGGCGGAGGGCGTCGTCACCCTTCGGCAGACCGATGCCGTACAGCTCGGTGCTGAACGGCTCGCCCACGACCTTGAGCTCGTCGGGGAACTGCGCCGCATACCCGATCAGGATCGCCTGGTCGGTCGTGACCGCGTCGACCTTGCCGTCGTTCAGGGCCTCGACACACTGCGAGTAGGTGTCGAACTCCTCCGTCTTGGTGTCGGGGAAGTTGTCCTTGATGTTCTGGATGGGCGTCGAGCCCGTCGCCGAACACACGGTCTTACCGGCGAGGTCGTCCTCCCCCTTGATGTCGTCGTTGTCCGCGGCGACGAGCAGGCCCTGGCCGGTCTCGAAGTACGGTCCGGCGAAGTCGATCTGCTCCTTGCGCTTGTCGGTGATCGAGTAGGTGCCGACGTAGTAGTCGATGTCACCGTTCACGATGGCCGACTCGCGGTTGGCGCTCGGGATCGCCTTGAACTCGATCTTGTCGGCGTCGAAGCCGAGCGACGCGGCGATCCAGGTGGCCATCTCGACGTCGAAGCCGGAACGCTCGCCGGTGGCGGCGTCGAGGTAACCGAGACCGGGCTGGTCCTCCTTGACGCCGATGCGGACCTTGTCGGCCTTCACCATCGCGTCGTACGTGGGGCTGCCCTCGAGCTGGACGTCGGTGGCGACCTCGAAGAGTGCGCCGCCGTCGGACGCGCCGTCGGTCGATCCGGTGCCGGCGTCGCCGCCGCTGCACCCGCTGAGCGCGAGCGCTGCTGCAGCGACTCCCGCGGTGATGAACATGAGCCTCTTGCGCATGTTTTCCTTCCTTCCTTGGTGCCCGGGACGGGCCGATCGGTTGGTCAGTTCCGGGTCGCCGCGCGGGTCGCGCGATCCGGAGTCGGATGGGTCAGTGGGTGAGGAGCTTCGACAGGAAGTCCTTCGCCCGCTCGGACTGCGGGTTCGTGAAGAACGACTCGGGGTCGGTGTCCTCGAGGATCTCTCCATCGGCCATGAAGACGACGCGATCGGCGGCCTTCCTGGCGAAGCCCATCTCGTGGGTGACGACGATCATGGTCATGCCCTCACCGGCGAGCTGCACCATGACGTCGAGGACCTCGTTGATCATCTCGGGGTCGAGGGCCGAGGTCGGTTCGTCGAACAGCATGACCTTCGGCTTCATCGCGAGGGCGCGGGCGATCGCCACGCGCTGCTGCTGCCCGCCGGACAACTGTGCCGGCAGCTTGTCGGCCTGTACGCCGATGCCGACGCGCTCGAGCAGCACCTTCGCCGCATCGTCGGCGTCGCGCTTCTTCTGCTTGCGCACCTTGATCGGGCCGAGGGTGACGTTCTCGCGAATCGTCTTGTGCGCGAACAGGTTGAACGACTGGAACACCATGCCGACGTCGGCGCGCAGCTCGGCGAGCTGCTTGCCCTCCTCCGGCAGCTTCTTGCCGTCGATCCGGATCTCCCCCGAGCTGATCGTCTCGAGCCGGTTGATCGTCCGGCAGAGGGTCGACTTGCCGGACCCGGACGGTCCGATCACGACGACGACCTCGCCCTTGTTGACGGTGAGGTTGATGTCCTTCAGGGCGTGGAACTCGCCGTAGTGCTTCTCGACGTTCTCCATGACGACGAGGGGCTCGCCGCGCCCTGCCTGGATCGGGTTGCTCGTGGTCTCGTATGCGCCGGCGGCACCATGCGAGGCTGCTGCATCGGGTTCCGTCGGGCCGGAGTTCGGGGACACTGTTGGCTCCATGTAACCCAAACTAGGTGACCGTGTGTTTCGTGCGCATGACGGAAGCGCTACGGTTACCGTTTCGTAACCTCGTCGGTCGACGCCTCAGGCGCTCAGGCGTGCTGAGCGAACGCGCTCTCGAAGACGCACACCGACGCCGCGGTGGCCAGGTTCATGCTCTCGGCACGGCCGTAGATCGGTACCGTAACCGCACGGTCGACGAGCTCGAGGTGCTCGTCGGTGAGTCCCCTGGCCTCGTTGCCGAACACCCATGCCGTCGGCTTCGCGAGCACGCCTTCCGACCGGGCCACGAGGAGGTCCTCGCCCTTGATGTCGGCCGCGAGCGTCTGCAGTCCCGCCGCACGGGCCCGTTCCAGCACGGCGGGCAGCTCGACACCGACCGCGACGGGCAGGTGGAAGAGCGAGCCGGTCGTGGAGCGCACGACCTTCGGGTTGTAGAGGTCCACGGTCCGTCCGCTCAGGACGACGGCGTCCGCTCCGGCGGCGTCGGCGGCTCGGATGATCGTCCCGAGGTTGCCCGGATCCCGGACCTCCTCCAGGATGACGACCAGCTGCGGCTCCCCGGCGAAGATGTCCTTGATGGAGGTCGGGAACTGCTGCGCGACCGCGATGAACCCCTGCGGGGTGACGGTGTCGGCCATCGACTCGAGCACCTGCTCGGTGACGAACTCGACCTCGAGTCCCGCATCGGTGGCCGCGGCCCCGATGTCGGTGTAGCGCTCGAGGGCCGTCGGCGTCGCGTACAGCTCGAGGATCAGGTCGGGCCGGAACTGCAGGGCCTCCGACACCGCCTGTGGTCCTTCGAGGAGGAACAGGCCGGTCTCCTGTCTCGCCGGACGCTTGGCGAGTTTGGCGACGGAACGGACGCGCGGTGACCGCGGATTGTCAAGCACGCACCCATCCTATGGGTCGCACTCCGGACAGACGAAACGGCCCGATCCCCGGTGGGATCGGGCCGTTCGAACACGTCGTCCGGTCGGACGCAGGGCTTCCGACTAGGCGGAGACCTTGGGCGCCGAGGTGTCGGCGGGCAGCGCGGCCTTGGCCGACGCGACGAGGGCCGCGAAGGTGGCGGGCTCGTGCACCGCGAGGTCCGCGAGGATACGGCGGTCGACCTCGATCCCGGCGAGGCCGAGACCCTGGATGAAGCGGTTGTACGTCATGCCGTTGGCACGCGAAGCCGCGTTGATGCGCTGGATCCAGAGGCGACGGAAGTCACCCTTGCGCGCACGACGGTCGCGGTACGAGTAGACGAGGGAGTGAGTGACCTGCTCCTTGGCCTTGCGGTACAGACGCGAACGCTGACCGCGGTAACCGGCGGCGCGCTCGAGGATGACGCGACGCTTCTTGTGAGCGTTGACCGCCCTTTTGACTCTTGCCATGTTCCTAGTTCCTTACGGGTAAACGGTCTAGCGACCGAGCAGCTTCTTCATGACCTTGGCGTCGGCGGGCGCCAGCACCTGGTCCTGGTTCAGGCGACGGGTGCGACGGCTGGACTTGCTCTCCAGGTTGTGTCGCATACCGGCCTGCTGCTTCATCAGCTTGCCGCTTCCGGTGACCTTGAATCGCTTCTTGGCCCCGGAGTGGGTCTTCTGCTTCGGCATGGGATTCCTCGTTTCTTATCGGTTCTCGTCGGTGGATGACTCCACCGGAGCAGCCTCGTCGGCTTCGTCGGCTTCAGCCGGACGTGCCTTGGATGCCGCACGTTGTGCGTTGGCTTCGGCTTTCGCCTCGGACTTGTTCTTGAGTGGACCGACGACCATCACCATGTTGCGACCGTCGACCATGGGGGTGGACTCGACGGTGCCCCACTCGGACACGTCCTCGGCGAACTTCTGGAGCAGGCGGACGCCCTGCTCTGGGCGGGACTGCTCGCGGCCGCGGAACTGGATCATGGCTTTCACCTTGTCACCGGCCTTGAGGAAGCCCTCGGCGCGCTTGCGCTTGGTCTCGTAGTCGTGCTGGTCGATCTTGAGGCGGAACCGGACCTCTTTGAGGATCGTGTTCGCCTGGTTGCGCCGGGCCTCTTTGGCCTTCTGCGCAGCCTCGTACTTGAACTTGCCGTAGTCCATGATCTTCGCGACGGGCGGCTTGGAGTTGGGTGCGACCTCGACGAGGTCGAGATCCGCTTCCTGCGCGAGGCGAAGGGCGACCTCGATTTTGACGACGCCGACCTGTTCTCCGCCGGGACCGACGAGTCGGACCTCCGGGACGCGGATACGGTCATTGGTACGGGGATCGCTGATGCGGAGCTCCTCTGACTGGGTGGGATGCCACGCGACCAGGTCCGATACCTGCGACGCGACGAAATCGGTTCACCACACACCCGTACCCTCCGTCGGTGTTCAGAACACCTGTCGGAAGGCACCACGCCCTGCTACCCGAAGCGGTGAAGCGACAGGCGGAGCGTGACAACCCGGTAACCTTGTGAAGCGGTCAAGCGCGGGTGGGAGAATCTCCTCTTTCGTACCGAGACATGTCTCGGAGCACCGCACGAGTCTAACAGAGGATCCACGTGAACAACACCACCAGCCCGTACGACCACGACGACGAGTCGGGAGGGGCCGATCAGGCCACCCGGGACATCGCCGACGTCCCCGCCGTCGAGGTCATCACCACCGCCGCCGTGCATCTCATGAGCGCTGCAGCGGTCAAGTGCGGCCTTGCGGACGCCCCCGACGCCCAGACGGACCTCGACGAGGCCCGCAAGCTCATCAACGCCCTCGCCGGGCTCATCACCGCGGGAGCCCCGGAGATCAGCGACATGCACGCCCGCTCGCTGCGCGACGGCCTGCGATCCCTGCAGCTCGCCTTCCGGGAGGCGTCCACCATCCAGGATCCCATCGGCAAGGGTCCCGGCGAGAAGTGGACCGGCCCGGTCACCTGATCGCAGCGCGGCGCTCCCCCTGGCCGATCAGTCGGCGGGGCGGAGCGACACCGCGAGCGAGTCGACGCGCGTCGCAATGACCTCGTCCGCGGCCCAGCGCTGAGCGAGCCGCGCCAGCACCGCGTCGAGCTCCTGCTGGGTCAGCCCCTGCAGCAGGCCGAGCTCGACCACGAGCTCGGACCCGGCGAGCTTCGCCTCCGGGTCTCCGGCTCGCAGGCGCACACTCACGACGGCGAGCTCCTGCTCGATCGACCGCTCGAACGCGTCGCGCACCAGCGCGTCCGCGAAGCTGGGCGTCCACGGCTGCGACTGCGCGATCGCCCACAGCGCGGGGCGGCGTACGGCGAACTCGGTGCTCGACGTCGGATCGAGGACCACGACGTCCGTCTGCTCGCTCGCGGCCGCCAGGGCGACCCGGACGCCGTCGGCAGGGATCGGCCTCGCCGTCCGGTTCCACGCGGACATCGCCTGCACCGAGCTGAAGACCGGGAGCACGGTGCGGCCGTCCGGACCCGTCACGGTCACGATGGAGAGCTCCTGCGACTTGTCGACCAGCTGACCCTGCTCGTTCTCGCCGGCCTCACCCAGGTGGGCCACGAGCGGGATGAGCAGGCGGGAGTCCCGGAACGCGTCGACGACCTCGGCCTCGCCGACCTCGCCGGCCCGGAAGCGTCGCAGGGACTCGATCAGCCGCTCGGGCGCACTGCCGTCGTCACCGGAACTCGCGTTCGGCTGGAAGCTCCGACCCGCCCAGGGCTGGCCGGCCGAGTCGGCACCACCTGCTGCCGGGTGGGCATGCCCGCCTGAGGGACCGTGCCGGTCGGGCGCCGAGTATCCGTCAGCGGCCCGAGACATCCAGCGCCTCGGCCAGGGTGAACGCGCCGTTGTAGAGCGCCTTCCCGATGATGGCGCCCTCGAGCCCCAGGGGGACCAACTCGCGCAGCGCGACCAGGTCGTCGAGGCTCGAGATGCCGCCGGAGGCCACCACCGGCCGCTCCGTGCGCTCGAGCACCTGTCGGAGCAGGTCGATGTTCGGCCCCTGCATCGTGCCGTCCTTCGTGACGTCCGTCACGACGTAGCGTGCACAGCCCGCCTCCTCGAGGCGGTCGAGGACCGTCCACAGGTCGCCGGCGTCCTGGGTCCAGCCGCGAGCGGCGAGCGTCGTGCCACGGACGTCGAGGCCGACCGCGATCGCCTCGCCGTACTGGGCGATGACGCTCGCGGCCCACTCGGGGTTCTCGAGCGCCGCGGTCCCGAGGTTGACGCGCGCAACGCCCGTCTCGAGCGCCTGCTCGAGGGAGGCGTCGTCGCGGATGCCGCCCGACAGCTCGATGTTGACGCCGCGCGCCTTCGAGATGACCTTGCGGATGATCGACCGGTTGTCGCCACGACCGAACGCGGCGTCGAGGTCGACGAGGTGGATCCACTCCGCTCCCTGACGGGCCCAGTCCAGGGCTGCGTCGACGGGCTCACCGTAGTTCGTCTCCGAACCGGCCTCGCCGCGCGTCAACCGGACGGCCTTGCCGTCCACGATGTCGATCGCGGGGAGCAGCGTCAGTCCGGCCGTCGTGTTGAACTCGTTCATGATCCACCGTCTCTTCGGGAGCTGCGAGCCCCTCGGTTCCCGGCGCACAGCATGCCTCGCGGCACAAGCACCTGATCCTAGTCGGCTACAGGGTGCCGAGCCAGTTGGACAGCAGGCGGATACCGGCGTCGCCGGACTTCTCCGGGTGGAACTGCGTCGCCGACAGCGGACCGTTCTCGACGGCTGCGAGGAACGGCACGCCGTGCGTCGCCCAGGTGAGGCGCGGCTCGGGGAACGGCGGCATGACCTCGAGGGTCCACTGCTGTGCGGCATAGGAGTGGACGAAGTAGAAGCGCTCGTCGGCGAGGCCGTCGAAGAGCATGGACCCCGCGTCCGGCGACACCGTGTTCCAGCCCATGTGCGGCAGGACGGGCGCTTCGAGTTCCGTGACCGCACCGGGCCACTCCCCCAGACCGTCGGCCTCGGACCCGCGCTCCACGCCACGCTCGAACATGACCTGCATCCCCACGCAGATGCCGAGGACCGGACGCCCTCCCGCGAGACGGCGGTCGATGACCTCGTCGCCGTGGGAGGAACGGAGTGCGCCGATCACCGCGTCGAAGGCACCGACCCCTGGCACGACGAGACCGTCGGCGGCCTGGGCCGCCTGACGGTCGCCCGTCAGCACGACGTCTGCGCCGGCGAGCTCGAGAGCCTTGACGGCGGAGTGCACGTTGCCGGAGCCGTAGTCGAGGACGACCACCGACGGGCGTGCACTCACAACGCGCCCTTCGTCGACGGGATGCCCTGGACCAGCGGGTCGAACGCCTTCGCCTGCCGGAAGGCCCGCGCGAACGCCTTGAACTCCGCTTCGGCGATGTGGTGCGGATCGCGTCCGCCGAGGACGTTCACGTGCACGGTGAGGCCCGCGTTGAAGGTGATCGCCTCGAAGACGTGACGCACCATCGAACCCGTGAAGTGCCCACCGATCAGGTGGAACTCGAATCCGGCCGGTTCCCCGCCGTGCACGAGGTACGGACGACCGGAGATGTCGACGACGGCCTGCACGAGGGCCTCGTCGAGCGGGACCAGTGCGTCGCCGTACCGGGAGATGCCGGCCTTGTCGCCGAGCGCCTGACGGATCGCCTGGCCCAGGACGATCCCGACGTCCTCGACCGTGTGGTGGACGTCGATGTCGACATCGCCCGTCGCCCGGACGGTCAGGTCGGTCAGCGAGTGCTTCGCGAAGGCCGTGAGCAGGTGGTCGTAGAACGGGACGGAGGTCTCGATGCTGCTCGTGCCGGTGCCGTCGAGGTCCAGTTCCAGCTCGATGCTGGATTCGCTCGTCGCGCGCTGGATCCGGGCCGTGCGCTGCTGGGTGGTCATGGGATCCAGTGTATCGAGCGCACCGAAGCTGCACGCCGTGTGTCGACAGGTGTGGATCGTCGCGTCATCCGGCTGCACCGGGCTCTGCCGACGCCTATCGTTGAGAGGTCATGACTTCCACACCCAGCATCGCCCCGGCCGTCCCACTCGACCAGGCGGAGATCGCCGCTCTCCGTGAACGGTTCCCGATCCTCGCCCGGGAGATGAACGGACACCCGCTCGTCTATCTGGACTCCGGCGCCACCTCGCAACGTCCGATCGAGGTCATCGACGCGGAGCACGACTACGCGACGCATCGGAACGCCGCCGTCCACCGTGGAGCCCACCTCCTGGCCGCCGAGGCGACGGAGCTCTTCGAGGACGCTCGCGCGACCGTCGCCGCGTTCATCGGTGCCGACGAGCGGGAACTCGTCTGGACCTCCGGCGCGACCGCGGCCCTCAACCTCATCGCCGGGGCCATCGGGAACGCGAGCGCCGGTCTCGGCGGTGCTGCCGCCGAGCGGTTCCGACTCGGTCCAGGCGACGAGATCGTCGTCACGGAACTCGAACACCACGCGAACCTCATCCCCTGGCAGCAACTCGCCGCGCGCACCGGTGCGACCCTCCGTCACCTCCCGGTCGACGACCACGGCGTGCTGCGCTTGGACGCCGTGGACGACATCATCGGCGAACGCACGCGAATCATCGCCTTCGCGCACGTGTCCAACGTCACCGGGGCGATCGCGCCGGTCTCCGAGCTCGTCGCCCTCGCCGAGCGCGTCGGCGCATTGACCGTGCTCGACGCCTGCCAGTCCGTGCCGCACCTGCCCGTCGACGTCGCGTCCCTCGGCGTCGACTTCCTCGTGTTCTCCGGTCACAAGATGCTCGGTCCGAACGGCATCGGGGCCCTGTGGGGTCGCCGCCGGTTGCTCGACCCCCTTCCCCCCTTCCTCACCGGCGGGTCGATGATCACGACCGTCACGCTCGAGGGCGCGGAGTTCCTGCCGGCCCCACAACGGTTCGAGGCCGGGACCCAGCCGGTGTCGCAGGCGATCGCCCTCGCGAGCGCCGTCCGTTTCCTGCAAACGGTCGGCATGGACCGTGTCCACGCCACCGAGACGGCCTACGGGCAGCGACTGGCGGCCGGACTCGCCGCCACCCCCGGCGTCACGCTCATCGGCCCGCCGCCCGGGACACCTCGCGCCGGGCTGGCGAGCTTCGACCTCGCCGGTGTGCACGCTCACGACGTCGGTCAGTTCTTCGACGATCGCGGCATCGCGGTCCGCGTCGGTCACCATTGCGCACAACCACTCCACCGCCGATTGGGGCTCACCGCGTCCACCCGCGCCAGCAGCTACCTCTACACGACGGAGGCCGAGATCGACGCCTTCCTCGAGGCGGCCACCCTCGTCGGTCCGTTCTTCGGGGTGTCCCGGTGAGCGGCTTGGAGAGCCTCTACCAGGAGCTCATCCTCGACCACGCCCGCCAGCGCCACGGCTTCGGGTTGCGGGAGGCGCCCGCCGCCGAGTCGCATCAGCTCAACCCCACCTGCGGCGACGAGGTCACCCTGCAGCTCCATCCCGGGCCCGACGGTCGTCTCGCACCGATCGCCTGGGAGGGGCACGGCTGCTCGATCTCGCAGGCGTCGAGTTCCTGCTTGAGCGACCTCGCGGCAGGCCTCACCCCGGCCGAGCTCGAGGCTCTGATCGACGAGTTCCGCACGGTGATCCGTTCGCGGGGCACGCTCGAGTTCGACGAGGAACGGTTCGGAGACGCCGCGGCGTTCAGTGGCGTCTCGCGCTACATCGCGCGTGTCAAGTGCGCCATGCTGCCGTGGGTCGCGGCCGAGGAGGCCATCTCCCGCCTGCCGTGAGCGGCGCGCCACCTCCGCCCGCCGATGGCGTGGTCAGGCGGGGCTGATCGCCGCCAGGGCTTCGAGGAACGCGGTCGTCTCCGCTTCGGTGCCCGCGGTGACCCGCAGGTGGTTCGGGATGCCGACGTCGCGGATGAGGATCCCCCGCGCGAAGAGCGCCTCGAACGCCGCGTGCGGATCGGCGACGCAGCCGAACAGGACGAAGTTGGATCCGCTCCGCTTCGGGTCGTAGCCGAGACGCGCGAGCTCGACGACGAGACGATCGCGCTGGGTCCGGATGTCGTCGACCATCGCCAGCATCTCGTCGGCGTGCCGCAGTGCGGCGGTCGCGGCCGCCTGCGTCAGGGCGCTCAGGTGATACGGGAGCCGGACGAGTCTCAGCGCGTCGACGACCGCGGGGTCGGCGGCGAGGTACCCGAGGCGGACCCCGGCGAAGGCGAAGGCCTTGCTCATCGTCCTGGAGACGATCAGGCGCGGACGCCCCTCCAGCAGGGTGAGCGCGCTCGCCTCGTCGTCGGGTGCGAACTCCGCGTACGCTTCGTCGACGATCACCATGCCCCGCGACGCCTCGTACACCGCGGTGACGGTCTCGAGCGATAACGGTGTCCCGGTGGGGTTGTTCGGCGAGCAGAGGAACACGAGGTCGGGATCCGCCTCGGCCACCTGACGCGCGGCGGTCTCGGGCGAGAGCTCGAACTCGGCGTCACGCGTCGCGGGGATCCACCTGGTGCCGACGCCGGCGGCCAGGAGCGGATACATCGAGTACGTCGGCGTGAACCCGAGGAGCGATCGCCCGGGACCGCCGAAGGCCTGCAGGATGTGCTGCAGCACTTCGTTCGAGCCGTTCCCCGCCCAGATCTGCTCCGGGGTCACCCCGTGGCCCAGGTATCCCGCCAGCGCCTCCCGGAGTTCCGTGAACTCGCGATCGGGGTACCGGTTCACTGTGAGGACCGCCGACGCGAGCGAGGCGACGATGTCGTGCGCGACCGCTTCAGGGATGGGGTGCGTGTTCTCGTTGACGTTGAGCGCCACCGGCACCAGGGCCTGGGGAGCGCCGTACGGGCGCTGTCCTCGGAGGTCGTCGCGGATGGGGAGGTCGTCGAGAGCGGTCACCCCACAATGCTAGCCACTCCGACCGGCGCGCTCACTCCGCCTGGCGCTCCCGACGAAGGACCTCGTGGCGGGGGCTCGCCGGGTTCAACAGCGAGTGGCGTCGCCCGTAGGCGAAGTAGACGATGAGACCGATCACGAGCCAGACCCCGAACCGTAGCCAGGTCTCCCAGTGCAGCTGCAGGATCAGGAAGCCGGACGCCAGGACGCCGAACGCCGGGACGAACGGCATCAACGGCAACCGGAAGGAGCGGGGCTCATCCGGCTTCGTGTACCGGAACACGATCACCGACACGCAGACCACGATGAAGGCGGCCAGGATGCCGATGTTCGTGAGGTCGGCGACCTGCTTGATCGGGAACACACCGGCGAAGACGGCTGCCGCGCCGCCGGCGATCCAGGTCACCCGCTGCGGCACGCCTCGCCGGTCCGTGCGCGAGAACCATCGCGGCAGGAGACCGTCGCGACTCATCGAGAACCACACGCGGGTGACGCCCAACAGGAACGTCAGCATCACGGTGAGGATCGACAGGACGGCGAAGACGGAGATGATCGTCGCGACCACGGGCAGACCGACGCTCTGGAACGCCGATGCGAACCCGGCCGTGGGGTCGATGTCGGTGTAGTTCTGCATGCCGGTCAGGACGAGGGTGGCCGCGACGTACAGGAGCATCGCGATGATGAGGGAGAGGATGATCGCCTTCGGCATGTGCTTCTTGCCGTCCTTCGCCTCCTCGGCGGCCGTGCTCATCGCGTCGTATCCGAAGACCGCGAAGAAGACCGTCGCGGCACCGGCGAACACCGGCCCGAAACCGCTCGGGAGGAACGGATCGTAGTTCTGTCCGTCGATGTAGAAGACACCGAGGCCGATGATGAACAGGATGAGCAGGACCTTGATCCCGACCGCGACGAGCTCGAATCGACCGAAGGCCTTCGTCCCGCGGCTCAGGATGAAGGTCACGAGGAGACAGACGAAGATGGCGGGGAGGTTGACGAGGCCGCCCTTCCCCTCGTCGGCGGTCGAGGTCATCCAGTCCGGCATGTGGATGCCGATGCCGGACAGGAAGGCGTCGAAGTAGCCGGAGATCCCGATCGCGACCACCGCGACGATCGCGATGTACTCGAGCAACAGGTCCCAGCCGATGAACCAGCCGATGATCTCGCCGAGCGCCACATACCCGTAGGTGTAGGCGGACCCCGCTCTCGGGATCATGCCGGCGAACTCCGCGTACGACAACGCCGCGGCCGCGGAGGCGAGACCGGCGATCAGGAAGGAGAAGAGGACCGCCGGCCCGACAGCGGGCGAGGTCTCGCTCCCATGAGCGACGAGTCCGGCGAGGGAGAAGATCCCCACCCCGATGATGCCACCGACCCCGATGGCCGTGAGTTGCCAGAGACCGAGACTCTTGAACAGCTTCGAGCCGGAGGTCTCATCCTCGATCTCCGCGATCGGCTTCTTCCGGAGCAGCGAGCGGCTCCGATCGTCTGTACTCATGCTTGCCTCCGACGATGCTGCGGGCGTCGTTGCACCGCGTCATCGACGATAGCTGAGAACCAGCGCGGAGTGACCCGCCGATTGTCGGCCTACTCGGCCGCGTACCGCTGCGGGATCGCCAGGCGCTGCCCCGGCTCGACACCGGCGGTGCTGAGCTGGTTGAGGTTCATGATCTCGGCGATGACGTCGCGCGGGTCGGCGTCGGGTGCGATGGACTCGGCCAGCTGCCAGAGCGACTCGCCCGGGTCGACCGTGATGTACGTGAACGTGGCTCCCGCCGCCGCCGTGTTGGCCGCGGCACCGCCTGCGGAGAGTCCGACGACCGCGACGCCGATGACCAGCGGGATGGCGGCGAGCGTGGTGAAGACGACACGACCGCGCTTCGTCAGGCGGAGTCGGCGTGTAGACGGTGCGTCTGACGTCGGTGTCTGCGCCGTCCGTGCGGGAAGCGCCCGGTGGGACCCGATCAGTGCTGCGCTCATGTCAACCCTCCAAGAGTGTGCTCATCGTGTGATGAGGACTCGTACCCGACACTCGGCCAGGAGTGTCGGATACGAACCTGTGTTCCGAATATATCTTCGATTGTTCGAATACTCAACCCTGTCTTCGTACCTGAGACGCGCGGGATCGGCGACACGCTCGAACAGATGTTTGTCTGGACGAGCCGGTGCGGATACAGTTTCGAGTGTTGGAAGCAGTACACCACCACCCACCGACATCGGTCACCGACAGCCGATCAGGGCAGGAGCGAAGATGGCAGCGAACACGACGGGCGACGGAGCCCGGGAGCGCCAGATCGGCGGCACCCGGCGACGGAAGAGCCTGAGCGACAAGCAGCTGGCGATCCTCGACGTCATCCAGCGCTCGGTCTCGCAGCGTGGCTATCCGCCGAGCATGCGCGAGATCGGCGACGCCGTCGGGCTCGCCTCCCTGTCGAGTGTCACGCACCAACTCGGACAGCTCGAACTCAGCGGATACCTCCGACGCGATCCCAACCGTCCCCGCGCCATCGAGGTGCTCATCGACCTGCCGAGCGCCGTCGAGGGCAGCGACCCCGACTCCGCTCCCCCGGTCGGCGACGCAGCCATGGTCCCGCTCGTCGGTCGCATCGCCGCCGGCATCCCGATCACGGCCGAGCAGCAGGTCGAGGAGATCTTCCCCCTGCCGCGTCAGCTGGTCGGCAAGGGCAGTCTGTTCATGCTGAAGGTCGTCGGCGACTCGATGGTCGACGCCGCGATCTGCGACGGCGACTGGGTCGTCATCCGCGAGCAGAAGACCGCCGAGAACGGCGAGATCGTCGCGGCCATGCTCGACGAGGAGGCGACCGTGAAGGTGTTCCGCCAGCGCGACGGCCACACCTGGCTGCTCCCCCGGAACTCGGCCTTCGAACCGATCCTCGGCGACCACGCCGAGGTCCTCGGCAAGGTCGTCGCCGTGCTCCGGACGGTCTGACCGACCGGACCACTCCGCGACACCGACGAGGGCCGGGACGATCCGTGGATCGTGCCGGCCCTCGTCCGTGCCGGACCGACGACGTCAGCCGGTCGCACCGACCTGTGCGCGGACCACATGCGTGGCCTCGACGATGTTGGCGAGGGAGGCGACCGTCTCCTCGTAGCCTCGCGTCTTGAGCCCGCAGTCCGGGTTCACCCAGACCTGGCGCTGTGGGATCCCCTCCAGCGCGATCTCGAGCAATGCGGTCACCTCCGCGACGCTCGGCACCCGAGGCGAGTGGATGTCGTAGACGCCCGGGCCGATGCCGTGGTCGAAACCACTCGCCCGGATGTCGGACACGACCTCCATCCGCGACCGAGCCGCCTCGATGCTCGTCACGTCGGCGTCCAGTCGTCGGATCGCGTCGATCACCACCCCGAACTCCGAGTAGCAGAGGTGGGTGTGGATCTGGGTCTCGACGCGCACGCCCGCGGTCGCCAGCCGGAAGGAGCCCACCGACCAGTCGAGGTACCGCCCCTGGTCGGCCCGCCGGAGCGGGAGCAGCTCGCGGAGTGCGGGTTCGTCGACCTGGATGATGCGGATGCCGGCCCGCTCCAGGTCGGCGATCTCGTCACGCAGGGCGAGGGCAACCTGGTTCGCCGTCTCGGCGAGCGGTTGGTCGTCGCGCACGAACGACCAGGCGAGGATCGTCACCGGGCCCGTGAGCATGCCCTTCACCGGCTTGGTGGTCAACGACTGCGTGTAGGCCGACCACTCGACCGTGATCGGCGCCGGCCGCGAAACGTCACCCCACAGGATCGACGGACGGGTGCATCGCGAACCGTAGGACTGCACCCACCCGTGCTCCGTCACGGCGAACCCGTCGAGGTGCTCGGCGAAGTACTGGACCATGTCGTTGCGCTCGGGCTCACCGTGGACGACGACGTCGATCCCCAGATCCTCCTGCAGCGCCACGACGCGCCCGATCTCCGCGCGCATCGTCGCGACGTAGGCCTCCTCGTCGAGCGTCCCGGCGACCCGCTGCGCGCGGGCGCGACGGATGTCGCCGGTCTGCGGGAAGGAGCCGATCGTCGTCGTCGGGAGGAACGGCAGGCCGAGCGCCTGCTCCTGCGCCGTGGCGCGCTCCTGGTAGTCGTCTCGGGTGAAGTCCGCTGGTGCGAGCGCTGCCGTCCGTGCGCGGATGGTGGCATCGATGACCCCGGGCGCGGCCAGCCGATCGTCGAGCGCGGCCGACGCTGCGGTGAGCTCGGTCGCGATCGCTGCGCGCCCTTGGGTGAGACCGCGTGCGAGGACCGCGATCTGATCCACCTTCTGGTCGGCGAAGGCGAGCCAGCTCCGGAGACGAGGGGCGAGCTTCGTCTCCACCGACACGTCGTGCGGGACGTGCAGGAGGGAGGTCGAGGTGGACACCGCGAGCTGCGGGAAGCGCTCCGCCGCGCGCTCCAGGAGATCGGCCGCGGCTGCCAGGTCGCCGCGCCACACGTTGTGGCCGTCGATCACTCCCGCGACGACGGTCTTCGTGGCGAGTCCGGGTGACGAGTCCGGCAGGCCTCCTCGGACGAGGTCGACACCGACGGCCTCGACCCCCGAGTCGGCGAGCACCGGGAGGGCGTCGCCCAAGGCACCGTAGGGAGCCGCGACGAAGATCGCCGGGCGGTCCGACACGGCGGACAGGACGCTCGTCGATCGTTCGAGCGCCGCGAGGACCGTCGACCTCGGCACGTCGAACGTCTCCGACACCAGTGCGGGTTCGTCGAGCTGCACCCAGGGCGCGCCGGCAGCGGCGAGGCGCTGGAGGAGTTCCGCGTAGACGGGCAGCAATGCCTCCAGTCGATCGATCGGGGCGAATCCCGCTGAGGCCCCCTCGGCCGCCTTGGACAGCAGCAGGAACGTCACGGGGCCCACGATGACCGGCCGCGTCACGTACCCCTCGGCGAGGCCCTCGCGGAACTGCTCGACCACCCGGTCGTCGGAGAGCGCGAACGGCGTCGACTCGCCGATCTCCGGGACGAGGTAGTGGTAGTTCGAGTCGAACCACTTCGTCATCTCGAGCGGCGCGAGGTCGCCGGCGCCACGAGCGATCGTGAACGCCCCGGCGAGGTCGACCCGACCGTCGGCCCCGACGAGCGACGAGAAGCGCTCCGGGACGGCACCGACGGTGAGCGCGGCGTCCAAGACCTGGTCGTAGAACGAGAAGCTCTCGGGGATCGCGGCGTTCGTCGGGTCGAGGCCGAGCCCCGCGAGGCTGGCACGCGTGGCGGCGCGCAGCTCGGCGGCCGTCCGCTCGAGCGCCTCGGCTTCGATCCGGCCGGCCCAGAAGGACTCGACGGCGCGCTTCAACTCCCGGTTCGGCCCGATGCGCGGGTAGCCGAGGATGGTGCCGGTGGGGAATGCGGAGGTGGGGTTCATCGTGCGTCCTTGCTGGTGAGTGGATCGGGGATGGGATGACGGACCGGTCGGTCGCCTGGCACGGGGATGCCGGCACGGTACAACACGTCGAGCACCGTCCGATGCTGGTTGAAGGCGTAGAGGTGGACGCCCGGCGCGCCGCCCGCGACGACGTCGCGGATGAGCCTCGCGGAGTAGTCGGTGCCGATGTCGATCCGTCCCGCTTCGTCCGGTTCGACCTCGAGCGCGATGGCCAGGTCGCTCGGGAGCGCCTCGCCGCTGAGCTCGAGCACCCGACGCAACCGCGCCGGACTCGTGATCGGCATCACGCCCGGCAGGATGGGCATGGTGACGCCGTGACGTCTCGCGCGTTCGACGAAGGCGAGGTAGTCGTCGGCGTGGAAGAAGAGCTGGGTGATGGCGAGCGTCGCCCCAGCCGCCTGCTTGGCCAACAGGGTGTCGAGGTCCTGCGTCGTCGACCGCGAGCGCGGGTGTCCGTTGGGGAACGCGGCGACCGCGATCCGCGGCCGATGGCGTCGCCCGAGCTGCACCGCGCCCGGGAGGCCGACCAGCGACCCCTCGGCGTAGGGCTCGTGCTCGGCACTGACCCGGCCGATGAGCTGCACGAGTTCCGCGGCACTCCCCAGATCACCGAGGAAGGCGTCGCCCTCGACGGCTCCGGCAGGCGGGTCGCCGCGGAGCGCGAGGAAACTGTGCACCCCGGCATCGAGGAAGTCCTTGATGAGTCGGCTGGCCTGGGCGTGCGTCGACCCGACGCAGGTGAGGTGGGCCATCGGGTCCACCGAGGTCGCCGTCCGGATGCTCCGCAGCACGTCCAGGCTCGCCGTTCGCGAGGAACCACCGGCGCCGAAGGTGACCGAGATGAACTCCGGGCCGGCGGCGACCAGGTGCTCGACCGTCCGTGCGAGCGCGACGCCGCCGTCGAGCGTCTTGGGCGGGTACAGCTCGAACGAGAAGGGGGTGCGCCCGGGACAGGCGGGCTCCGTCGTGATCATGAGGTCTCGTCTCGGTGGCAGCGGATCGAGAGCCGGCGACCACGCAGCACGCAGCGGTTCCGCTGGTGTGTCGTGGGCGGGTGCCGGGCTCGGCTGTCGCTCCGATTCCGCCGGTGAGGGCGGGTACGATGCGCACGACGATAGCAACGCCCGACCATCCTCGCGACGGACATCCGTCCGACAGCGTCATCCTGCGACACATTCCCCTGGCGGCGCTCCGGTCCTACGCTGATGCCATGACCGTGGGCACCAGGCACCGGGGCGGCGAGCGCCGAGCACTCGGCTCGCGCGTCATCGGGTCCTGCGTGGCGGTGGTGCTCGCCGTGTCCGGGTGCACGACCGCCGGTTCGCCCCTGCCGCGGGCGACACGCGCAGCCGCAGCGGAGGACCTCGTGATCGAGTTCCGCCAGAACCGCGACCAGTATGCGAGCGACGCCGCGATCGTCCGGGTCGGCAACGGCGGAGGCAACGACATCACGATCGTCGGACTCGAGCTGGCGGGGTCGGCGTTCACCGCGCCGACCGTCCGGGACCGATCCTCGACGATCCGCGCTGGACAGACCACGGATCTCGCCGTCGAGCTGCCACCGGTCGACTGCGACGCACGCGACGAGGACGTGCAGGTCGATCTCCAGCTCAGACTCGACGACGGCGCCGTCCTCACCGCATCCGGCCTGTCCGATCCGACGAACGCGCTGCAGCGGATCCGTGCCTCGACGTGCACGGTGTCGGCGGTGCAGCGCATCGCCGAGGTGGCCGCCACTCCCGGGATCCGCCTCGAAGGTGCCGGAGCCACGACGGTCGCCGTCCTGACGATCACGGCGGTGCCGACCGGCGCTCCGGGTCGCTTGGAGCTCGTCGCGCTGCGCTCGACGGTCCTGCTGCGACCGGCGCCGACGGACGACGGCGGTGACCCACCCCAGGACTGGCCACTCAGCCTGACCGTCGACGCCGCAAGCGGTCCGCAGTCCATCGAACTCCGGGTCGCGCCGACCCGGTGCGACCCGCACGCCCTGGCGGAGGACAAGGTGGGGACTCTCTTCCCACTCGTCGTGCGGATCGACGACGGCCCGGAGGCCGTCATGACCCTCCCGCTCGACGCCGACACGGCGGAGGCGCTCAAGGATGCCGTCCGCGCGCGCTGCGCGTGAGGAGTCGGGTCAGCCGGCCACGGCTGGTGCCGGGACGACCTCGGCGAACGGCGCGAGGGCGGCGGCGAGCTCGGCACCGACCAGGGCGTGCACGATCGTGCCACGCTCGTCGTAGTCCGTCGTCAGCACCTTGCCGCGTTCGTGCAGCAGCGTGACCAGGTCTCCGCGGTCGAAGGGCACGATGACGTGGACCTCGTTGCTCGGCGACGGGATCAGTGTCTCGATGCGCTCCATGAGCTCGTCGATCCCGAGACCGGTGCGGGCCGACACGAAGACGGCGTCCGGGACGAGACCGCGGAGCACGAGCAGCTGGCCGTCGTCCACGAGGTCGGCCTTGTTGAACACGACCAGCTCGGGGATGTGCCGAGCTCCGACCTCACCGATGACGTCGCGCACGGTGGCGATCTGGCCGGCAGGGTCGGGGTGCGCGGCGTCGACGACGTGCACGATGACGTCGCTGTCGGCGACCTCCTCGAGCGTCGAGCGGAAGGCTTCGACCAGCTGGTGCGGCAGGTTGCGCACGAAGCCGACCGTGTCGGCCAGGGTGTACTCGCGTCCGTCGGAGGTCACGTTGCGTCGGACCGTCGCGTCGAGCGTCGCGAAGAGCGAGTTCTCGACCAGGACGCCGGCCTTCGTGATGCGGTTCAGCAGGCTGGACTTGCCGGCGTTCGTGTAACCGGCGATCGCAACCGACGGCACCGTGTTGCGGCGGCGGTTCGCCCGCTTGGCCTCGCGCGCCGGCTTCATCGCCGTGATCGACTTGCGCAGTCTCGCCATCCGGGTGTGGATGCGGCGCCGGTCCAGTTCGATCTTCGTCTCACCGGGGCCCCTCGACCCCATACCGGCACCGGCACCACCGACCTGACCACCGGCCTGACGGCTCATCGACTCGCCCCAGCCGCGGAGGCGGGGCAGGAGGTACTCGAGTTGGGCGAGCTCGACCTGCGCCTTGCCCTCTCGGCTCTTCGCGTGCTGACTGAAGATGTCGAGGATGACCGCCGTGCGGTCGATGACCTTCACGCCGACCGCGTCCTCGAGTGCGCGGCGCTGGCTGGGTGCGAGTTCCGTGTCGGCGATGACCGTGTCGGCGCCGAGCGCCTGGACGATGGACTTCAGTTCCTGGGCCTTGCCGCGACCGAGATACGTGCTCGGGTCCGGGTGCGGTTTGCGCTGCAGGAGCCCGTCGAGGACGACGGCGCCGGCGGTCTCCGCGAGCGCTGCCAGTTCGCGCAGGGAGTTCTCCGCGTCGTGCAGCGCACCCTGCGGGTAGACGCCGATGATGACGACGTTCTCCAGCCGGAGCTGCCGGTACTCGACCTCGGTGACGTCCTCGAGCTCGGTCGAGAGCCCGGCGACGCGACGCAGGGCCTGTCGGTCCTCGCGGTCGTACTGTTCGCCGTCGTCGGAGCTGCCTCCTGAGGCATCGCCCGTCTGCAGGGCCGCTGCACCGCTGCCGAACAGGGTGTACGCGCTCGATCGGGACGCGGCGCTCGTGAGCACGCGTGCGACGACGTCGTCGGGATCGGTGACCGAGGCGTCGTCCACCACCGCCTCGACATCGACATCGGTGTCGTCTGCGTGGTCCTGGGGTGCGTCCATCGGTGGTCTAGGCATCGCGTTAACCCTACTTCCTCCTGGTCCGGTACCGTTCCTGTATGTCGAACGAGCACTACTTCACCGCCGAACCCGCGAGCGAGTTGCAGCTCAAACCGATCACCGCACGCCTCGGCGGCGTCGACCGTTCGCTGGTCTCAGCGGGCGGCGTCTTCAGTCCGGGTCACCTCGATCAGGGCACCCAGGTGCTGCTCGCGAACACCCCTCCTCCCCCGCCGACTGGCGACCTCCTCGACATCGGCTGCGGCTGGGGCCCGATCGCCCTGTCGCTCGGGCTCGCGTCGCCGGACGCGACCGTCTGGGCGGTCGACGTCAACGAACGCGCGCTCGACCTGACCCGGATCAACGCGGAGCGCCTCGGACTCGTCAACATCCGTGCCGTCCTCCCCGACGACGTCCCCGACACGGTCCGCTTCGCGACCATCTGGTCGAATCCGCCGATCCGCGTCGGCAAGGACGAACTGCACCGCATGCTGATGCACTGGTTGCCGCGGCTCGAGGACGAGGGTGACGCCTGGCTCGTCGTACAGAAGAACCTCGGCTCGGACTCGCTGCAGAAGTGGTTGCAGGAGCAGCTGCCGACGTCGTTCCACGTCGGACGTGCGGCCATGGCCAAGGGCTTCCGCGTCCTGCACGCCCGGCGCCGGGAGATCCGTTCGGCCTGACCGGCTCAGGCCAGGGTGATCGTCCCGGAGTAGACGAGCGTCGCCGGACCGGCCAGCACCACGTGCTCGCCGTCTGCGCCGGGAACCATGCGCACCCCGAGCACCCCGCCGGGCACCTCGACGCGCCAGTCGTTCGGAGCCGCCGCGCCCGCCCAGTGGCGGAACGCGAGCGCCGCGGCAGCCGTCCCTGTGCCACAGCTCAGGGTCTCGCCGCTCCCACGCTCGTGGACGCGCATGCGGATCCGGGCCACGCCGTCGGCGATGAGCGGCTCACCCGGGACGACCAGCTCGACGTTGGCACCGTGCGGCGGTACGGGGTCGAGCTGCGGGACGTAGTCCAGTTCCGCTCCGTCGAGTTCGGCGGCGTCGGCGACCGCGACGACGATGTGCGGGTTGCCGACGTCGATCCCGATCCCCGGGCGGGCCACGGGCAGCCCCTTCACCCGGACGAGCGTCTCCCGCTCGTCGAGGCTCCATCGGCCGAGGTCGACGACGTAGCCGAGCGGGTCGTAGCCGACCATCCGGACGCCGGCGCGGGTTCCGATGGCGAGCTGTTCACCGGGGGCCAGCTCCACGAGCCCGCTCTCGAGCAGGTAGTGGAGGAACACCCGGATGCCGTTGCCACACATCTCCGCGACCGAACCGTCGGCGTTGTGGTAGTCCATGAACCACTCCGCGGCAGGGTCTTCAGCGAGCACGGCCGCCCCGGCATCGAGGTGCGCGGAACGGACGGCGCGGATGACGCCGTCGGCCCCGATCCCGAAATGCCGGTCGCAGAGCGCCGCGATCTGGCCCGGATCGAGGGCCTCCTCGCCGTCAGGATCGGAGAAGAGCACGAAGTCGTTGCCCGTGCCGTGGCCCTTCGTGAAGGAGAGTGTCGACGCCATCCGACCAGTCTACGGGCGCACCCGGCGGGCCAGCTCACTCGCCTCGGCGCTGCCGCCCTCCGCCCAGGTGATCGCCGGATAGCGCTTGAACCAGCTGACCTGACGGCGCGCGTACCGCCTCGTCAGACGCTGGGTCTCGGCGATCGCCTCCGCTTCGGTGAGCTCCGACCGCAGTTGCGCCACCGCTTGGGCGTACCCGATCGCACGGCCGGCGGTGACACCCTGCTCGAGGCCATGCTCGAGCAGCTCGGCAGTCTCCGCGACGAGTCCTGCGTCCCACATCATCTCGACGCGCCGGTCGAGGCGCTCGACGAGGACCTCTCGCGGCGTCGAGACCCCGATGACCTCGACCGGCCGCCAGGGGACGGGGCGTTCCGGAAGCGCTGCACCGTGGCCGCGCTCGGCCAACCCGTGCACTTCGAGTGCGCGCACGACCCGGCGGGCGTTCGCCGTATCGATGCGGTCGGCGGTCGCAGGATCGGCCAGGCGGAGCCGCTCGACGAGCGCCGGGAGCCCGACGTCCTCGAGTTCCCGTTCCAGGCGCTCCCGCAGGGCGCGGTCTCTCGGCGGGAAACGGAAGTCATGGATGACGCTCGAGACGTACAGCCCGGAACCGCCGACGAGGATCGGCGTCACCCCACGCGCGGTGAGCTCGTCGATCACCGCACGGGCCGTCGGCTGGTACCAGGCGACGGACGCCTCCTCCGTGACGTCCAGGACGTCGAAGAGGTGGTGCGGGATGCCGCGCCGCTCCTCCATGGGCAGCTTCGCGGTCCCGATGTCCATGCCGCGATAGAACTGCATGGCGTCGGCGTTGACGATCTCGGCTGGACGGCCCGCCTCGCGGAGAGCGGTCGCCAGCTCGAGCGACAGTGCGGACTTCCCCGTCCCGGTCGCTCCGACGACCGCGAGGAAGCCGGTCACCGACGTTCGCCGTCGCTCGGGTCGTAGATGGGAGACGTGGTCACGCCGACGGTCGGTGCCCCGATGCGCAGGCCAGGCAAGCCGAGCGAGACGCGGCCTGGCTCCGCCGCAGCGGCCGTCGTCGGCACACCGCAGGAATCGGCCTGAGCTCGATCCCAGGCGTCTCCGGCACGCGTCCGACGGACCCGCAGGGGTTCAGCGCCGGGTGCGTCTGCGATGAGGTGGAACGACGCGGCCTCGGTGATCGTCACGGTCACGACGTCACCCGGTCGCGGCACCTCGGAGCCCGCCGGCACCTCGAAGTGGACAAGACGCGAGTCCTCGGCCCGCCCGCTCAGTCGATGCGTGGCGTCGTTCTTGCGCCCCTCCCCGACCGCGACGAGCAACTCGACCTGCCGGCCCACCTGACGCTGGTTCTCCTCGAGACTGATGCGGTCCTGCAACGCGATGAGGCGCTCGTACCGCTCCTGCACGACGGCCTTCGGGATCTGATCGGGCATCGTGGCCGCCGGCGTACCCGCTCGGATCGAGTACTGGAAGGTGAAGGCGCTGGCGAACCGTGCGGCCTCGACCACGCGGAGGGTCTCCTGGAAGTCCTCCTCCGTCTCGCCGGGGAACCCGACGATGATGTCGGTCGAGATGGCCGCGTGCGGAATCCGCGCACGGACCCGATCGAGGATCCCGAGGAAGCGCTCGGACCGGTAGGAGCGACGCATCGCCTTGAGGATGCGGTCGGAACCCGATTGCAGCGGCATGTGCAGTTGCGGCATCACATTCGGCGTCTCGGCCATCGCTTCGATGACGTCGTCGGTGAAGGCAGCAGGGTGCGGGCTGGTGAACCGGACGCGCTCCAAGCCCTCGATCGTGCCCGCCGCCCGCAGGAGCTTGCCGAACGCCTGACGATCCCCGAACTCGACGCCGTAGGAGTTCACGTTCTGCCCGAGCAGCGTCACCTCGATGGCGCCGTCCTCGACGAGCGCGCGCAGCTCACCGAGGATCTCGCCCGGGCGACGGTCCTTCTCCTTGCCACGGAGCGACGGCACGATGCAGAAGGTGCACGTGTTGTTGCACCCGACGGAGATCGAGACCCAACCGCTGTAGCTGGAATCGCGTTTGGTCGGGAGGGTGGAGGGGAAGGTGTCGAGCGACTCCAGGATCTCCAGCTGGGCCTCGTCGTTGTGCCGGGCCCGCTCCAGCAACGACGGCAGTGAGCCCATGTTGTGCGTCCCGAAGACGACGTCCACCCACGGGGCCTTCTGGAGGATGACCTCCTTGTCCTTCTGCGCCAGACAACCGCCGACGGCGATCTGCATCCCGCTGCGCTGCTTCTTGATCGATGCCAGGTGGCCGAGGTTGCCGTACAGCTTGTTGTCGGCGTTCTCGCGGACCGCGCAGGTGTTGATGACCACGATGTCGGCCTGCTCGCCGTCCGCCTTGACGTAACCGGCGGCCTCGAGCGACCCGCTGAGCCGCTCTGAGTCGTGCACGTTCATCTGGCACCCGTAGGTGCGGACCTCATAACTCCGCTGCCGACCTGACACGTCGATCGCGGCGGGTGAGGCGCTGATGACCGTGGGCGTCTCGACGATGCTGCTCATACCGGCAGTCTACGCGCGGCCCGAGACGCCTCCGGTCAGCGGAAACTCACGCCGGAACGCTTCGACCCCGACAGGGCACGCGAGCACGCCTCACGGATGATCGCCGAGCCGTATCCGCGTCTCGCGAGATAGGCCGACAGACGTCGCTCGGCCGTCGCCTGATCGAGGGAGCGCAGTTGACCGGCACGCTTCTCGGCGACCACCAGCGCTCGTCGGAGCTCGTCGTCGTCGTCGATGGCCTCGAGGGCCTCGGAGACGATCGAGGCGTCGATGCGTCGCGAGGAGAGTTCGCGGCCGATCACCGCACGGGACTGCCCCTTGCGGGTGTGCAGGCTCTCGACGAGTTGGCGTGCGAGTTCGGCATCGTCGAGATAGCCGCGTCGGCGGAGCTCGGCGAGGACGTGCTCGACCTCGTCGGGTGCGGCGTCGTGGCCGCGGAGGAGCTCCGCGATCTCCCACTCGGAACACCCGCGGCGGGCGAGTCGTCGCACCGCGAGCAGGTCGAGTTCGGCCAGCCGAACCTCCGGATCGACCGGAGCCTCGACCTCATCGGCTTTGGCGCGGTCGTCGGCGTCTTCCGGCGCCTCGACGACCGAGGTCCAGGCGAGCGTCCGCGGGTCGGGCTCGGGTGGTGTCGTCGGGCTGGTCGCCGCCGGGGCATCGCTCGACATGTCGCCCGGCGGGGTGGTCTCCCTCTCGACGCGCTCGGTGGACGTCCGTCGCAACGGAGCGACGGGACGCGCGACGGGCGCGGCCACGAGCGGAGCCTCGTCGGTCTGCCCGACGAACCAGCCGTCGGGTTCTGCCGTTGCATCGGGCGCCTGACGCCGACCGCCGAACAGCGAGGTCACGGGGGCCAAGCGCTCCGACGACTCGTCGGCCGGACCGGCGGGAGGGAAGGAGACGACCATGGTGACCTCGCTGTTCGGGGCGCGCGCTACGCGCTGCGCTTCGCGGCGGACTTCGATGCGCCGGCGGCTGCGAGCTGCGGGGCTCCACCGGTCGCCGCCTCGAGCGCGGCGGCCTCGACAGCAGCGACCTCGGCTGCGGCGGCATCCGCAGCCTTCTTGGTGGCGGCACCCTCGGCGCCGACACCGAGCTTGCCGAGGATCCGGCGCTCGATCTCAGCGGCGATGTCCGGGTTCTTCAGCAGGAAGTTCCGGGCGTTCTCCTTGCCCTGACCGAGCTGATCGCCCTCGTAGGTGTACCAGGCGCCGGCCTTCTTGACGATGGCGTGCTCGACACCGAAGTCGATCAACGAGCCCTCGCGCGAGATGCCCACGCCGTACAGGATGTCGAACTCGGCCTGCCGGAAGGGCGGAGCCATCTTGTTCTTGACGACCTTCACGCGCGTACGGTTACCCACGGCCTCCGTGCCGTCCTTCAGCGTCTCGATGCGACGGATGTCGAGGCGGACCGAGGCGTAGAACTTCAAGGCCTTACCTCCGGCGGTCGTCTCGGGGCTGCCGAACATCACACCGATCTTCTCGCGCAGCTGGTTGATGAAGATCATCGTCGTGTTCGTCTGGTTCAGGCCACCGGTCAGCTTGCGCAGTGCCTGCGACATGAGGCGGGCCTGCAGACCGACGTGCGAGTCACCCATGTCGCCCTCGATCTCGGCGCGGGGTACGAGCGCGGCGACGGAGTCGATCACGATGAGGTCGATGGAACCCGAGCGCACGAGCATGTCGGCGATCTCGAGCGCCTGCTCACCCGTGTCGGGCTGGGAGACGAGCAGCGAGTCGATGTCGACGCCGAGCTTCTTGGCGTACTCGGGGTCGAGCGCGTGCTCAGCGTCGATGAAGGCGGCGATGCCGCCGGCACGCTGGGCGTTCGCGATGGCGTGCAGCGTGAGCGTCGTCTTACCCGAGGACTCAGGCCCGTAGATCTCGACGATGCGGCCTCGCGGGAGCCCTCCGATGCCGAGCGCGACGTCGAGGGCGATCGAGCCGGTGGAGACGACCTCGACTGGTGCACGCTCGTCGCTGCCGAGGCGCATCACCGAGCCCTTGCCGAACTGACGGTCGATCTGGGCGAGTGCGGTTTCGAGGGACTTCTCGCGTTCAGCTGGACTTGGCATGGTGTGCTTCTCTCTGCTCGGTGTCGGGTGCCTATAGGCTGTCGCCGCGTGTTCCGGGGCCCGCTTCTGCTGAAGATCGGGGCCCGAGGGCGACAAGGCGTCGGTCGTTCCTGGTGTCTCCGACGGTACGCGCCACCACCGACATGCGCCGGTGGACGACCCGATCCGTGCAGAACGCACTCACGAATGATCCTGTGGAGGACACTAGCACCACTAGAACGGATGTTCGATACAGATCGGGCGGCGTGTCGAAGACCGCTTCGCCCGTGAGGCGGGACGCGTCACGCGCCCGGCTGCAGCCGTCCGACACCGTGGCGTCGCTCGTCCGGCACGTCGGTCGCGGTACACAGCGCGATCCAGACGTCGCGGGGCGGGACACCCGCGCGCAACGCCTCCTCGGCGGTCTTCGAGCCGAACTCGGTGAGTCCGAGGTCACCGGTGAGCACCGCTCCGTACGCCACACCGAACTCGTCGGCCACGGCCGTCCTGAACTCACTCAGCTTCATTCCTGCTCCTGTCCCTTCCTCCGTCGTCCGTCCGGACGCGGAAACGCCCCGGGAGAGGGATCCCGGGGCGTTCTGCTGCCGTGCTCGCTCGATCAGCGGGAGACGAGTTCGTCCAGCTCGTTGACCAGTTCGTCCGGAACGGTGTCCGGGATGTTCGGGGAGAGACCCTCGATGACCGCGAGGCGGTCGCCGACCTCTCGCATGATGACGGAGATGGGGGTGTCGAGGGCGTCGGCCACCGAGGCGAGGATCTCGCTCGATGCCTCCTTCTGGCCTCGTTCGACCTCGCTCAGGTATCCGAGTGCGACGCTCGCCTTACTCGCCACCTGGCGAAGCGTGCGACCCTTCTGCAACCGGAAGTCCCTCAGCACGTCGCCGATCTCTTGACGGACTAGAACCACGTGACCCTCCCTCTGTGCTCTACGACCTCGTGTCGTACAGCGCTCTGCTTCTGCAACGCGGATTCACGTCGTCCCAGCTGATCGCCGTCTCGTTCGTGGATGGCCAACATTACAACCACCGTATGCCGAACAGTAACCAGGATCACTGGGCTTTTCTTGTGAATACGTCATCTGTAACGTGATGGAAACGGACGGTATTCCGCCGATCCGAGTCGGCGTTCACTCGAGTGCGCCGAGTTCGCGAACGAGCGCCTCCAACGCGAGCTCGACGGTCCGGTGTCGGATCTCCTGACGGCCTCCGTCGAGGGTGAGCGGCACCACCCGTCCACCCGCTCGCGTCACGATGCCCACGAAGACCGTCCCGACGGCCTGGCCGTCCTGCGGGTCCGGTCCGGCGACGCCGGTCGTCGCGATACCGACGTCGGCTGGAAGCCCGTCGATCGCCAGGGCACGGCGCGCGCCGTCGGCCATCTGCAGGGCCACCTCCGGGTGCACGGCACCGTGGAGCGCGAGGAGGCCGGCGTCGACTCCGAGCAACGAGTGCTTCAGGCGGGTGTCGTACGCGACCACACCGCCTCGGACCGTCGCGGACGCGCCGGGGACGCTGATGAGCGCCGCGGCCAGCAGCCCGCCGGTCAGGGACTCCGCGACACCGATCGTCAACCGGGCGTCGATCAGGGCGTGGACCGCCGAGGCGGCACCGACGTCGGCCGACTCGACGGCATCGGACGTCATCGCTTGACCTGCCGGTCGGCGCGCGACCCGCGGACGGCGGTGACGACGTAGTCGATGCCGCTCGCGATGGTCAGGAGCACGGCGATGGTCATGAACACCGCGTTCACCCAGAGCACCCAGTCACCGAGGAGCACCCAGAACGGCGCGAGGGCGAGCGATATCGCGACGGCCTGCGCCAGGGTCTTGAGCTTCCCCATCCACGCGGCGGCGACGACATGGTCGGAGATCACGATGAAGCGGTGGACGGTGATGCCGATCTCGCGCACGAGCACGACGATCGTGACCCACCACGGCAGTTCACCGAGGATCGACAACGCGACGAGCGCTCCACCCGTCAGCACCTTGTCGGCGATCGGGTCGAGGATCTTGCCGAGGTCCGTCACGAGGTTGCGACTGCGGGCGATGTGTCCGTCGATGCCGTCGCTCGCGATCGCGACGACGAAGAGCAGTGCCGCCCACCACCGCAGTGCGCCGTCGGAACCGTCGTCCGCCAGCAGCATCCACATGAACACGGGCGCGAGCACGATCCTCGCCACGGTGATCGCGTTCGGGAGGTTCCAGTTCGAGATGCGCGGCTCAGCAGCCGACGCGTTCGATGCCGTCATGTCTACTCCCGACCGGTGAGACTCCAGGCGTCTTCGTCAGAACCGCCCTCGACCTCAGGATAGTCCTGGAACTGGGCCTCGACCGGGTCCGCGCCGTAGGGGTCGGGCTCGACGCCGCCGGCAGCACCGACGACCGGAGCGGCCGCAGCTGCTGTCGACGCCGCCGCCGCGGGGGCCGGAGCGGCCGAGCCGTCGTCCTCGCCGCGCAGACGGGCCAGGACCCCCGGCAGCTGCTCGGCGGTGACGAGGACGTCTCGGGCCTTCGAGCCCTCGGACGGGCCGACGATCTCGCGGGACTCCATGAGGTCCATGAGCCGGCCGGCCTTCGCGAAACCGACCCGGAGCTTCCGCTGCAGCATCGAGGTCGATCCGAACTGCGTCGACACCACGAGCTCCGCTGCGGCGAGCAGCAGTTCGAGGTCGTCGCCGATGTCCGCGTCGATCTCCTTGCGCTCTGCGACGGCCTGGACGTCCTTCCGGTACTCCGGCCGCGCCTGGTTGGTGACATGCTCGACGACCCGCTGGATCTCGTTCTCGCCGACCCAGGCACCCTGCACGCGGATGGACTTGTTCGCGCCCATCGGCAGGAACAGGGCGTCACCCTGGCCGATGAGCTTGTCGGCGCCCGGCTGGTCGAGGATGACCCGCGAGTCGGTGACGCTCGTGACGGCGAAGGCGAGGCGGGAGGGGACGTTCGCCTTGATGAGGCCGGTGACGACGTCGACCGACGGACGCTGCGTCGCGAGGACGAGGTGGATACCGGACGCACGGGCCAGCTGCGTGATGCGGACGATCGAGTCCTCGACGTCGCGGGGCGCGACCATCATCAGGTCGGCGAGCTCGTCGACGACGACCAGCAGGTACGGGTAGGGCTTCAGCACGCGTTCGCTTCCCGCGGGGAGGACGATCTCGCCTGCCACGACGGCCTTGTTGAAGTCGTCGATATGCCGGTAGCCGAAGCTCGCGAGGTCGTCGTACCGCATGTCCATCTCCTTCACGACCCACTGCAGCGCTTCCGCCGCCTTCTTCGGGTTCGTGATGATGGGCGTGATGAGGTGCGGGACGCCCGCGTACGGCGCGAGCTCGACGCGCTTGGGGTCGATGAGGACCATGCGCACCTCACTCGGCTTGGCGCGCATGAGCAACGAGGTGATCATCGAGTTGACGAAGACCGACTTGCCGGAGCCGGTCGACCCGGCGACCAGGAGGTGCGGCATCTTCGCGAGGTTCGCGACGACGTAGCCGCCGCCGACGTCCTTGCCGACGCCGATCGTCATCGGGTGGTTGCTGTTCGTGGCCGCCGTCGACCGCAGGATGTCGCCGAGGGTGACGATCTCGCGGTCGGTGTTCGGGATCTCGATACCAATGGCGCTCTTCCCCGGGATGGGCGAGAGGATGCGGACCTCGTTGGACGCCACGGCGTAGGAGAGGTTCTTGCTGAGCGCCGTCACGCGCTCGACCTTGACGCCCGGGCCGAGCTCGATCTCGTACTGCGTCACGGTCGGGCCGCGGGAGAAGCCGGTGACCTTCGCGTCGACGCCGAACTGGTCGAGGACGCTCGTGATCGCGGCGACCGCTTCGTCGTTGGCCGCGCTGTGGGTCTTCGCGGGCTCCCCCGCAGCCAGCGTCCCTGCGGACGGGAGACGGTAGGGCGTGTCGTCCTGGCCCTGCTGCGCCATCGGGCGCGCCGAGAAGTCGATCTGGTCGGGTGCACCGAGGAGCGCGGGGTCGAGGTCTTCGATGACCTCCGTCGCGCCGGGGATGCTGTCGTCGTGCAGACCCGTCTGCGGCTTGATCTCGCCCGTGTTGAACCGCTTGACGGCGCTCTCCGCCGCTTCGAGGTCGCCGAGGAGCTCGGAGCCGAAGGCGTCGTGCACCGGCGCGGCTTTCGGCGACGCGGCAGGCGCGGCCACCGGTTCGAGCGGCGAGTCGAATCCGCCGGACGGCTTCTCGAGACCGAGGAGCTCGGTCATGTTGTCGCCCATGAGCGGGTCCTCGAACGTCGGGTCGTCCTCGCGGCGGCTCGTGTTGCGACGCCACCACGGCAGGGCCGCCGGCTCGTCGGGTTCCTCGTCGAGGTCGTCGAGTCGCTTCGTCCGCGCACGCTTCGGCTCTGCGGGCTCTCCCTCAGGTGCCTCCGGCTGCTCGCCGAACATCCAGGTGGAGAACTGCCGCACGCGGGCACCGACGCGGTTCGGGGGCGTCTTCGTCACGATGAAGAGACTGAGGAGGATCAGGAGCGAGATGAGGACGGTCGCGCCGATCGGGGTGATGATCGCGGCGAGCGGAGCGCCGAGGATCCACCCGAGGAGACCGCCGGCCTGCGCCAACGCGGGCAGGCCTTGACTCGGGTTCGGCTGGCCACCGTGGATGTGGCAGAGCGCCGAGATGCTGATCAGGAGCAGACCGAGGCCGATGCTGATGCGGCCGTTGTCGTCGACCGAGGCCGGGTGCCGGAACAGCCAGACCGCGAAGACGATCATGATGACCGGGAGCACGAAGGCGAGTCGGCCGAAGAGGCCTCCGAACGACCAGGCGTCGAAGGTCTGGGCGACCGGGTCGGCCGCGCCGAACCACTCGACGACGGCACCGACGACGGCGAGCAGGAAGAGCAGGAAGGGGAAGCCGTCGCGACGGTCCTCCTTGGCGATGCGCTCGGGACCGAGGGCGCGGACCGCTCCACCGACGCCGTGCGCGAGACCGAGCCACATCGAGGTCAGCACACTGCGCTGCTCCTCGGCGGCCGGATAGGCGACGGTCTTCTGCTGCTTCGTCGTCGACGCGCCCGCCTTGGGGCCGGCTTTGGTGTTCGTCTTCGTGCTCGTGGTGCGCGACGAAGCGCCGCTCGGCGAGGAAGCGCTGCGCGAACGGCTGGTCGAGTTGGAACGTGCGGCCATGCGTTCACGGTACTCGTCGCCACCGACGCAGCCCGGCAAGCTGGCGGGGTGTCCACGATCCGCGATCCGCCGGGCGGTCAGCGCAGATTCAGGACCATCGTGTCGCGGCTCCCCCGCCGGTCCACGGTCGCGAACCCCTCGGTGCGGTACAGCGAGACGGCGTGGTTCGCCCGCTCCACGCTCAGGCTGATGCGCTGGTACCCGGCCGCTCTGGCGAGCTGCACGGTCGCGCGGAGCAACTGCCGTCCGACGCCCTGTGCGCGGTGGATCGGACTCACCCCCAGGATGAGTTCGGGGACGCCGCCCGCCACGTACCCGAACCCGGGTGCGTCGGACGGGAAGAGTCGATACCAGCACGCCCCGACCGGCGCACCGTCCTGCCCGACGGCGACGACCCCGGCGTCGCCGGGGCGACGCCACCCGTGCACGTACCGGGTGTGCTGCGCATCGGCGAGGACGGCGGACCGGGGACGGGGCGCGACGGCGTTCCAGTTGGCCGCCTCGACCATCATGTCGGTGAGGACGCGCACATCAGCCACCGCGGCTTCGCGGATCGAGTAGACCGCCATGGACGGATGGTACGCCAACGGTGTTTCGAGCAGATGACGCGTGAGGGGTCGCCGGCGCTCAGTACCGGATGGCGTCGATCACCTTCACGCGGACGGCGACGAGCGCCGGGAGGAGCCCGGCGATCGCGCCGACGGCCGTCGCGCTGACCAGCCCGAGGACCGCCGCCTCGATGGGGAACGGCGGGAAGTCCGTCACGAGCCCTTGACCGATGAACTGCTCGACGATCGGACTCTTCACGACGGCGACGGCGAGCATGACACCGATCACCCCGGCGACGAAGGTGGCGACGACACTCTCCATCATCACGGCGAAGAACACGCGCGGCGCGGTCGCCCCGAAACTGCGTCGGATCCCGATCTCGCGGATGCGCTGGCGGACGGTGACGAGCGAGAGGTTGATCAGCCCGAGGGCTCCGAGCAGGAGGATGAGTCCGGCGACGGCACCGACCACGAGCTTCAACGACAGGAGCGGGTCCTCTCCCGTCTGGCCGAAGTCGTTGCGGAACACCTCGACGCCGTACGCGTCGCCGAGTTCGGCACGCAGGTCGGACTGGATCCGCTGGATGAAGGCCTCGGCGTCCGCGTTCGGGACCCAGAACTCGAACTGCGGCAGCTGACCGGGCTGGCCCATGCCCTCCTCGGCGCCGGCCGCCGGACCGATGAGCGCCGTCCCCGCGGGCAGGATCGACAGCTGCGGTTCGGTGTCCCACTCGTTGCTCGCGTACACCCCGACGACCACGGCCGTGACCGGATGTTCACCGTGGACGGTGACCGTCGGGTGCGTCTCGATGGGCGGCGACCCGAGGCGCTGCCAGAACGCCGGGTTCACGACGATCGCGGGTGCGAGGCGGTCGCCGTCGTCCTCCTGGAACCAGGTGCCCTCGTCGAGTCTGATGCGGTGCATCTCGCCGTAGGGGAGGTCGACGACGGTCGCGGGTACCGGCACGGTCCCGTCGGCGAACTGCACGTTCAACTGTGTGCTACCGGATTGCGAGACGTACCCGATGCCGTACCGCTCGGCGAGGTCGTGCACCGCCGTGATGTACAGCTCCGGGTCGGGCTGCTCCGCTCCCGTGCCGTAGACCGACGCCATGAGCGTGGCGGGTCGGCCGCCGTAGCGTTCCTGCGACTCGGTCTGGGCCTGCGCCGCGAGCGACGACATGCCGACCATGCTCGTGAGGGCGCACACCGCGACACCGACGCCGATGAGCGAGAGGATGACCCGGCCACGATGGATCCGCAGCTCCTGGGCGGCCTCGACGACCGCTCCGACGATCGAGGTCAGGATCCTAGACATCCGTGGCCTCCAGTTCGTGATCGGGGGTGAGCACGCCGTGATCGAGACGGTGGTGGGTCGTCGCGAGACGGGCGATGGCCCGGTCGTGGGTGATCGTCACGAGGGCGGCCCCCGTGGAGGACGCCACCTCATCGAGCAGGGACATGACGGAGGTGCCGGTCTCGACGTCGAGTGCGCCGGTCGGCTCGTCCGCGAGGATGAGCCGTGGCCCACGGACCAATGACCGTGCGATGGCGACGCGCTGCTGTTCGCCGCCGGACAGTTTCGTGGGCATCGCGTCGAGGCGGTCGCCGAGTCCGACGCGTTCGAGCATCGCGGCGGCGATCTCCCGACGGCGCCAGAACGAGCGTCCGCCGGCATACAGGAGCGGCGTCGTCACGTTCTCGAGCGCGGTCCGGCCGGGCAGGAGGTTGAACTGTTGGAAGACGAATCCGATCTGGGCGCCGCGCAGTCGGTCGCGCGCACCGGAGCCGAGGCGTTCCGCAGGTCGACCGTCGAAGACGAGCGACCCGGAGGTCGGCTTGTCGAGCAGGCCGAGGAGGTTCAGGAGCGTCGACTTGCCCGAACCCGATCGGCCAACGATGGAGACGCGATCGCCCTCGTGCACCTCGAGGTCGACGCCGTCGAGGATCGTCAGCGGCGGCGCATCGGGGATCTGGACGACCCTGGTGACGCCGCGGAGTTCGAGGAGCGTCACCCGACCGACCCGTCGCAAGCCATGCTGCCGTCCGGAAGCGTCGTGCACCCCTCGGGCGCGGGCGCGACGGCTCCGGGGACGAACTGGAGCACCGAGTCACCTTCGGCGACGCCGTCGACGATCTGCACCTGCTGCCCGTCGTTCAGTCCCAGCGTGACTGACCGTTCCTCCTGGGCACCGTCGGCGCCGACGACCCAGACGGTCCCGGTTCCTGCCGAACCCTTGACCGCGGTCGTCGGGAGCACGAGGACGTTCTCGGCGACACCGCCCGCGAGTTCGATCGTCGCGGCGAGTCCGGCGAACACCCGGACATCACCGGGCACCGCGCAGGTGACGGAGGTTCCGCTGCCACCGGGTGTCTGCCCGGATCCACCGCCCGTCGTCGGCTCCTCCTCGTCGCCGCCGCTCGACGGCGTCGTGACGCGAACGGCCGGACAGACGAACGGGGCCGGGCCGCCGTTGATGGTGACCGTCGCCTCGCCGGGGATGGTGAGCAGACGGTACTGCTTGTCGGCGCTCAACGCCCCGGTGATGGAGAACGTGGCCGGCGACACCTGCGCAACCGCGTCGCCGATCTGGACCGACTGCCCGTGGATGAGCTTGACGTTGCCGAGGGTGCCCGCGACCGGCGCGGTCACCTGCACGTACCGCTCCTTGCCCTCCTCGTCGATGGTCTTGACGTCGAGGATGGGATCACCCTCCGCGAGGACGGCCCCCTTGGCGGCGAACACCTCGTCGACGGTGCCGGCGACGGTCGACTTCGCCGTGCTGGCCGGGTCGGCGACGACCTGGCCCTCCACCGAGACGGTGTTGACCACGGTGCCGAGCGCCGCCTGGACCTGTGGTTCCACGAGGCTCCCGGTCGGCTGCGTCGGCCCCTCCTCCTGCGGTGCGTCCGGGAAGAACGCGACCTTCACGAGGGCCACCGCGATCGCGGTGAAGACGAGCAGTTTCAGAATGGGGAACACCCAGGTGCGGACAACGCCCACGCCGACCTCCGGAATCCACCGCAGTCGGAGTGACGAGCGGCCATAGGAGCTTCCAAGGTAGCAACGCGGAAGGCGGTCGGACATCACCCTCGCGGATGATGTCCGACCGCCTCCTGGCGGGTGGGACCGAGCTGACCCGTCCGGTGATCAGGCCTCGATGACGAGCGGGACGATCATCGGGCGGCGACGGAAGGACGTGTTGACCCAGCGGCCCACGGTCCGACGGATCACCTGCGACAGCGCGTGCGTGTCGCGGACGCCGTTCTCCGCCGCCTCGGCGAGTGCCTTGGCGACCTTCGGCTTGATGTCGGCGAAGACCTTGTCGTCCTCGGCGAAGCCCTTCGCGTGCACCTCCGGGCCGGAGATGATGTGCCCGGTCTTCGAGTCGACGACGACGATGACCGAGATGAAGCCCTCCTCCGCCAGGATGCGACGGTCCTTGAGGTCGGCGTCGGTGATCTCGCCGACGGTCGAGCCGTCGACGTAGACGAGCCCGACGTCGAGCTGCCCGACGACCTTCGCGACGCCGTCCTTCAAGTCGATGACGATGCCATCCTCGCCGATGAAGGTGTTCTGCGCCGGGACTCCGCTGTCGATCGCGAGCTTCTGGTTCGCGACGAGGTGACGGTACTCACCGTGGACCGGGAGCACGTTCTTCGGCTGAAGGATGTTGTAGCAGTACAGCAGCTCACCGGCGGCCGCGTGACCGGAGACGTGGACCTTCGCGTTGCCCTTGTGGACGACGGTGGCACCGAGCTTCGTCAGGCCGTCGATGACCCGGTAGACCGCGTTCTCGTTGCCCGGGATGAGGCTCGAGGCGAGGATGACGGTGTCGCCCGGGCCCGGTTCGATCGCGTGGTCGAGGTTCGCCATCCGGCTGAGGACGGCCATCGGCTCGCCCTGTGACCCGGTCGACATGTAGACGATCTTGTCCTCGGGGAGGTCCTTCGCCTTCTTGTAGTCGATGAGCAGGCCCTCGGGGACGTTCAGGTACCCGAGGTCGGCTGCGATACCCATGTTGCGCACCATGGACCGACCGAGGAACGCGACCCGCCGGCCATGGGCGTGAGCCGCGTCGAGGACCTGCTGGACGCGGTGCACGTGACTCGAGAAGCTCGCGACGATGACGCGGCGCTCGGACTTCGCGATGACCTGGTCGAGGACCGGCCCGATGGACCGCTCGAGCGGCGTGAATCCCGGAACGTCGGCGTTCGTCGAGTCGACGAGGAAGAGGTCGACGCCTTCTTCACCGAGGCGGGCGAAGGCGCGGAGGTCCGTCAGGCGGCCGTCCAGCGGCAACTGGTCCATCTTGAAGTCACCGGTCACGAGGACCGTGCCGGCGTCGGTGTCGATGAACACCGCGAGCGCGTCCGGGATCGAGTGGTTGACCGCGACGAACTCGAGGTCGAACGGCCCCAGCGCCTCGATCTGACCCTCCTTCACCGGCAGGGTGTAAGGGACGATGCGGTGTTCCTTGAGCTTCGCCTCGATGAGCGCGAGCGTCAGGCCGGAACCGATCAGCGGGATGTCCTTGCGGAGCTTCAGGAGGTAGGGCACGGCGCCGATGTGGTCCTCGTGACCGTGCGTGAGCACGACCCCGACGATGTCGTCGAGCCGGTCCTTGATGGAGGTGAAATCGGGAAGGATCAGGTCGACGCCCGGCTGGTGTTCTTCGGGGAAGAGCACGCCGCAGTCGACGATCAGGATCTTGCCGTCGATCTCGAAGCAGGTCATGTTCCTGCCGATCTCGCCGAGTCCTCCGATGGGGATGACGCGGAGCGTCCCCGGTTCGAGGACTGGCGGATCGATGATGGTATTGGGCATGTAGCCCCCCTCTGGTTTGTCTAGCGAGTCGTACCGGCGACCTTGGGCAGCGCGCCACCGGCGGCGGCGTTGCGGTCTGGCCGGAAGTTGCGGAAGTCGACGCCTGGGATGTCCTTCACCAGGTCGATCTCATCCTCGATCTGCGCGGCCTCCCACTCCTCCGGACCGACCAGCGGAAGACGTACCCGCGGGCTCTGGATCCGGCCGAGGCCGTGCAAGATGTATTTGGCGGCGACGGTGCCGGGGACGTGGGTCATGACCGCGCGCACGAGCGGCTCGAGCTGCCGGTGCGCGGCGGTCGCCGCGACGAGGTCGCCGGAGTTCACCGCGTCGACCATGTGTCGGTAGGGCGTCGGCGCGATGTTGGCCGTGACGCCGATGAGGCCGGTGCCGCCGATGGCGAGCGTCGGCAGTGCGTTGGCGTCGTCGCCGGCGAAGTACATGAGGTCCGTCTGGTTCATGACCCGGCTCACCTCACTGAGGTCGCCCTTGGCGTCCTTCACCGCGAGGATGTTCGGGTGCTTGGCCGCACGCAGGATCGTCTCGTAGGTGATGGGGATGCCGGTCCGCCCCGGGATGTCGTAGAGAATGACGGGCAGATCCGTGGAGTCGGCGATCATGCGGAAGTGGGTGAGCACGCCGGCCTGGGTGGGCTTGTTGTAGTACGGGGTGACGATCATGTTGCCGTCGGCGCCCGCCTGCTCGCTCTTCTTCGCGAGCTCGATCGCGTGGGCCGTCTCGTTGGAGCCACCACCGGTGATGATCTTCGCGCGCCCGCCCGCGACGGCCTTGCCGACCTCGACGAGCTTCACCTTCTCCGGGTCCGTCAGCGTCGACGTCTCACCCGTGGTGCCGGTGACGACGATGCCGTCGGCCCCCGCGGTCACGACGTCGTCGATGTGTCGCTCGACGGCCTTCCAGTCGACCTCGCCGTCGGCGGTGAACGGCGTCACCAGGGCGACGAGGACTTGACCGAAGGGGTTCTCTGCACGCGACACGCTCTCAGGCTATCGGGTTTCCCTCGTGCGGGTCACCATCCGCACAGGCGTCACCTCGCGTCACAGAGGCTCAGGGACCGGTACCCGGACCCTATGCTGACGGACACCATGCACCCGACGGCCGCCCTCTCGCTGATCCTCGTCCTCGTCCTGTCCACGACGGCGGTGGGTCTGATCGTGCGTGCACGGAGCGGGCGTGCGACGCACCGCACCGACGGCGACCGCCTCTCGCCGGCGGCACTCGGGACGACCACTCCGCTCGGCCGATCGGCCACCCTGGTGCAGTTCAGCACCGAGTTCTGTGCCCTGTGCCCCGGCACCAGACGACTGCTGCACGAGCTGGCCGATGGGGAGGCCGGCGTGGGCGTCCTCGACGTCGACCTGACCCACCGTCCCGACCTCGCGGACCGCTTCGCCGTCCTGCAGACGCCCACCGTCCTCCTCCTCGACCGCGCCGGGATCGTGCGCGGTCGGTTCTCCGGGGCCGCACGCCGTGCGGTGCTCGCCGGCGAGCTGCGATCCGTCCTCGGGAGACCGGCATGACCTCGAACCCTCCAGCAGCACAGCCGACCGGCATCGACCCGCGCAGCCCGCGGTTCGGCGCGACCGTGACCGCCGTGCTCCTCCTCGTCGCCGTCTTCCTCGCGCTGACGGCGCCGCTCGCCGACACGCCGCCCGCGCGGGCCGGCCAACCGGCCTTCGTCCTCCTCGTCGTCATCGCAGCCCTGTTCGCGTGGGGCGCGTTCGCCGGGATCCGACGCCACCCGTACGGCGTCGTCTTCCGACGCCTCATCCGCCCGAGGCTCGGCCCGCCCACCGAACTCGAGGCACCTGAACCACCGACCTTCGCCCAGGGCGTCGGCCTGGTGGTGGTCGCGATCGGACTCGTGCTGCACCTCATCGGGGTGCCGGGATCGCTCGCCGTCTCCGCCGGTGCCGCGTTCGTCGCCGCCTTCCTCAACGCGGCGTTCGGGTTCTGCCTCGGTTGCCGCCTGTATGTGCTCCTCCTCCGCGCCCGTGTCATCGGGCGACAGGCGTGACGGCGGCCCGAAGCACCTGACGACACCGTTTGTCGACGGGGTGACCGTCCAGGTCGATCCGGTTAGGCTGACCCCACGAACACCAGCGCCGATGCGCTCCTGCACGGCCCGACGATGGAGGTTGCACCATGGCGGTAACAAGCGAAGCCACGACGGTCTGGAACGGCACGCTCTTCGAGGGATCGGGGCACACGAGCCTCGACACCTCCGAGGCGGCCGAGTTCGCGGTCGACTGGAAGGCACGCTCCGAGGGATCCAACACGACGACGACCCCGGAGGAACTGCTCGGGGCTGCGCACGCCTCCTGCTACTCGATGGCGTTCGCCAACGAACTCACGAGCGCCGGATTCCCGCCGGAGCGCATCCAGGCGACCGCAGCGGTCTCCTTCACCCCCGGCACCGGCATCACCGGCAGCCACCTGCTCGTCAGCGCGGTCGTGCCCGGCATCTCCGAGGCCGACTTCGAGCGCATCGCCACGGCGGCGAAGGACGGCTGCCCGGTCTCGCAGGCGCTCGCCGGCATCCCGATCACCCTCGAAGCCAGCCTCGCGTAACCACCACCGTCCAGCAGCACGACCAGGAAGGCGACGCGCATGCGCATCGTGATCGGCGGGGCCTCCGGGCTCATCGGAACGGCGCTCGGGCGCTCCCTCGAGACCGACGGCCATGAGGTCGTCCGGCTCGTACGACGTCCGGCGCGCGGTGCCGGAGAAGCGGAGTGGGATCCGCTGGCAGGAACGCTGGACCCGCGAGTCCTGAGCGGCGCCGACGCGGTCGTCAACCTCTCCGGCGCCTCCCTGGGCAAGCTGCCGTGGACGGCGGCCTACCGATCCACGATCCTCTGGTCACGACTCAGCGCCACCCGGACCCTCGTCGACGCCATGAACCGGGCCGAGCAGCCACCGGCCGCCTTCCTCAGTGGTTCGGCGGTCGGGTACTACGGCGACCGTCCGGGAGAGACCCTCACGGAGGACTCCTCCAGAGGGACCGGATTCCTCGCCGACGTCGTCGTCGCCTGGGAGGACTCGGCGCTCGCGGCGCCCGACGCCGTCCGCACCGTGCTACTCCGCAACGGCATCGTCGTCGACCTGGCAGGCGTGCTCAAGCCGCTGGCACCGCTCACCCGGTTCGGGGTCGCCGGTCCGCTCGGTTCGGGCCGCCAGTTCTGGCCCTGGATCGGGCTGCAGGACGAGGTCCGGGCGATCACCCACCTCCTGGCCTCGACGCTCTCCGGACCGGTGAACCTGTGCGGTCCGCAGGCCGCCCGCGCCGACGACCTCATGTTCGAGCTCGCCAGACGGATGAACCGGCCCTATCTGCTCCGCGTCCCGACGTTCGCCCTCAAGGCGCTCCTCGGTGACGCCGCCGACGGACTGCTGCTGAGCGATCAGCGCGTCGAACCTCGTCGGCTCCTGGACGACGGCTTCACGTTCAGCACGCCGACCGTCGAGCAGGCGTTGGCCGAAGCACTCGCCCGCGACTGAACGACGGGACGCCGCCGCTCCGGTCAGCTCCGCGAGAGCCGGATCGCCTGTCGGATGGCCTGCCGTGCGCGGCGGCGGTCTCCGGCACCGTCGTAGACGAGTCCGAGGCGGTACCAGGACCGCCAGTCGTCTGGAGCGGCCTCGGCCGCGTCGCGGTACTTCGGGAACAGCTCGTCTGCGGCATCACGCATCGGCCGGCCGCTCTCGCGGGTCTCGACCTGCTCGGGCGGAAGGCCGCCCTCGGCCTCGAGGCGGACTCCGAGTCGCTCGGCGCCCAGCCCGAAGGCGATCTCGCGCCAGAGCGCCCAGACGCCGAGGATCGGCAGGACGATGAGCGCCGCACCCATGGCGATGCCGACAGGCTCGCCCGTGCCGAGGAGGACGACGGCACGGTACCCGACGAGGACGATGTAGAGGACGAGCAGGGCCGCGATGATCGCGACCATGACGCGGGTCTTCACAGGGCGCTGGCCGCCGCGGCTTGACCGGAGACGTGCTCGGGCGCCCCCTGGGCGGGCCGCCGACCCGCCGACCCTGGGCGATCGAGTCCGAGGTCGAGCAGACTGTCGAGACCGACGGTGACCCCCCGGGCGTCGCGGGCGGCGACGAGGGCGAGCCGGATGCCCCGCTCGTAGGACGCGGGCGAGATCGTGTCGTGCGTGATCGTGACGAGTTCGTCGACGCCACCGAACACGACCTCCTGGCGGGCGACGACGCCCTGGAGCCGCAGGCTGTGGATCGGGATGCTCGAGACCTGCTGTCCCCTCGCCCGCTGGTCGGTGTGCGGAGCGGCGACGGGCCCACGGTCGCCACGAGCGGCCATCATCAGCTCGGCGGTGCGCACGGCGGTGCCGGAGGGCGAGTCCACCTTCGTGTCGCGGTGGGACTCGATGATCTCGATCGAGTCGAAGAAGCGCGCAGCTACGGTCGCGAGACTCGTCGACAGGACGGACCCCAGCGAGAAGTTGGGGATGATGACGACGCCCTGCTCGGGCAGCTCGGCGAGCCGGCGGTCGAGTCGCTGGATACGCTCGGCCGACCAACCGCTCGTCCCGACGAGCACGTTGATGCCCTGAGCGACGGCGTGGTCGACGATCCGCTGGCTGACACCCGGGACCGTGACGTCGACCACGAGGTCCGCCCCGTCCATCTCGCTCAGCTCGCTCGACGAACCGAGCGACGCGACCAGCTCGAAGTCGTCGAGTGAACCGATGATGCTGGTGAACAGTCGGCCCATCTTGCCGCTCGCGCCGGCCAGCGCCACTCGTGTCGTCATGCCCTCAGCTTACGTGCTGCCCGTCCGGGAGGAGGCGGGCCGCCCGGCTAGACGATGTGCGGCTCGGGAAGACCCGTGCGGAGCTCCATGGGGAGGTGCGCGAGGTCGTTGTGGGTGATGAGGCTCCACGGACGCCCGGCGCGCTGGTGCAGCACCGTCAGTCCGCCGTTGGCCTGGTTGATGCTCACCCAGCGCCATCCGGGCGCCTGGAGCGCCTCGCGGACGAGCCACCCGATGACGAAGTTGTGCGTGATGAGCAGCTCGTGATGGTCACCGCGCTTCGGCGAGAGGAACTCGGCGGCGGCGTCGGCCATCTGCGCTTCGCCCGCCTCGATCTCCGCCTCGGTGATCGAACCGAAGAAGGGGTCGAACGCCGACGGCGTCTCCGGTGTGCGTCCGCTCGGGACGCAGTCGAAGAGCAGTGACGACGGCTCCGGTGTGACGGCCGGCATCCGCTCCGCGATGATCTGGGCGGTCTCCGCGGCACGCTGCAACGGCGAGTGCCATGCCGCGGTCATGGGCACACCGCCGAGGCGCTCCGCGAGCAGCTGTGCCTGACGCCGACCGCGTGCCGACAGTGGTCCGTCGGGCAAGCCGTGCTCAGCGTGCTGCTGCTCGCCGTGTCTGACGAGATACAGGTAATGGGACATTCAACGCACCCCCGCGATGATCGGAGCGAAGGTGTCCTCGTCGACGGCTCCGACCGCCGACACCGTGATGGGCTGCGCGGCGAGGTGCTGCGCGAGCTGCTGGACGTCGTCCTGACCGACGGACTGCAGGCGACGGATGCTCTCGTCGAGGTCGATGAACTCGCCGAGGGTCAGCTCCGCTCGACCGAGTCGGCTCATCCGGGAGTCCGAATCCTCCAGGGCCAGCGCCGATGCGCCGCTCAGCTGGCCGAGCGCCCGCGACAACTCCTCGTCCGTCACGCCGTGCTCGGCGAGCCGGTGGAGTTCGGCGAGCATGAGCTCGGCCACGGTCGCCGCCTTCGCCGTGGAGCAGGCTGCAGCGAGGCCGAAGACGCCGGCGTCCGAGTAGCTGCCGGCGAACGAGTACACCGAGTAGGCGAGCCCGCGCCGTTCGCGGATCTCCTGGAACAGGCGGCTGGACATGCCGCCGCCGAGGATGGAGTTGAGCATGCTCATGGCGAATCGTCGCTCATCGCCCGCGATGAGACCCGCTCCGCCGATCTGCAGGTGGACCTGCTCGGTGGGCCGGTGTACGACCGAGAGCGGCGAGCCGCCGACGATGGCAGCAGGAGCGAGCGTCCGACGCGCGACCGGTGCGGCCACCGCGTCCGCCGGCCAGCCCGCATGCACGAGCGCCTCGGACACCTGGACGACGAGCGCGTCGTGGTCGACCGCGCCGGCCGCCGTCACGATGACGTCGTTCGCGCGGTAGTTGGCTCGGTAGTGCGCCACGACGGCGTCCCGGCCGACCTCGATGATCGACTGCGGGTGACCGCCGATGGGACGCCCGAGGGGGTGCTCGCCGAGCACGCGCTCGAAGAACCGTTCGTTGGCGACGTCCCCCGGATCGTCGTCCATCATCGCGAGCTCTTCGAGGATGACGCCGCGTTCGTTCTCGAACTCTTCCGGGTCGAGCAGCGAGGAGGTGAGCATGTCGGTGATGACGTCGACCGCCATCGGCAGGTCGCGATCGCGCACCTTGGCGTAGTAGCAGGTGTGCTCCTTGGCCGTGAGCGCGTTGTGCTCGCCGCCGACGGCGTCGAAGGCGACCGCGATGTCGAGGGCGGAACGCGACGGCGTGCCCTTGAACAGGAGGTGCTCCAGGAAGTGCGTCGAGCCGAAGGTCGCCGGTCGATCGGCGGTCTCCGGTTGTTCGTCGCGGGAACCGACGGCCACCCAGTAGCCGATCGTCGCGCTACGGCTGCCCGGCATGTGTTCGCTCAGGATGCGCAGCCCGTTGGGCAGGACCGTCCGGCGGACGAGCGCGTCCCCGGATGCGGTGAACGCGAGCTCGGGACGAGTGAGCGGAAAGTCGACGGCGGCGTTCATCACCCCAACCATACGTCAGGTTCCCGGGCGTCGCGCGCGAGCGACCGTGCGCAGGCGACCGCCGGTCGACTCAGCGCAAGCGACCGGAGACGCGGTCGAGCTCGAGGATCTGCCCGCGGCTCAGCCGCACGTCGGCGGCCGCGATGAGCGAGTCGACGTGAGCCGGCTGGGACGCGCTCGCGATGGGCGCGACGACGCCGGGACGGGACATGGCCCAGGCGAGCGCGGCCGAGGCCACCGTGCAGCGGTTCTCCTCCGCGATCTCGTCGAGGACGTGCAGGACCCGCAGTCCGCGGCGGTGGAGATGGGTCGCGGCGCGACTGCCGCGGGTGCTCGGGTCGAGGTCGGAACGAGTGCGGTAGCGGCCCGTCAGGAACCCGTTCGCGAGGGCGAAGTAGGGCAGGACACCGAGGTGCTGGGCCGTCGCGACGAGCGCGAGGGTACTCTCGTACGGCTCCCGGTGCATGAGGCTGTAGTGCGTCTCGAGCGCGACGAACTGGGTGAAGCCGCTCGCCGAGAGGATCCGCGCCTCCATCAGCCGTTCAGGGGTCGTGTTCGAGGTGCCGAGGTAGCGGACCTTGCCGGTCTCGATCAGCCAGTCGACCGTCCCGAGGCTGTCCGCCAACGGGATGCTCGGGTCGTCGTCGTGGAAGGACAGCAGGTCGATGTGGTCGGTCTGCAACCGTTCGAGCGCCGCCTCGACCGCGCGGATGATGCTCACCGAGCCGAGACCCGGGTAGTCGGGGTGCCGGCCGATCTTCGTCGCGACGACCATGTCGTCCCGGTTGCGGCGCTTCCGCATCCAGTTGCCGATGAGGATCTCGCTGCGTCCGCCCGCGTAGCTGTCGGCGGTGTCCACCATGTTGCCGCCGGAGTCGTGGAACCGGTCGAGGATGTCCGACGTCGTGTCGGGGTCGACCGTCCACCCGAACACGCTGCCGCCGAGCACGACCGGGAAGACCGACAACTCGGAGTCGCCGATCGTGCGCCTCGGTGCCTCAGAGGGCTCGGGGTCCTGGACGGGCGTCGGGAAGGACGGGTGCGGGACGAGCTGCTCGGGACGCCGACTCGCGTCGTCGTCGACGCCGTCCGCTGCTCCGCCGACGAGAGAACTGCCACGGGTGCTCGACGAGCGCCAGAGGTGTGGCATCCCCTGCCCCTCTCTCGGTCCGCCGACCGGTGACGCGCTGCACCGTCGGGATCCGTGCGTGGAGCGACGGGCCGGTGCTTGCTCACCAGGCTAGAGGAGACCGGCGACTTCGGCCGGACGACATCACGACCGGGTGGCAACTGATTCGTAACGATTGCGGGAGTCGGTCGATCACCTCGGACCGACGGACACCTCGGCACGGGCGAGCACGCGTCGCGCGTGTCGCAGGAGGGGCTCGTCGACCATGCGTCCCTCGTGCCGGAACACGCCGGCGGCTCCCGCTGCGGCGTCGAGCAGCGCACGAGCCGCTGACACCGATCGGGGGTCCGGGCGGTAGGCGGCGCGAACGGTCGGGACCTGTCCCGGGTGGATGCACGCGGAGGCGATGCAGCCGACGGCGGCCGCGTCCGCCGCCTCGTGCGCGAGCCCGTCGAGATCGTCGATGTCGAGGTGGACCGCGTCGATCGCGGCCACCCCGGCGGCTCCCGCGGCGAGCAGCACCGAGGAGCGAGCCTGTCGGACGACGTCCCGGTATCGCCCGTCGGCCAGTCTGCTACTCGTGCCACCCAGGGAGGCGATGAGGTCTTCAGAGCCCCACATGAGCGCGAGGACCGCAGGATGGGCGGCCAACGCGGGTGCCTGCACGACACCGGCAGCGGTCTCGCACAGCGCGATGATCCGGACGTCCGGGATCGCGTCCACGAGCCGGTCGAGCGCCGCGGTCGTCTCCGTCTTCGCCAGCATCACCGTGCGATAGGCGGTGTCCGCGAGTGCCGCGACATCGTCGTCGAAGTCGACGGTGCCAGCCGGGTCGACCCGGACGACCGTGCGTGAGGGATCGAGCGGATGGTCGACGATCGCCCGGCGGGCGGCCGGCTTGTCGGCCGGGGCCACGGCGTCCTCGAGGTCGAGGATGACGGCGTCCGCGCGCGCGGCCGCTTTCGCGAAGCGATCGGGGCGGTCCGCCGGGACGAAGAGGATCGCCGGCCCCAGGTCGAACGCCGCGGCGCCGGTCACGATGCACCCGAGCACTGGACGAGCGTGCTCCTGGTCGCGGTCGCGACGACGACGCCGTCCTGGTTCCGACCCGTGTGGAGCAGGGTGACGACACCCTCGCCCGGCCTCGACGACGACAGCCGTTTGGCCGTCACGAGCGTCTCGGCGTACAGCGTGTCGCCGTGGTGCATCGGATTCGGGAAAGCGATGTCGGCGAAGCCCAGGTTCGCGACGATCGTCTGCTCGGTGAGCTGCGCGACCGACAGCCCCACGAGCGTCGAGAGGGTCAGCATCGAGTTCACGAGCCGTTCCCCGAAGGGCCCGGTCGCAGACCATGCGGCATCCACGTGCAGTGACTGCCCGTTCATCGTGAGGGTCGAGAACAGGACGTTGTCGGCTTCCGTGAGGGTGCGCCCGGGGCGATGGCGGTAGGTCGCACCCACCACGAACTCCTCGAAGTACAGACCTCGCTGCTCGATCACGGGGCCGGACGACGTCTCGGACGAGTCGGTCATCATGACCTCACGACGCGAAGCCGAGTTCGCGGGCGATGATCATGAGCTGCACCTCGGTGGTGCCCTCCCCGATCTCGAGGATCTTCGAGTCCCGGTAGTGCCGCGCCACCGGGTTCTCGTTGAGGAACCCGTAGCCGCCGAAGATCTGGGTCGCGTCGCGGGCGTTGTCCATCGCGGCCTCCCCGGCGACCATCTTCGCGATGGAGGCCTCCATCTTGTAGGGCGCTCCCCGGAGCATGCGCGACGCGGCGTCGTAGTAGGCCTGCCTGGCGGTGTGGACCCGCGCCTGCATCTTCGCGATCCGGAAGGCGATCCACTGGTTGTCGCCGATCGCCCGACCGAACACGACCCGCTCCTTGGCGTAGCGGATCGCCTCCTCGAGGCAGCCCTGGGCGGCTCCGACGGCGAGCGCGGCCACGGCGATCCGTCCACCGTCGAGCGCGGTGAGGAAGTTGGCGTATCCGCGCCCGCGTTCGCCGAGCAGGTTGCCCTCCGGTACACGGACGTCCTCGAACCGCAGCGGGTGGGTGTCGGAGGTGTGCCAGCCGACCTTGTCGTAGGGCGGTAGCGCGGTGAAGCCCGGCGTCGGGACCGGCACGAGGATCGACGACAGCTCCTTCGTCACCCGGCCGTCGGATCGGACCCGCTCCCCCGTGACGGCCGTGACCGTCACGAGACGGGTGATCTCGCTCCCGGAGTTGGTGATGAACTGCTTCGTGCCGTTGATCACCCACTCACCGTCGACGAGCTCGGCGGTGGTCTCCGTCGCGCCTGCATCACTGCCGGCACGCGCCTCGGTGAGGCCGAAGGCGGCGAGCGCCTGCCCGCTCGCGAGCTGCGGGATCCATTCCTCGCGCTGGGCGTCGGTGCCGTACAGGTAGATCGGCATGGCTCCGAGGCCGACGCCGGCCTCGAGGGTGACGCCGATGCTCTGGTCGACGCGTCCGAGCTGCTCGACGGCGAGGCAGAGCGCGAAGTAGTCCATCCCCCCGCCGCCGAGTTCCTTCGGGAACGGCAGCCCGAAGAGTCCCAGCTCCCCCATCTGCGCGATGATGTCGTACGGCAGACGCCGTTCCGTGTCGTACTGGTAGGCGGCGGGCGCGACGACCTCGTCGGCGAACGCCTTGACCGTGTCGACGATCCGCTGGTGCTCGGGGCTGAGCTCGGTGTTCATGCTGATGCTCCGTTCGTGGGTGCTGCATCGGTTGGGGCTGCGTTCAGGTGGGCTGCGACGTGGTCTGCGGCGATCGTCGCGACCGACTGACGGGTGGCGACCGTGCCACCCGTGGAGACGTGGAGGGTGACCGTGCCGTCGGTCGTGGCGGTGAGGAGGTGCTCCATCTTCATCGCTTCGACGGTGACGAGCGGCTGACCGGCGGTGACGGCGTCGCCGCTCGTGACGTGCACGGCCGTGACGGTGCCGGGCATCGGCGTCCGCACCTCCGGATCGACCGCACCGGCCGCGGTCGGATCCCCGCCGGCTGGGAGCGCCTCACGCGGGACCACCTCGACCACACTGATGGCACCGTCGAGCGCGATCCATCGTTCGTCCCCCACGCGGACGGTCTCCAAGGGGATGCTGACACCGTCGTGCTCGAACCGCAGGGTGCCGTCCGACCGGCTGAGGACCGCGGCCCGCGTCGGTGCCGCGTCATCGACGGAGACGCTCGCGTCGTCGCTCGAGCCGCGCACCTCGATGCGGACGATGCGTCCGTCCTCAAGACGCAGGTGCTGTCGCGTCGGTGCTGCCACGCCGAGGCGCCACCCACCGGGGTCCGACCACGGCGTCCCGAGTCCGGCGGTCCGCGCTGCGGCCTTGAATCGCCGGTCCTCCGTTTCGGCGAGCGCCGCGGCGGTCAGGATCCGCTCGGACGTCGAGTCGGACGGACGGTCGTCGAGCAGGTCGGCGATGAGACCGGTGTGCAGCCGTCCCGCGACGACGTCCTCGTCGGCGAGGAGCCGCCGGAGGAAGCCGAGGTTCGTGCGGACACCGAAGACCACCGTCGCCGCGAGCGCGGCGTCGAGTCGCCGGAGCGCGGTCCCGCGATCCTCGGCCCAGCAGACGATCTTCGCGAGCATCGGGTCGTACCACGGGCCGACGAACTGCCCGGCGACGATGCCGCCGTCGACGCGGACCCCCGGCCCCTGCGGCAGACGCACGCGCTCGAGCACCCCGGTCTGGGGCAGGAAGCCGTTCGACGGGTCCTCCGCGTACAGCCGCGCCTCCACCGCGTGACCACGCAGGACGACGTCGTCCTGCGTCATCGTCAGCGGTTCACCGGCGGCGACGCGCACCTGCCACTCCACGAGGTCGAGCCCCGTGACGAGCTCGGTGACCGGATGCTCCACCTGCAACCGCGTGTTCATCTCGAGGAAGGCGAACTCGTCGGGTCGGTCGTCGGCGACGAGGAACTCGACGGTCCCCACCCCTCGGTAGCCGACGCTCCGGGCGACCGTGCAGGCCGCCTCGCCGAGTCGCGCCCGCTGCCGGTCGTCGATGAGCGGCGACGGGGACTCCTCCACCACTTTCTGGTGCCGACGCTGGAGCGAGCACTCGCGCTCCCCGAGGTGCACGACCGCACCGTGGGCGTCTGCGAGCACCTGCACCTCGATGTGCCGGGGTCTCGTGGCGAACCGCTCGAGGAGGAGCGTGGCGTCGCCGAAGGCCGCCTCGGCCACCCGGTGCGCGGAGGCGATGGCCGATGGGAGCTCCTCAGCGCGTTCCACCACCTGCATCCCCTTGCCGCCGCCTCCGCCCGCCGGCTTGACGATGAGCGGGAAGCCGATGGCGACGCCGGCACGGACGAGCGCGTCGTCGTCGAGCGAGGCGTCGGCGACGCCCTCGATGATCGGGACGCCTCGAGCCGCGACGTGGTCCTTCGCCCGGATCTTGTCGCCCATGAGGACCAGGGCGCGCTCGTCCGGTCCGATGAAGACGATCCCGGCAGCGGCGAGCGCCCTCGCGAGCGCGGGTTGTTCGGACAGGAAGCCGTACCCCGGGTGCACCGCCTCGGCCCCGGTCGTGACGGCGGCCCGGACGACGGCGTCGACGTCGAGATAGCTGTCCGAGGCCGGCGCGGGTCCCAGGCGGACGGCGCGGTCCGCGAGCCGGACATGCGGGGCGTCGCGGTCAGCGTCACTGAAGACCGCGATGCTCTCGATGTCCATCGCGGTGAGCGTGCGGATCACGCGACAGGCGATCTCGCCGCGGTTCGCGACGAGGACGGAGCGGAAGGGACGCGCGGATGCCTGGCCCGGTCGGTTCGGTGTCCGGATCGTCATGCCGTCACATCCTGAAGAGGCCGAAGCCGGGTTCCGGCAGGGGCGCGCGGGAGCACACCTCGAGCGCGAGTCCGAGGACCGTGCGGGTCCGGGCGGGATCGATGATGCCGTCGTCCCAGAGCCGCGCGGTCGAGTAGTACGGGTTGCCCTGCTCCTCGAAGTCGGCGAGGATCGGCGCCCGGAAGTCATCCTCCGCCTGGGCGGTCCACGCCTCACCGCGAGCCTCGAGCTGGTCGCGCTTGACGGTCGCGAGGACACTCGCCGCCTGCTGTCCCCCCATGACGGAGATGCGCGCGCCCGGCCACATCCAGAGGAAGCGGGGGTCGTAGGCCCGGCCGCACATGGAGTAGTTGCCGGCGCCGAACGAACCGCCGATCACGACCGTCAGCTTCGGCACCCGGGTGGTGGCGACCGCGGTGACCATCTTCGCGCCGTGCTTGGCGATGCCTCCGGCCTCGGCGTCACTGCCGACCATGAAGCCCGAGATGTTCTGGAGGAACAGCAACGGGATGCCGCGCTGGTCGGCGAGCTCGATGAAGTGGGCGCCCTTCAGGGCCGACTCGCTGAAGAGGACGCCGTTGTTCGCGATGATGCCGACCAAGTGCCCGTGCAGCCTGGCGAACCCGGTCACGAGGGTGTCGCCGTACTCGCGCTTGAACTCCGAGAAGTCACTGCCGTCAACGAGCCGCGCGATCACCTCACGGACGTCGTAGGCCGTCTGCAGCTCCGCCGGCACGACGCCGTACAGCTCCGCCTCCGGGACGACCGGCGGCACGCTCGGATGCACCTCCCACGCGCGCGGGTGGGGCGCCGGCAGCGTCGCGACCGCATCCCGGAGGATGTCGAGCGCGTGCGCGTCGTCGTCGGCGAGATGGTCGGTGACCCCCGACACCCGGGCGTGGAGCTCGCCGCCGCCGAGCTGCTCCGGCGTCACGACCTCGCCGATCGCGGCCTTCACGAGGGGTGGACCGCCCAGGAAGATCGTGCCCTGGCCACGCACGATGACGTTCTCGTCGCTCATGGCGGGGACGTACGCGCCGCCGGCGGTGCAGGACCCGAGCACGGCCGCGAGTTGCGGGATGCCGGCCGCCGACATCCTGGCCTGGTTGAAGAAGATCCGGCCGAAGTGGTCCCGATCCGGGAAGACCTCGTCCTGCGTCGGGAGGTTCGCTCCCCCGGAATCGACGAGGTACAGGCAGGGCAGCCGGTTCGCGGCCGCGATCTCCTGGGCCCGGAGGTGCTTCTTCACCGTCATCGGGAAGTACGAGCCACCCTTCGCGGTCGCGTCGTTCGACACGACGAGCACGTGTCGTCCGTGGACGAGGCCGATCCCGGCGATGACCCCGGCGCCGGGGGTCGCGTCGTCGTACATGCCGTGTGCGGCCAAGGGCGCGATCTCCAGGAAGGGGCTCCCCTCGTCGAGCAGGCGGTCGACCCGATCGCGTGGCAGCAGCTTCCCCCGGGCGACGTGCCGCACCCGCGACGCTTCCGGTCCGCCCAGGGCCGCGGTCGCCATCGTCTGCTCGAGCACCGTCACGAGCGCCCGCTGCGCAGCCTCCTGCTCGCGGAATCGGGCTGAGGTGGGATCGGCACCGCTCGTGAGGGTGGGCACTCGGGCTCCTGTCGTCGTCGACCGTGAGTGCATTCAGTTACTCACCACTCACTGAAAGAGAGGTTACAGTTCATTAACTGAAAAAGTCCACCCCGAGGAGATCCGATGACCGGTCGTGACACACCGTCCCCGAACCCACCGCACCTCGGGCGCTCGGAGGCGAAAGCGGCACGTCGCTCGGCCCTCCTGCGGTCAGCGGCCGGACTGTTCGCCGAGCGCGGCTTCGCCGGGGTGTCGATGGAGGACCTCGGAACGGCCGTCGGCATGAGCGGGCCCGCCGTCTACCGTCACTTCCCGAGCAAGCAGGCCGTCCTCGCAGCACTCCTCGTCGGCGTCAGTCAGGATCTGCTGGACGGCGGGACCCGCGAGGTCGAGCAGGCTCCGGACAGCGATCGGGCGCTGCGTTCGCTGGTCACCTTCCACGTGGCCTTCGCCCTCGACGACCCCGACGTGATCCGCATCCAGGACCACGACCTCGACAGCCTGGCACCGGACGACCGCCGCGCGGTCCGCACCCTCCAGCGGCGGTACGTCGAGCGGTGGGTGGACGTCCTCACGACGCTGCATCCCACGATCCCCACGGCGGAACTGCGGGTCCGCGCGCTCGCGGGTTTCGGACTGATCAACTCCACGTCCCACAGCACCTCCCGCGGCAGGAACGAGGCCGGGACACCCGACCGCGAGGCGGTGCGCTCGACGCTCGAGCGGATGGCACTGGCCGCCCTGCTCGCCGTGTGAGGATGCGGGACGGGTTCAGTCGACGAGCACGGACAGGACGTTCCCCGCTGGATCGGTGAACCAGGCGATGTCCGGGCCGTTCCCGCGCATGATCCCCTTCGCGTCCGTCGGCAGGACGTCGTCGGGGTAGAGCTTCGTCACCACACCGCGCGCCTGCAGCTCGTCGACCGCCGTGTCGATGTCGTCGACCACGAGGTTCAGCACCGTGAACGAGGCCGGCGTGTGGTCCGGCTTGCCGTAGACGAGCACCGACCCGCCGGCGGGCAGCGCCACGTCCAGGAATCCCATGGCGTTGTCGGTGACCGTGAGACCGAGGACGTCCCGGTAGAACGTCCTCGCCGCGTCGATGTCGTCGACCGAGAACCCGCTGAAGACATCCGTGTACGTGACCATGAGCCGCTCCCTCGCTGATTCCCGATGCGTACACGATGCACGATGCCACGTCGCGGTCGTCGCGTCCAGGCCCGAACGGCCGCCGGGGCGGGTGAGCGCGAGGGCCTGGACTCGACGATCACACCATCGTCAGGACCATCGCCGGATCGGACAGCATCGTCCCGAGGTCGACGAGGAACCGGGACCCCTGCTCCCCGTCGATGAGTCGATGGTCGAACGACAGCGACAGCGTCACGACGTGTCGCAGCGCGACCTGCCCCTCGAACTCCCACGGCCGGCGACGGACGGCACCGAGCGCGATGATCGCCGCCTCACCGGGATTGAGGATGGGCGTCCCCGCGTCGACGCCGAAGACGCCGACGTTGGAGATCGTGATCGTCCCCCCTCGCAGTTCCGCCGGAGCGGTGCGTCCCTCGCGGGCCGTGCGGACGAGGTCCGACACAGCGTCCGCGAGTTCGAACAGGCTGAGCTCCTCCGCCCGAGCGATGTTCGGGACGAGGAGTCCCCGCGGCGTCGCTGCGGCGATCCCGAGTCCGACATGGCCGTACTCGACGATCTCCCCGGCAGCCTCGTCCCAGCTCGCGTTGACCGCCGGGGTGCGTCTCACGGCGATGCACACCGCCTTGGCGAGGACGGTCAGGATGTTGACCCGGTGGTCCCCGGTCCGAGGCGAGCGGGCGAGTGCATCGAGCAGCGACATCGTCGGCGTCACGTCGACCGTCAAGAACTCCGTCACGTGGGGAGCCGTGAACGCGCTGCTCACCATCGCCTCGGCGGTGCGGCGCCTGACCCCCGTGATCGGCCGCCGCACCGACCCGTCGGCCGCCGTGGCCGGCGTCGCTGGGGTCCCGGCCGGTGCCGCTCCCGCTCCGCGAGCACGCTCCGGCAGCTGCCCACTCGGGCCGGTCGCAGCGCGCTCGACCTCCTCACGCGCGATCCGACCACCGACGCCGGTGCCGACGAGCGTTCCGAGGTCGACACCCAGATCGCGGGCGAGTCGCCGGACCGGTGGTGTCGCGCGAGGCCGGGAACGCTCCGGCACCGGTACGGTGTGCACCGGGGCAGGTGTGTCATCGTCGACGGACCGCGCACGGCGCCGTGGCCGTTCACCGCTCGCCGTGCGAGGGCCGTAGCCGACGAGGACCGGCTCGCGGTCCGCCGCCCCACTCGGGAGGTCGACCTCCGCCCTGTCGGCCTCGGGGACCGACGGGGGCGGAGCGGTCTCACCATCGGGCGCGAAATCGACGAGCGCCTCGCCGACGAGGACCGTCGTCCCCGGTTCGACGTGGAGCCTCGTGACCACGCCGGCGGTCGGCGCGGGCAGTTCGACGAGCGCCTTCGCGGTCTCGACCTCGGCGATCACCTGGTTGAGCTCGACGTGGTCGCCGACGGCGACGCGCCAGGACACGAGTTCGCTCTCGGTCAGACCTTCACCGAGATCGGGTAGGGAGAACCGCTTCATCGCCGTCCCTCCCCACCGGTCACAGGCCGGGCCTCGGCCCTGCCCGCGGCCGAGGCGGAGGACCGACGCCCCAGTGCGCTATCCACCCCGTCCAGGATCCGGTCGAGGTCCGGCAGGAAATGGTCCTCGAGCGCCGACGCGGGATAGGGCGTGTCGAACCCCGTCACCCGCACCGGAGCCTCTTCGAGGAGGTCGAAGCAGCGTTCGGTGATCGAGGCCGCCAACTCGGCGCCGATGCCGCCGGAACGCTGCGCCTCGTGCGTGATGACGAGTCGCCCGGTCTTCTCGACCGAGGCGGCGACCGCGTCGACGTCGAGAGGTGCGAGGGATCGGAGATCGATCACCTCCAGGTCGACCCCCTCGTCGGCCGCAGCCTCCGCAGCCTCGAGCGCCGTCTGGACGAGCGGACCGTAGGCGACCAACGTCGCGTCCGTGCCGGCGCGAACGGTCCGCGCGCGGGTGAACGCGAGCGGATCGGCGGGCAGGTCGTCGAGGACCTCGCCCTTCGTCCAGTACCGCCGCTTCGGTTCGAAGAACAGCACCGGGTCGTCGCACGCGATCGCCTGACGGATCATCGTGTGCGCGTCCTGGGGGTCGGAGCACGTCACCACGCGCAGTCCCGCCGTGTGCGCGAAGTACGCCTCCGGAGACTCGGAGTGGTGCTCGACGGCGCCGATGCCCCCGCCGTACGGCACGCGGATGGTGACCGGCATCCGCACGGCACCCTTCGTCCGGTAGTGCAGCTTTGCCAACTGCGCGACGATCTGGTCGAAGCCCGGATAGATGAACCCGTCGAACTGGATCTCACACACCGGGCGGAAGCCTCGGAACGCCAGACCGATCGCCGCTCCGATGATCGCGGACTCCGCCAGCGGCATGTCGACGACGCGATCGGCACCGAACTCCGCCTGCAGACCGTCGGTCACCCTGAACACCCCGCCGAGTCGGCCGATGTCCTCGCCGAGCAACAGGACCCGGTCGTCATCGGCGAGGGCGTGGTGCAGTCCGGCGTTGATCGCCTTGCTGAGGGTGAGCGTGGTCATCGGGCACCACCGTCGAACATCGCGAGGTACGAGCGGTACTCCTCGCGTTGCCGTTCGAGCCCGGGGTGGGCGGTGGCGTAGACCTCGTCGAAGAGCGAGAGCGGGTCAGGGGCAGGCAAGGCGAGGCACCCCGCACGGACCCGGGCGGCCGCGGCGTCGGCGACGGACGCGACGTGGGCTCGGGCCGTCTCGTCGAGGGCCCCCTCGGACTCCAGCAGACGCTCGAGCCGGGCGATCGGATCCTTCGCACGCCACGACGCGACCTCGCTCTCGTCCCGGTACCGCGTCGGATCGTCCGAGGTGGTGTGCGGCCCCATGCGGTAGGTGACGGCCTCGATGAAGGTCGGCCCACCACCGGACCGTGCGCGGTCGACGGCGATCCGCATCGCCGCCGTCACGGCGAGCACGTCGTTGCCGTCGACCCGCATGCTCGGCACCCCGAAGCCCGGTGCCCGGTCCGCGATCGGGCGCTGAGCCTGCAGCCCGACGGGCTCGGAGATCGCGTACTGGTTGTTCTGGCAGAAGAAGACCACGGGCGCCTGGAAGCTCGCGGCCAGCACCAGCGCCTCGTTCACGTCGCCCTGACTCGTCGCGCCGTCGCCGAAGTAGGCCACGGCCACCGCGTCGGACTCGTCGCGCTGACAGCCCATCGCGTAGCCCGTCGCATGGAGCGTCTGGGCACCGATGATGACCGCCGGCGTCGCCATGCCGACCGCGAACGGGTCCCAGCCCGACAGCGCGGTCCCCCGCCACATCGCCATCAGCTGGTCGAGTTCGACGCCACGGCAGTACGCGACGGCCTGTTCGCGGTAGCTCGTGAAGACGAAGTCCCCGCGCCGCAGGACCCGCGCCGACCCCACCTGGGCGGCCTCCTGCCCGAGCGACGGCGGCCACAGACCGATCTCGCCCTGCCGTTGCAAGGCGGTCGCCTCCGTGTCGATGCGTCGCGTGACGACCATGTCCTCGTAGAGCGCGAGCAACTCGGCGTGACCGAGGTCGGCGACGAAGAGGTCGTACAGGGCGTCCTCCTGGCGGACGCCGTCCGGATCGAGGAGCTGGACGCACCCGTGGTCGACCGGGACCGGTTCGCGTGCATCACCGCCCCGCTCGTCGGAATCCTGCGGGAATTGGGTGTGAGTCTCCATCGACACGATGCACGCCGCCTTGAGTTCGGTGACCTCACGGCGGTGCCTCGTGAGCGATGCCGTGCCCTCGCGTCGTCGCGAGGTGGTCCGAGGCTACGCCGGATCACCCTGGCGCTCAACCGTCGACACTCCGCGCAACGGCGAACGCCCGCCCCGCGGAAGCGGGACGGGCGTTCGGGTGCAGCCTGCGGCTTAGCCTTCGGCCGGGGCCTGCTCTGGAGTCCCCTCCCGAGCAAACGACCGTTCGACCGAGATCTAGCCTTCGGCCGGGGCCTCAGGGCCCTCGCTGGCAGCGTCGCTGCCGTGCGTGTCGGCCTCATCGGCGACGACCGGAGCGAGCGAGAGCTTGCCGCGGTCGTCGATCTTCGTGATCTCGACGAGGATCTTCTGGCCGACGCCGAGCACGTCTTCGACGTTCTCCACACGCTTGCCACCGGCGAGCTTGCGGACCTCGGAGATGTGCAGCAGGCCGTCCTTGCCCGGGAGCAACGAGACGAACGCGCCGAACGCGGCGATCTTGACGACGGTTCCGAGGAACTGCTCGCCGACCTCCGGGTTGGTGGGGTTCGCGATCGCGTTGACCTGGGCACGAGCGGCCTCGGCCGACGGGCCGTCGACGGCGCCGATGTAGACGGTGCCGTCCTCCTCGATGGAGATGTCGGCGCCGGTCTCGTCCTGGATCGAGTTGATCGTCTTGCCCTTCGGGCCGATCAGCTCGCCGATCTTGTCGACGGGGATCTGGACGCTGATGACGCGAGGCGCGGTCGGCGCCATCTCGTCGGGAGCGTCGATCGCCGCGTTCAGCACGGAGAGGATCGTCGTGCGGGCGTCCTTGGCCTGCTGGAGCGCACCGGTCAGGACCGAGGTCGGGATGCCGTCGAGCTTCGTGTCGAGCTGGATTGCCGTGACGAACTCGGAGGTACCGGCGACCTTGAAGTCCATGTCGCCCAGGGCGTCTTCGGCGCCGAGGATGTCGGTGAGCGCCGCGTAGCGGGTCTCACCGTCGACGACGTCGGAGATGAGGCCCATGGCGATACCGGCTACGGGTGCGCGGAGCGGCACACCGGCGTTCAGCAGCGACAGGGTCGAGGCGCAGACGGAACCCATCGAGGTCGAACCGTTGGACCCGAGGGCCTCGGAGACCTGACGGATCGCGTAGGGGAACTCCTCGCGGCTCGGCAGCACCGGCACGAGGGCGCGCTCGGCGAGGAAGCCGTGCCCGATCTCGCGACGCTTCGGCGAACCGACCCGGCCGGTCTCACCGGTCGAGTAGGGCGGGAAGTTGTAGTGGTGCAGGTAGCGCTTCTTCGTGACGGGCGACAGCGAGTCGATCTGCTGCTCCATCTTGAGCATGTTCAGCGTGGTGACACCCAGGATCTGGGTCTCGCCGCGCTGGAAGATCGCGGAACCGTGGACGCGCGGGATGACCTGCACCTCGGCGTCGAGCGGACGGATGTCGGTCAGGCCACGGCCGTCGATGCGGATGCCCTCGCGGAGGACACGGCCGCGCATGACGACCTTCGAGACGGACTTGTACGCTGCCGAGAACTGCGTGAGCACCTCGGCGTCGAGCGAACCGGCCTCGACGCGCTCGGTGACCTCCGCCTTGACGCGGTCCTTGAGGGCGTCGTCGGCGTTCTGGCGCTCGATCTTGTCGGCGATCTGGTAGACGTTCACCAGTTCGTCGTGCGCGAGACCGGCGACGGTGTCGTAGCTCTCCTGCGTGTACGGGAGGAACACGGGGTAGGCCGCGATCTCCTTGGCCGCCTGAGCGGCGAGTTCGCTCTGCGCCTTGACGAGCTGCTTGAGGAACGGCTTGGAGGCCTCGAGACCGGCCGCGACGACCGCCTCGTCGGGCTTCGTTGCGCCGCCCTTGATGAGGTTCCAGCTGTTCTCGGTGGCCTCGGCCTCGACCATCATGATCGCGACGTCTTCGTTGCCGTTGGCGTCGGTCACGATGCGACCGGCGACGATGATGTCGAAGACGGCCTCCTCGAGCTGGTCGACCTTCGGGAAGGCGACCCACTGGTCGGCCTCGCCGGCCTGGCCGGGGATCAGCGCGAGACGGACGGCGCCGATCGGACCGGAGAACGGCAGACCCGAGATCTGGGTGGACATCGACGCCGCGTTGATCGCGAGGGCGTCGTAGAACTCACCCGGAGCGATCGAGAGGACGGTGATGACGATCTGGACCTCGTTGCGGAGGCCGGTGACGAACGACGGGCGCAGCGGCCGGTCGATGAGGCGGCAGACGAGGATCGCCTCGGTCGAGGGGCGACCCTCACGACGGAAGAACGAACCGGGGATCTTGCCGGCGGCGTAGGAGCGCTCCTCGACGTCCACCGTGAGGGGGAAGAAGTCGAAGTTGTCCTTCGGGTGCTTTCCCGCCGAGGTGGCCGAGAGGAGCATGGTCTCCTCGTCGAGGTACGCGGCGATCGCGCCCTGTGCCTGCTGCGCGAGGCGGCCTGCTTCGAACCGGACCGTGCGCTTGCCGAACTTGCCGTTGTCGAGAACGGCCTCGGCGAACTTGATTTCTGGACCTTCCACAGGTCTCTCCTTCGTACGTGTGCGCTCCCGTCGAGTGACGGGCCGCGCGTCCCGAATGGACGCGCCGTCGAGCGCGGTCGTGCATGATGCAGCGCGCAACACAGCCGCAGTACTTGCTCAAGCCGCCCGGTCTTCCGGGACTTGGCTGGCCACCAGTAGAACACCACCCGCGGATCGCGAGGGATACACCACCGAGGACCAGCTTCCTGTCGGCTGGCTGTGCGCGGAGCGGACCATCACGGTCCGCCGTCGGCCAGCCTAGCAGAGGGGGGTTCGGCGATCCCCGGAACGACACGGATCCTCAGGTGATGGGCGGGGTGCCGGGAGCGGCCGGAGACGCCGCGCGGCGGCGATCGCGCCCCCAGGACACGAGCAAGAGGAGCATCGCGACAGCCGCTCCGAGGAGGGTGTCGAGCACCCGCTCCCCCACGATCGCGAGCACCGGCTGCTTCGACGAGGGCGTGCTGATGATGAGCACGAGCGGCGTGATGAAGACGAGCGCCAACGCGTAGTGCCGGATGACGACGAGCTCGATCGTGAACTGCAGGGCGGCCAGCACGAGGGCGAGGACGTAGCCGTGCGGCTGGAGCGAGGCCACGGCGAGGAAGATCCCGGCGCCGACGACCGTCCCGAGTACGCGGTGCACGCCGCGTGTCGCGCTCAGGGTGCGCGAGTGCCCGACGCTGAGGATCGCGACGGCGGACCCGGCGATCCAGTACCCGTGACCGAGGCCGAGGACCGCTCCGAGGACCGTGCTGATCGCGAGCGCGACGGTGAGGCGTGTCGCGATCCGGCGGTCGGTCGCGCTCAGCCGGTACTCGGGGAACAGCACGCGCATCGGCGTCGGCTTCCCCGCGCCGCGGCGGACCGCCGGCACGAGCAACGGCGCGACGACCACCAGGAAGGCGACGGCGGAACCGGCCGCCACGAGCAGGATGACCAGTCCGCCGTCGAGCCCGGCGCCGCCGATCGGGACGGGCGCGGTCAGATGGCCGGCGATGCCGAACACGAGGATGAAGAACAGCGCGCCCGGAGGGCCGAGGACGATGCCCTGCACCAGCCAGATCACCACCGACCCGACGACGATGAGACCGGCCGCGGTCAGCGGCCGAGAACCCGACATCGCGACACCCAGCGCCGCGGCCGTGACGAGCCCTGCTCCGATGAGCGGCAGCACCCGCAGACGGTCCCGGCGGCTGAGCGGCGCGCAGTAGAGCGCGGTGAACGCCCCGAGGCCGGTGAGCAGGCCGAGCGGCGTGAGTCCGAAGAACGTCGCGACCGCGACCGGCACGGCCATCGCTATCGCGGCAGTGAGGGCGGCCGGCCAGCGCTTGGGCGATGGCGCGAAGCTGATCAGCGAGGTCTTCAGACCGCGTTCAGCCATCCGGTCCTCCGCTCTCGTGCAACCATCCAACGCTACGCCATCCTGAGCCCGGTGCCCGGGCCCCGTCGTCGCGTGGGCCACCCCGGGCTACGCTGGTGCGGACCCCAGGAGGTGACGTTGACGCATCCCGCGCCGGCAGCCGCTCGCCCGAAGCAGCGCGTCCCGTTCTGGGACAACGCCCGTTTCGCGTGCATCACGCTCGTGGTCATGGGCCACGCGATCCAGCGCCTGACCTCCGAGTCCGACCCCGCGCTCGTCGTGTACCTGTTCCTCTACGCCTTCCACATGCCGGCGTTCGCGATCATCAGCGGGTACTTCTCGAAGTCGGCCCCTCCCGGACGACGACAGATGCGTCGGGTGATCACGGACATCCTCCTGCCCTACCTGATCATGGAGGGGATCTGGTCCCTCGTGCAGTTCCTCGTCGAGGGCAAACGCGCGTTCAACCCGACCCAACCGTCGTGGACCCTCTGGTTCCTCCTCGCGCTCGGCATCTTCCGCCTCGTCCTGCCCTATCTCGCGCTCCTGCGCTGGCCACTGCTCTGGAGCGTGGTGATCTCGATCGGCGTCGGCTACCTCGACAACGTCGACAGCACGTTCTCGCTCTCGCGCGCACTCGGGATCCTCCCGTTCTTCGTGCTCGGATGGCAGATCAACCGGTGGCGGCTCGTGGACCGCTGGCGTCTCGTCCGCACGAGGGCCTGGTGGATCCGGATCGCCGCCGCCGCCGTCCTCATCGCGTGGGCGGTCGTCCTCGTCGTCGGGATCGACCTGTGGCGACGCATCGACCTGCGCTACTGGTTCTTCTACGACCGGGGGTACACGGCGCTCGGCAACGAGGACGGGACGGGCGGCCTGGTGCGACTCGCGGCGATCCTGCTGGCCGTCGTCCTCACCGCGGCGTTCTTCGTGCTCGTCCCCCGCGGCCAGTCCTGGATCACCCGGTACGGCCAGTCGACGATGTACGTCTACCTGCTGCACTCCTTCGTGCTCTACCCCCTGCGAGAATCGGGCGTCCTCACCGACACGGGCAACCCGGACCTCGTGCTCGTCGGCCTGCTGGTGCTGTCGGTCCTGATCGTCATCGTGCTCTCCAGCGGACCCGTGCGCCGCATCACGAGACCGCTCATCGAACCCCACGCGGCGTTCATCTTCAGTCGCAAGCGGGCCTTCGACCCGGAGCCCCCGCGAAGCGACCCGACCGGATCCCGCCGCGACGTCACGAGGTGACGAGGACGACCTTACCGCGGACGTGACCGTCGATGAGGTGGCGGTAGGCGTCGACGACCCGCTCGATGGGCCACACGCTGTCGATCGGGAGGACGATCTCACCCCGCGCGATCGACTCGCCGAGCGCGGCCAGCTCGTCGAGCGTCGCGTCCTGTCCGCCGACGCCGCGGAACCCGTGCTCGGCGGCGAACGGTCGGTCCGCGATCGTGTTGACCCGCTCCGGCGCGACGCCGAGATCGCGCGCCAGCTCGAGGGTCGGCCGGCCGTGCGTGTCGATGACGGCGGTGATCCCGCCGGGGGCCGCCTCGAGGACACGCTCGCGCAGGCCGTCGCCGTACTGGACGGGGATGATGCCGAGACCGCGGAGGAACTCCTGGTTGGCCGCACCGGCGGTGCCGAGCACGACCGCGCCCGTCCGCCTGGCGAGCTGCGCCGCGAGCACGCCGACCCCGCCGGCCGCAGCACTCACGAGCACCGTGTCCGACTGCTGGACGCCGACGGCGGCCACCGATGCGATCGCCGCGCGTCCCGCGATGTCGAGGGCGCCGGCCTGCTCGATGGTGAGCCCGTCCGGCACGTGGTGGAGGATGCCGGCCGGAGCGATGAGGAAGTCCGCCTGCGCGTGGAACCGGTGTCCGCCGTACACGTGGTCGCCCGTCGTGAATCCCTGGACACCGCTCCCCACGCCGTCCACCACCCCGGCGAAGTCGTTGCCGTTCCCGCTCGGCACGTCCCGTCCGAAGGAGGCGAGCGCTTCGGGTGATGACGCGAGCTTGTGGTCGACGGGGTTGAGCCCTGCGACGAGGACACGGACTCGGACCTCGTCGTGGCCGGGCACCGGGATGTCGCCCTCGACGAGGTGGAACACCTCGGGGCCACCGAACCGGTCGAACCGCACGAACCTCGCCATGATGCCTCCTCCGCCGGCTTCCGCCGACCTCCATGCTCACACGCTTCCCGGGCGAGGACCACCCTGGCCGCAGCGGACGTCACGCGCCGTTCACCCGGCCGAGCGAGAATCACGGGCATGGCATGGGTCGATGAGCTGCAGACGGCGATCACGGCGTGGTTGCTCGAGATCGCCGCGTCGGGCTGGGTGTTCCCTGCGCTGTACCTGCTGACGGTCGCCGACGCCTTCCTGGTCGTCCTGCCGAGCGAGACCGCGGTGACGGCGCTCGGAGCGATCTCGGCGTCGAGCGGCTCGCCGGACCTCGCCCTCCTCATCGGCGTGGCCTGGGCGGGCGCCGTGACCGGCGACGTGTCCTGCTACCTCCTCGGTCGGCGGATCGGGACCACACGGTTCGCCTGGATGCGGCGCCCGCGGGTCACGGCCGCGATCGGACGTGCGGGCGTCGCGCTCGAGCACCGCGCCGCTGCAGCCATCCTCACCGCGCGCTACATCCCGTTCGCACGCATCGCGGTCAACCTCGTCGCCGGTGCGAGTGGCCTCCGACCACGTCGGTACCTCCCGATCACCGTCCTCGCAGGGCTCGCCTGGGCACTGTGGAACGTGGGCGTCGGAGCCGTCGTCGGCCGGTTCCTCCCGGATCAGCCGGTACTCGCGACCGCCGTGTCGATCGTCGTCGCGGTCGGCCTGGGCGTGGCCGTCGACCGGATCAGCGCCGCCCTGTCCGCACGACGGCGACGGACACGGGCCTCACTCGACGAGCTCGCCCCGCGCCTTCTTGCCGACGATGGAGTGCCGGCGGCTGTACGCGAAGTAGATGATGAAGCCGAGCGCCAGCCAGACGAGGAACCGCACCCAGGTGAGCGTCGTCAGGTTGAGCATGAGCCAGACGCAGAGCACCGCTGAGAGGATCGGGAGGAACGGCGACCACGGGACGCGGAACGCGCGCGGCAGCTTGGGGTACTTCTTCCGCAGCACGATCACGGCGATGCTGACGAGCACGAACGCGGAGAGCGTGCCGATGTTGATCATCTCCTCGAGGATGCCCACGTCGGTCAGGCCGGCGATCAGTGCGACGAGCGCGCCGACGATGAGCTGCACCCGCACAGGTGTCTTGCGCTTCTCGGAGGTGACACTGAGTGAGCGCGGGAGCAGGCCGTCGCGGCTCATGGCGAAGACCACGCGGGCGAGGCCGAGCAGGAGCACCATGATGACGGTCGTCAGGCCGGCGAGGATGCCGATCGAGATCACCTGCGCGGCCCAGTCCGCGCCGACCGCGATGAACGCCGTCGCGAGCGAGGGGTCCTCAGCCTCGGCGAGGGTCGTGTACGGCACCATGCCGGTGAGGACGAGGCTCACGCCGACGTAGAGGACGGTCACGATGGCGAGGCCACCGAAGATGCCGCGCGGCAGGTTGCGCTGCGGGTTCTCGACCTCCTCCGCGCTCGTGGCGACGACGTCGAACCCGATGAAGGCGAAGAAGACGAGTGAGGCACCGGCGAGCAGACCGAAGACGCCGTACTGCGCGGGCGCGGCCCCCGTCATGAAGGAGAACAGCGACTGCGACCAGGCGTCGGACGCCCCACCCTTCGTCGGGACCTCGTCGGGGATGAACGGCGTGTAGTTCGCCGCCTTGACGAAGAAGGCGCCGACGACGATGACGAAGATGACGATCGCGACCTTGATGATCGTGAAGACACTCGCGACACGCGAGGACAGCTTCGTCCCGAGGACGAGCAGGGTGGTGAAGATCGCGACGATGACGAACGCGCCCCAGCTGACCTTGAGCCCGAAGACGTCGAGCTCGCTCGGCACGTCCCAGCCCCAGAGCAGGAAGACGTTGCTGAGGTAGATGCCCCAGTACTTGGCGATGACGGCGGCCGCCGTGAGCATCTCCAGGATGAGGTCCCATCCGATGATCCACGCGAGGAGCTCACCGAGGGTGGCGTAGGTGAAGGTGTAGGCGGAGCCGGCGACGGGCACCGTGGAGGCGAACTCCGCGTAGCACATGATGGCGAGGGCACAGGTGACGGCCGCGAGGATGAAGGCGAGCGACACGGACGGGCCCGCGTAGTTGCCCGCGGCCTTGGCTCCGACGGAGAAGATGCCCGCGCCGACCGCGACCGCGACACCCATGATCATGAGGTCCCAGGTGCCGAGCGTGCGCTTCAGGCTGCGCCCTTCGACGCTGGAATCCGCGAGGGAGTCCTCGATGCTCTTCGTCCGCCAGATGCTCATGGTGCTCCTTGCCGTGGTGCGGTACTTCGTGGCCTCGCGCGAAGCCGACTCTCGACCTTGCCAGATGCGGGCCCCCTGGTCGAGTCACGGACGAGTTTTTCTGCAGCTGTGGGGTTCCCGGTGGAACACGAACGGGCCGTCATCCGAATGGATGACGGCCCGTCACGAAGAAGCTCGCGGTGTCAGCGCCCTTCGACAGGCTCAGGGACCGTGGGTCCGGTGAGTCGCCGGAGGGTTCAGAGCTGCTTGCCTAGCGGCGGAGTCCGAGGCGCTCGATCAGCGAGCGGTAGCGCTCGATGTCGACGGCCTGGAGGTAGCCGAGGAGGCGGCGACGCTGTCCGACCAGGAGCAGCAGACCACGACGCGAGTGGTGGTCGTGCTTGTGCTCCTTGAGGTGCTCGGTGAGGTCCTTGATGCGGCGGGTCATGACCGCCACCTGGACCTCGGGGGATCCGGTGTCACCTGGGTGGGTTGCGTACTCTTCGATGATCGCCTTCTTACGGTCTCCTTCAAGCGCCATAGTGGTGATCCCCTCTCTGTTCGTTGCGCGGTGCCCGTCGCCTGATGCGTGGGCTCTCTTGATCCGCGGCCGTTCGACGGCAACCTTGTGATTCTAGCAGGTTCAGAGCGAAGGAGGTTCGCGGTGCGTCGAGCGCCGCTTCGCGTTCGCCCGCTCCTCCGCCTCGGTGGCTGCGACCCGGCGCCGACGACGCAGCACGAGGATGAGGGCGAGCGCGATGAGGTCCAGAACCAGGAAGGCGAGGAGTAGCCAGACCCAGAGCGGAGGTCCGGCACCGGCGCTCGGCGCAGGCTCGGCCGCGGCCTCCGCCGCCTCGGCCGTCGTCGTGGAATCGTAGACGAGCCGGACCGGGTCGCCGAGCGTGGCCCCGCCGTCGGCGTTCGTCGACACGAGGGCGAGGGTGATGTCGTACTCCCCCGCGTCCGCTCCGCGAAGCCACTGGGTCATGTTGATCCTGGTGGACCATCCGCCGTCGCTGCCGATCTCGATCGGCTGCCCGTCGAAGCGGAACTCGGTCGCCCCCGTCCCGCCGGTGGACTGCAGGTCGCACGAGGCGTCGTCTGCCGTCGAGCTGCTGAAGCAGGCCTTCGCCGAGTCGTAGAGGTCGATCGAGCGCCAGTAGGACAGCACGACGTCGGCACCCGCGTCGGCGGTGCCGGTGACGTCGAATCCGCTCACCTGCTCGCCGTCCAGGGTGTAGTCGACGCGGTAGACGGTGTCGCCGTCGGTCGGGCTCTCGATCGTGCCGGTGCCGGCGGCCGACGCGGGAGCGGATGCGGCGAGCGGCAGGACGACGGATCCGGCGCCGAGCGACACCGCCACCACGGCGAGCGCCGCGGCACGAGCGGCACGCTGCAGCAGCGGACCGAGTCGACGCGCTCCGGGGATCACCTGGCCACCACTCCCTCCGGCGACGCCGGACGGCGACGCACGCCACCAGTATCCCAAAGTCCGGGGCGCCGAGCCTGGGAACGACGGAGGCGGGGACCGCACCCGGCGGTCCCCGCCCACATCGGGGCGGTCGGGCGGAGTCGTCCGATCAGGCCCCGAGACCACCGAGCAGCTCGGAGAACGGGCGGTCGAGCTCGAACGGGTCCTCCAGGCGCCCGGAACGGTCCGAGGCCGCCACAAGGGCACTCAACTCACCGGCCGCACGGTCGATCCGCGCCGGCAGTGCGCCGACCTGCGCGTCGCCCGTCCCCCAGTCCTCGGAGGCCGCGAACACGGCGGTCGGCACGGTCACCGTCCGCAGGTAGGCGAACAGGGGACGCACGGCGTATTCGAGGGCGAGCGAGTGTCTGGCCGACCCACCCGTCGCACCGAGGAAGATGGGCACGCCGGTCAGAGCGGTCGGCTCCACCACGTCGAAGAACGACTTGAACAAGCCGGAGTAGCTGGAGGAGAAGATCGGCGTCACGGCGATGACGCCGTCTGCGCCGGTCATGGCTTCGATCGCCTCGGACAACCGTGGACTGGGGAACCCGGTCAGCAGGTTGTTCGTGATGTCCTGAGCCAGGTCGCGCAGCTCGATCGACGTCGTCTCGACGTCATAGCCGTCCTGCTCGAGGTGAGCCACGGTGGCGTCGCGGAGGCGGTCGGCGAGGAGGCGCGTCGACGACGGCTGGCTGAGGCCGGCCGACACGACGGCGAGCGTGCGCTTCGCGGTCATCGGGTCGCCCCGACCGCCGCCGCGCCGAACGCCGAACCGGATGCGACCCGGCTCGTCTCGACCGCACCGGAGCGCGAAGCGAGTTCCGCCTCAGCGGCTGCGACCATCGACGCGTGCGTCGGCGCCTCCGGGACGTCGGCCGGACGGTCCTTCGCGAACTCCTTGCGCAGCACCGGCACGACCTCGCCGCCGAGGATCTCGAGCTGGTCGAGCACCGTCGCGAGCGGGAGCCCGGCGTGATCCATGAGGAACAGCTGACGCTGGTAGTCGCCGAAGTGTTCGCGCATCCCGGCGTACCGGTCGATGACCTGCTGCGGGCTGCCGACGGTGAGCGGCGTCTGCTCGGTGAAGTCCTCGAGCGTCGGCCCGTGACCGTAGACCGGGGCGTTGTCGAAGTACGGCCGGAACTGGGCGACGGCGTCCTGCGAGTTCTTCGCCATGAACGCCTGACCGCCGAGTCCGACGATCGCCTGCGCGGCCGTGCCGTGTCCGTAGTGCTCGAACCGCTGACGGTACAGCTGGATGAGGCGCATGTAGTGCTCCTTCGGCCAGAAGATGTTGTTCGCGAAGAAGCCGTCGCCGTAGTAGGCCGCCTGCTCGGCGATCTCGGGGCTCCGGATGGAGCCGTGCCACACGAAGGGCGGCACGCCGTCGAGCGGTCGCGGTGTGGACTGGAAGCCCTGCAGCGGGGTGCGGAACTGGCCCTGCCAGTCGACGTAGTCCTCTCGCCACAGGCGGTGGAGCAACGCGTAGTTCTCGATGGCGAGGTTAATGCCCTCGCGGATGTCCTTGCCGAACCAGGGGTAGACGGGCCCCGTGTTGCCACGGCCCATGATGAGGTCGACCCGGCCGCCGGCCAGGTGCTGCAGCATGGCGTAGTCCTCGGCGATCTTCACCGGGTCGTTCGTGGTGATGAGCGTCGTGCTCGTCGAGAGGATGAGGTCCGTGGTCTTCGCAGCGATGTAGCCGAGCATGGTCGTGGGACTCGACGGGACGAAGGGCGGGTTGTGGTGCTCGCCGGTCGCGAAGACGTCGAGACCGACCTCCTCCGCCTTCACGGCGATCGCGACCATCGCCTCGATGCGCTCGTGCTCGGTGGGCGTGATCCCGGTGGTCGGGTCGGTGGTGACATCCCCCACCGTGAAGATTCCGAATTGCATCGTGCGCTCCCACTCGTTCTTTCATGCATTTGCATGGATATCAAGGACAACGGCGTTCATACCCGCGCTATTCCCGGCCCGTTCGGCATCCTGTCCACAGCGCGCCGCGCGAGCCGGACGCCGTGTCGGCGGGCTATGGCAGGATCACCGCATGAACGGCTCACCGAACCCTTCGTCCAGCACGCCGACACCCGCCTCTCGACACGTGTGCGGCATCGTCCCGCCCTGGTTGCTCGAGCGCATCGCCGGACTCGACGCTCCGCAGCTCGCTCGCGCCGCCAGTGCCGCGCGGTACTCGCTGCTCGCCACGCGACCATACCGCTTCCCCGAGCCCGGGTCGGAGCGGGCCGCCGATCCCGTACGCGGCGCGACGGCCGGCAAGCGTCCGGTCGGCACCCCGGAGCGCAGCATCCACGACGCCGAGGGGACCGAGACCCTCCCGGGCACGCTCGTCCGCTCGGAAGGCGAGCCCGCCACCGCCGACACTGCGGTCTCCGCCGCCTACGACGGCCTCGGCGACACCCACGCCCTCTTCGCCGAAGCCTTCGCACGCGACTCCATCGACGGCCGCGGGCTGCCCCTGCTCGCCACGGTGCACTACGGCGACGACTACGACAACGCGTTCTGGAACGGCGAGCAGATGGTCTTCGGCGATGGCGACGGGGAGGTCTTCCGCAGCTTCACAAGCTCCCTCAGCGTCATCGGCCACGAGCTGGCCCACGGGGTGACGCAGTACACGGCGAACCTCGTCTACGAGGGGCAGCCCGGAGCGCTCAACGAACACGTGTCCGATGTCTTCGGCGCCCTCGTCGAACAACACGCGCGCGGCGAGGACGCGGCATCGGCGTCCTGGCTCATCGGCGAAGGCCTCTTCACGGACGAGGTCGAGGGCAACGCTCTGCGTTCCATGCTCGCCCCGGGCACGGCCTACGACGACGACGTCCTCGGCAAGGACCCGCAGCCGGCGCACTTCGACGACTACATCGAGACGACCGACGACAACGGAGGCGTCCACCTCAACTCCGGCATCCCCAACCGGGCGTTCGCGACGCTCGCCGTCGCCCTCGGCGGCAATGCCTGGGAGCGCGCGGGGCTCATCTGGTACGACGCCCTCGTCGGCGGTCTGTCGGAGCGCGCCGACTTCGCGACCTTCGCCGCGGCGACGATCGCGGCGGCCTCCGCCAGGTTCGGTGTGGACTCGGAGGAGCACATCGCGGTCGGGCAGGCGTGGGCACTCGTCGGTATCGAGCCGTCCGCCTGAGCGTCGTGGCAGCGCCCGGGCTCGCGGAGTAGCATCGCGGCATGAAGGTCACGGTGACGAGGAGCGGCGGTGTAGCCGGTCTCACCCGACGGTGGGAGGTCGTCGTCGACGAGCAGCCCGACGTCGACCGATGGATTGTCCTGCTCGACCGCCTCCCGTGGGACGACACCCCACAAGGACCACCGGTCCCGGATCGGTACGTCTACCGCATCCGATGCGCCCCCAAGGAGGCCACCCTCGGCGAGCAGCAGCTCACCGGTCCCTGGCAGGAACTCGTCGAACGGGTGCGCGCCGTCCAGCCACCACGGGACTGACGATTCCTCGCCGGTCGCATGATCCCGACGGCGTCAGTGCTGCGGGAAGCGCTCCGCCAGCAGTTCGATCGTCCGCTCACGCGCGGGCGCCGAGTTCGACGGCGTGCCCTCCCGTGCCGACCCGACGGGTGACACCATGACCTCGTCGACACCGAAGCGGTCGGCGAGACCCTGCAGCTCCGCCGCAGCCTGGTCGGCGTCGCCGATGATCCAGGCAGCGCGCATCTGCTCGACGAAGCCGAGCTCGAGATCGCTCTGCTCGGTGGCGGCAGCCTCTTCGACGGTCGCGATGGGTCCGAGCGGCTTGCCGGAGCGCAGTCTCGCCATCTGCTGCAGGTTGGGGAGCGCCAACGCTTCAGCCTCGGCGGCCGTGTCGGCGACCACGGCGTTCGCGGTCAGGAAGGTGCGCGGCGCGTCGAGATGTGCGGACGGCTGGAAACTGGACCGGTAGAGCTCGAGGGCCCGCGCCGTCCCCTGGCCGGAGAAGTGGTGCGCGAAGACGTAGGGCAGTCCGAGTGCCGCGGCGAGCGCCGCCGAGTAGTCGCTCGATCCGAGCAACCACACGTCCGGCACGCTGCCGGCCTTCGGCGTTCCCCGCAGGGCGTACTCCTCGCCGGAGGTCATCCGCACGCTCGCGCCGTCGACCCCGAGGAGGGCGACGATGTCCTGCACGTTGTTCGGGAACCGGTCGACGTCGCTCGTGTTGCCGGACTGGCGGAGCACGGCGGAGATGACCGGGTCGCTGCCCGGTGCCCGGCCGAGGCCGAGATCGATGCGGCCGGGCGCGGAGGCCTCGAGGAGCGCGAACTGCTCGGCGACGACGAGCGGAGCGTGGTTCGGGAGCATCACGCCGCCGGAGCCGACCCGGATCCGCTGCGTGGCGGCGGCCAGGATGCCGATGACGACCGCGGGGTTCGTCGATGCGACGGACGGCATGTTGTGGTGCTCGGCCACCCAATACCGGTGGTACCCCAGCTCGTCGGCGCGCTTCGCCAGGGCGATCGTCGCTGCAAGGGCAGCCGCGGTGTCCTGGTCGGTGCGGACGGGGATGAGATCCAGTATCGAGAGTCGCATGGTCACCTTTCGTCGCGCTGCCGAACGGCGACAGACGCATCAGGGTGCAGCGCTCGGACGGCGCGACATATTCCGCCTCGGCCACCGCAGTGGATTCCCAGGGCGATCCAAGCCGGATGCCACACCTGACGCGTACGCTGGACGCCCGCGACCGTAAAGGAGCACAGCATGGGATTCCTCGATCGACTGCTCGGACGCCCTGAGTCCGATGGACCTGTCCAGGCGACGGGTGGTGGGAGCCCCGCCCCGACCAGTGCGCGGACGGAGGACGAGATCGCCGTCGAACGGTACCGCTACCTCCTGCGGACCGCGCCGCCGGAGACCATCGAACAGGTCCACGAAGAGGCCTTCACGAAGCTCACCCCCGAGCAGCGAGGCATCTTGTACCGACAGCTGTCGGAGGGCGCTCCGACCGGTGAGGCACCGGCCGACGACTCCCCCAAGGCCCTCGCGCGTTCGGCCACCCGGGCCGAAGTGCGGCAGCCCGGGACCCTCGAGCGGAACCTCGGTCCGCAGGGCGGCGGGATGGGCTTCGGGGGGATGCTGGCCAGCTCGATGCTCGGCACCATCGCCGGGGTCGTGGTCGGTTCGGCCATCGCGCAGGCGTTCATTCCGGACACCGTCGGAACCGATGCAGCAGCCGATGCCGGCGCCGATCAGGGTGGTGCCGAGGCCGGGGCAGGAGACGGCGGGACGACCGACGCCTCCGCAGCCGACACGTCCGCCGACGGCGGTGGCTGGGGTGACGGTGGATTCGGGGACTTCGGAGGCGGCGGCGACTTCGGTGGCGGCGGCGACTTCGGGTTCTGAGCCCTGCCGACGCCCGGTCGCGGCACCATGCGTCCGTCAGCGCCGCTGACCACCCGCGGTTCGCGCCGGAGCGGCCGTCCGGAGCTCCACGGCCCGCTGGGCGAGCAACTCGATGACCGCTTCGATCCGTGCATCCCGGTGCGCGTCGTCGGCTCGCTCCACCCACGTCGCGAGTTCCCGCTGTGCGCTGTTCGGCAGGCCGCGGAAGAACGACAATCGACCGGCGTCGTCGATCGCCTCCTCGAGGTCCGGCCGCAGCCGCACCACCGTGCCGGTCGCCGAGAGCGGCGCGGCTCCCACATCAGCGTGTCTGCCCATGCGGCAACGGTAGTGGGTCGGGCGGCAGCCGTCGAGCAGCTCGGTCCTGACCGATCTCGGCCGGCCCCTGAGCCTTCAGGCGATCAGGCGAGTTCCCACGAGGCGACGCCACCGCCGACGACGACGAACACCGGGTGCGGCTGCGGTCGCCAGACCTTCGCCCACCGGGACGCGACGTCCGGGCTGCGTCCGAGCAGGTGCCGCCGCAGGTTGCCCCATTCGTAGTCGAGCTGACCGTCGGTCACGACGAGGGGGTCCCGGAGGACGCCGGAGGCGACGACCCGCGCGCGGTCGAAGACGATGTCGCGCTCCTGCGCCTCGTCGGCGACACCGTTGAGATAGGCCGCGATCGCCTCCAACGGTTCGTCGGCCTCAAGGAAGCGCTGGAGCTGCGGGTGTGCACGGAGGCTCGATCCTGGCTCCTGCAGGACCCGCTGGGCGATCAGCCCTTCACGCCAGGACGACGTCAGCGCCTGGGCGTCGAAGTACCGGGGATGGATCGACCAGAGACGCATGTCTCCATCCTGCCCGAGGGCGCTGACAACCGACTCCGGGCAGCCCCTGCCCCTCGCCGGAGCGCATGACCCTCGCCGTGGAGCCCTGCCGCGACGCGCGTAGGCTGAGGTGCATGTCTGAGCGCGCCACATCCCGTCGCCCGATGCCCCGGTGAGCGCTGCACCCGGATCCGGCCGTCGCGGGCTCCTCGTCGATCTGAGTCCGCTCCGGGAGAGTCCCGCCTTCGCCCGCCTGTGGATCGGCGGGGCGATCACCGGGATCGGCGGCCAGATGACCATCGTCGCCGTCGGCCTCCAGGTCTACGACCTCACCGCGTCGACGTTCGCCGTCTCGCTCGTGGGCGTCATCGCCCTCATCCCGATGATCTGCTTCGGGCTCTACGGCGGCATGCTCGCAGACGCGTTCGACCGACGCACGGTCGCCCTGACGGCCGCCGTGGTCACGTGGGTGTCCACGGCGATCATCGCGGTGCTCGCCTGGAGCGGCTCTGAGGTGGTCTGGCCGCTGTACCTCCTCACGACGATCAACGCCGTGTCGACGACCATCGTCGGGACGACGCGGCAGGCGATCCTCCCCCGGCTGCTGCCGGCCCGCCTCCTACCGTCCGCCGCGGCGTTGTCCGGCATCGCCGCGGGGGTCATGGTGACGGTCGGACCAGCACTCGCAGGCGTCCTCGTGGCCGGCGTCGGATTCCGCTGGACCTACACGATCGACGTCGTGCTGTTCGTCGCCGCCTTCCTCGGAATCGCGTCGCTGCCGAAGATCCTGCCCGAAGGCGGCGTCAGTCGACTTCCGGGCCTCGCGAGCCTGGTCGACGGCTGGACCTTCCTCCGGACGGCCCCCAACGTCCGGATGACCTTCATCGTCGACATCGTCGCGATGACGTTCGGCAACCCGCGGGTGCTCTACCCTGCCGTCGGCACCCTGTTGCTCGGCGGCGGGGCGATCACCGTCGGGGTCCTGACCGCGGCCGGCGCGGTCGGCACCCTGCTGTCGAGCCTCGTCTCCGGACGACTCGGCCGGATCGACCGTCAGGGCCGCGCCATCGAGCGGGCCATCATCGTCTACGGGCTCGCCATCGCCTCCTTCGGCGCGGTCCTCGCGTGGGTCACGTGCTCCGGAACGGCGACGCACGATGCCGCCGACGCGAACCTGCCCGCCATCGTGATCGCGGCGATCGCACTCGCCGTCGCCGGAGCAGCCGACAACATCAGCTCGATCTTCCGGATGACGATCCTCCAGGCGGCCGTGCCCGATGCCGTCCGAGGCCGGTTGCAGGGCGTCTTCACCGTCGTCGTGACCGGCGGACCCCGCGTCGGCGACCTCTACATCGGTCTCGCGGCTTCGGCCTTCGCGCTCTGGGTACCGGCGCTCGCCGGCGGACTCCTGGTCGTCGTGCTCGTCTGGACCCTCGTCCGCGTCCAGGGGGCCTTCCGCCGCTACGACGCGCGGACGCCGACCCCGTAGTGCCTAGGCGGGGGCCGTGGCGATCGAGAAGACGTCGCGACCGCTGAGCGAGGCTCGGCCGGGCAGTCCCTCGAGCTCGAGCACCAGTCCGAGCCCTGCCACCTCGTACCCGGCGCGCTCGATGAGGTTGATCGCCGCACCGCAGCTGCCGCCCGTCGCGAGCACGTCGTCGAGGATGAGCACGCGCGTCCCGGCCGGCAGCTGCTCGGTGCGCAGCTCCAGGGCGGCGGCGCCGTACTCCAGGCCGTAGTCCTCGCGGAGCACCTCACCCGGCAGCTTGCCCGCCTTACGGATGGGGACGAGTCGCGTGTGGGTCGCGTACGCGACCGCCGCGGCCAGCAGGAACCCACGGGCTTCGACACCGGCGACGGCGTCGAAGCGCCCCTCGAAGCGCGACGCCAGCTCGTCGATGATCGCGCGGAAGGCGTCGGCGTCGGCGAAGACCGGCGTGAGGTCGCGGAACAGGATGCCGGGCGTCGGGAAATCTGGAATGGTCGCCGTCAAGCGGTCGACGTACTGGGTTGCGGTGGTCATGCGGTCCTCGTTCGGTCTGGGAGACATGCGACACCCCTCGCCTCCGCGACGCGTCGGTCGAGGGAGACGAGGGGTGACCTGCGGATGATTACTTGACGCCCAGGAGGTCGATCACGAAGACGAGCGTCTGGCCCGAGAGCTGGTGGCCACTGCCGGCCGGGCCGTAGGCGAGCTCCGGTGGGACCGTGAGCTTGCGACGGCCGCCGACCTTCATGCCGGGGATGCCGTGCTGCCAGCCCTGGATGAGGTTGCGCAGCGGGAAGTTGATGGACTGCCCGCGGCTCCAGGAGGAGTCGAACTCCTCGCCGGAGTCGTAGCCGACGCCGAGGTAGTGGACGTCGACGGTCGAGGAGGCCTGGGCCTCGTCGCCCTCGCCGAGGAAGATGTCCTCGATGACGAGTTCGGTGGGGGCCGGGCCCGTGGGGGCGTCGACCTCGGGCTTGGTGCGTGCTGAATCGGTCATGAGTCCATCCAAGCAGTTCCGCCCGATCGGTTCACGCGGATTTCGCTGAGCGCGTGACGCTCTCGCCCCGACGTCGGGTGGGGTGGTCGTGGCGCTGCACCCGGTACTTTGGGGTTGCGGGCCGTGGCACCCGGGTGCATGCTGGATGGACAGACCAACTCATCGCCCGGGCGACTCGCAGGCAGTGCCGCAGCACCGGGCGATGAGTCTGTCCGGGGCGGTCGCCCGAGGAGCCGTCTCGCATCCCGTTCCGTCGTGTCCGGGCCCCCGCAGCTCGGACCGGTATGTCCACAACGCCCGCGCCCGATGCGCCTGCGATACCGTAGACGGGTGAAGTTCGCCCATTTCGTCGCCACAGACCACCAGCCGAGTACCCCCGCAGAGCCGCGGGTCCGACTCGCCGTCATCAGCGACACCGGGGCGGTGTTCCTCGACGAGATCCTCGAGGACGCCCCGCGCGACCTCCAGGAGCTCATCGAACGCGGCCCGGCCGAGCTGGACCGCGTGCGGAGCTTCGTCGAGACCTCGCTCGCCCACGGTGTCAGCGGAGAACCCCTCGACGGGCTCGTGCACGCGTCCGCGGTCCTCCGTCCGCCGACGATCCTCGCGGTCGGGCTCAACTACTCGGCGCACTCGCAGGAGCTCAACCTCAAGACCGACAACGCCCCCACCATCTTCGGCTTATGGGCCAACTCGCTCACCGGTCACGAGGGCACCACGAGCTGGCCCGCGGCGATCAGCGAGCAGGTGGACTACGAGGCGGAGCTCGGTGTCGTCATCGGCCGGGCCGCTCGCGACGTCGATGCGGCCGATGCGCTCGGCTACGTGTTCGGGTACACCGTCGTCAACGACATCACGGCCCGCAACATCCAGTACTCCGAGGCGCAGTGGTCGCGCTGCAAGTCCTTCGACGGGTTCACCCCGACCGGCCCGGTGGTCGTGACCGCGGACGAGATCCCCGACCCGCAGGACCTCCACATCTCGACCGTCCTCGACGGCGTGACGCTCCAGGACTCCTCGACCAGCCACATGGTCCGCAGCGTCGCGACGCTCATCGAACACTTGACGGGCTCCGCGACCCTCCTGCCCGGAACACTCATCTCGACGGGCAGCCCGGGCGGCGCGGGATACTCGCGCGACCCGCAGGTCTTCCTGACCGACGGCGCGACGGTGACCGTGTCCGTCGAAGGCGTCGGTTCGCTCACGACGCACTGCACGGTTACCGCCGGGTAGCCCGTCCCTCACAGCACACGACGAAGCCGTCCGGACCCTGGTCCGGACGGCTTCGCTGTCTGCCACCGCGTCGGTCAGCGACTCGGGTCGGAGTCCGCGCCCGGGATCGGCAGATCGATGATCGGGATGGCCGAGGTGACGGCCTCGATCCCCGAGAGCCGCGCGGGCGAGAGCTGCTTCGTCACCTCGTCGCGCGTCATGAGGTTGGCCTCGACCACGAGGTCCGCGACGTTGCGGCCCGTGAGCAGCGCGGTCTTCGCGAGCGCCGCAGCCGACTGGTACCCGATGAACGGGGTCAGGGCGGTGATGACACCGACGGACGCGCCGACCATCACCTCGAGTCGTTCCTCGTTCGCCGTGATGCCGTCGATGCAGTTCACCCGCAGCGTCTTGCACGCCTGCGCCATCCAGACGATGCTCTGCAGCAGCGAGTGGGCGATGACCGGTTCGAAGGCGTTGAGCTGCAACTGCCCGGCCTCGGCCGCCATCGTGACCGTCATGTCGGCGCCGACGACGCTGAACGCCACCTGGTTCACGACCTCCGGGATGACCGGGTTGACCTTGCCCGGCATGATGCTCGATCCGGCCTGCCGTGGCGGCAGGTTGATCTCGCCGAGGCCGGCCTGCGGACCGCTCGACAGCAGACGGAGGTCGTTGCAGATCTTGGAGAGCTTGATGGCGCTCCGCTTCAGGGTGCCGCTGAACGACATGAACCCGCCGGCGTCGCTCGTCGACTCGATGAGGTCGGGTGCCGTGGTGAGCGCGAGGCCCGTGATCTGGTTGAGGTGACGGACGACGGCCTCCGCGTAGCGCGGGTCGGCGGTGATCCCCGTCCCGATCGCGGTGGCACCGAGGTTCACCTCGGCGAGCAGCCAGAGGGTCTCGTGGAGGCGGTCGTAGTCCTCGGTGAGCGTCGTCGCGAAGCCGTGGAACTCCTGCCCGAGGGTCATCGGCACGGCGTCCTGCAGCTGCGTGCGTCCGACCTTGAGGACGTGGGAGAACTCCACGGACTTGGCACTGCACGAGTCGCGCAGCAGGCCGAGCTCCGTCAGGAGGAACTGCAGCGAGAACGCGAGCGCGATCTTGATCGAGGTCGGGTAGACGTCGTTGGTGGACTGCGACCGGTTGGTGTCGTCGAGCGGGTGCAGGAACTGGTATTCGCCCTTGGCGTGGCCGGCGAGCTCGAGCGCGATGTTCGTGATCACCTCGTTCGCGTTCATGTTCGTCGACGTGCCCGCACCGCCCTGGATCACGCCGACGAGGAACTCCTCGTGGAAGTCACCGTCGATGATGATCTGGCACGCGCGGTCGATGAGGTTCGCCTTCGCCGGGTCGAGGACTCCGATCTCGGCGTTCGCGCGGGCGGCGGCCTGCTTGACGCTCGCGATGGCGACGACGAGGTCGGGGTAGACGGAGATCGGACGCTTCGTGATGGGGAAGTTCTCGAGCGCGCGTGCCGTGTGGATGCCCCAGTACGCGTCGGCCGGGATCTCCATCGAACCGAGGGAATCCGACTCCGTCCGGGTCTCGTCGCTGTTCGTCCTGTCCGCCATGTCGTCGTCTGCTCCAAGGGTGGTGGGGATGCTGCTGCTGGTGGTGCTGATCGTCACTCGTGGCTCCGTTGCCTGGTGGGTGGATGTCCCCTCCAGCGTAGCCGGGCGCGATCCCCGATGCCGCTGCGGTGTCTCGGACACGAGACGGTTCCGTGCCTGCGGTTCAGCTCCCGTGGGTCACCGCTTGCGCGAGAACGCCTCGAGCCGCTCGGCCGGGCTCAGGGCGGCCATGCGGTCGACGAACGCCGCGCTGAAGGTGCCCGCGGTGGTGTAGTCACCGAGCGGCACCGTGGAGTGGGTGATGCGGTCGTCGTACACGTGGACGAGGTTGAACGACTGACCGCCGAACATCCCGTTCACCTCCACGGACGGCAGCGAGAGGTTCATCGAGTAGCAGCTCGCGCTCGCGACCTGGACGGGGATGCCCGCGAAGGTGCTCGAGGTGGAGTAGTGCAGATGGCCGCCCAGGATGGCCCGGACGTCGCTCCCTCGCAGCACGGCTTCGAGCCGGTGTTGGTCGCGGAGTTCGAGGATGTCGAAGAACGGGATGCTCGAGGGCACCGGCGGGTGGTGCATGGCCAGGATGCTGCCGAGGGGCGCCGGGGCGGCCAGGACCGTCTGCAGCCACTCCAGCTGGCTGTCCTCCAGCTCGCCGTGATGCCAGCCCGGGACGGTCGAGTCGAGACCGATGACGCGCAGTCCGCCGAAGTCCCAGACGGCGTCGAGCGGCTGCTCCCCCGCCGGGAGGTCGAGCAGCTCCGTCCGCATGACCGAGCGCTCGTCGTGATTGCCCATGAGCCAGACGATCGTGGTACCGAGGCGCTCGGCGACGGGCTCGACGCGCTCGCGCAGGCGACGGTACGCGTCGGCCTCGCCGAGGTCGGCCAGGTCGCCCGTGAACACCATCGCGTCGGGCCGGAGCTCCATGCGCTCGATCTGGCGGAGGGCCTGCTCCAGGTTGGCCTGCACGTCGACCGCGTCGTAGAGGCGTCGGCCGTCGGCCAGGAGGTGCGGATCGCTGAGGTGGACGATGACCCGGCCGGGTGCCGGGTACTGACCGAATCGGACGTCGGAAGTCATGGCACGAGTCTAGGACGCACCCCCGACGGAGCCGTCGGCCGTCCGCGGACGGCCGACGGTCCGGTCAGGACGCGACGCCGAGGAGTTGCTCGATGGGTCCGCGGGCGAAGAAGACGAGGAACCCGGCCGCGACGACCCACAGCAGCGGGCTGATCTCGCGTGCCTTCCCGGACAGGGAGCGGAGCACGACCCAGGCGATGAAGCCGGCGCCGATGCCGTTGGCGATCGAGTACGTCAGTGGCATGACGACGACCGTCAGGAACACCGGGAGCGCGACCGAGAACTCGGTCCAGACGATGTCCTTGATCTGCGACATCATGAGCGTCCCGACGATGACGAGCGCGGCGGCCGCGACCTCGGAGGGAACGATCTGCGTGAGCGGCGTGAAGAACATGGCGAGCAGGAACAAGGCGCCGGTCACGAGGTTCGCGAGGCCGGTCCGTGCACCCTCGCCGATGCCCGCGCCGGATTCGATGAAGACGGTCGACGAGGAGGACGAGGTCGCGCCACCTGCCACCGCGCCGACACCCTCGACGATGAGCGCCGAGCGGAGACGCGGGAAGTCACCCTTGGCGTCCGCCACACCGGCCTCCTTCGAGAGCCCGGTCATCGTGCCCATGGCATCGAAGAAGTTCGTGAACACGAGGGTGAAGACGAGCATGAGCGCGGCGAGGACACCGATGCGCTCGAAGCCGCCGAAGCTCACCTGGCCGAGCAGGCTGAGGTCGGGGACCCCGACGACCTGGGTGGGCAGGGTCGGGACGCTCAGGTTCCAGCCACCGGCGTTCTCGCCGCCGTTCGAGGCACCGACCTTGAAGATCGCCTCCGCGATGATGGCGATGATCGTCGAGGCGACGATCCCGATGAGCAGCGCCCCCTTGATCTTGCGGGCGACGAGCACGCCCGTGAGCAGCAGGGAGATCACGAAGACGGCGGTCGGCACCGTGGCGACCGAGCCCTCGATCCCGAGGCCGACCGGCGGCGAACCGGCGCCCGTCGACCGGACGAAACCGGCGTCGACGAACCCGATGAACGCGATGAAGAGACCGATGCCCACGGTGATCGCGATCTTCAGCTGGATGGGCACCGCGTTGAAGATCATGGCGCGGAGGCCGGTCGCCGCGAGGAGGACGATGATCAGACCGTTGATGACGACGAGCCCCATCGCCTCGGCCCAGGTGACCTGACCGACGACGCTCACGGCGAGGAACGAGTTGATGCCGAGACCCGCGGCGAAGGCGAACGGCAGGCGTGCGACGAGTCCGAAGAGGATCGTCATGACACCGGCGGTCAGCGCGGTCACGGCCGCGACCTGGGCGAAGCCGAGTTCGCCACCGGTGACGTCGGCCGAGCCGCTCAGGATGATCGGGTTGAGGATGACGATGTAGGCCATCGCGACGAAGGTCACGAGGCCGCCGCGCACCTCACCTCCGACGGTCGAGCCGCGCTTGCTGATCTCGAAGAAACCGTCGAGACGCTCTCGGAACGAGCGCGGAGCGGTGGGCGTCGTGGTCACTGGACCTCCTGGGTCTGCATCGAAGCAACCAGCGTACCGGCACGGCGGACCGCCCCGCGACGACCGGGATGCGAGGGTGCCGCTACGATCGGCTGGACCCCTTAACCAGCACCCTCCTCACGGAATCGAGCTCACATGGCGCTGCCCTGGACTCTGCACGGCGACGGCAAGCACGTCCCGACCCACGCGATCGTCGGCCCCGGTGAACGGCTCACCTGGCCGCGGACCATCGGCCTCGGCATGCAGCACGTCGTCGCGATGTTCGGTGCCACGTTCCTCGTCCCGGTGCTGACCGGGTTCCCGCCCACCACGACGCTGTTCTTCTCGGGCGTCGGCACCCTCCTGTTCCTCGTCATCACCAAGAACCGCGTGCCGAGCTACCTGGGCTCGTCGTTCGCCTTCATCGCCCCCATCTCCGCCGCGGTCGCAAGCCAGGGCATGGGCAGCGCCCTCTTCGGCATCCTCGCGGTGGGCCTCCTCCTGGCGCTCGTCGGCGTCGTCGTGCAGGTCACGGGAACCGGGTGGATCGATGCGCTCATGCCGCCGGTCGTCGCCGGTGCCATCGTCGCGCTCATCGGGTTCAACCTCGCCCCCGCCGCGAAGAACAACTTCGTGGCGGCTCCGATCACCGCCCTCGTGACGCTCGCGGCCGTCATCCTGTCGACCGTGGTGTTCCGAGGGATCCTCGGCCGTCTGTCGATCGTCATCGGTGTCGTGGTCGGGTACATCGTCGCGGCGATCCGCCAGGAGATCGACTTCTCGAAGATCGCGGACGCCGCATGGGTCGGCCTCCCCGAGTTCCACCTCGCGGACAACCCGATCTCGAACCCGGCGGTCTGGGCGGTCCTCCCGGCGTTCCTCCCCGTCGTGCTCGTCCTCATCGCCGAGAACGTCGGCCACATCCGGGGTGTCGCACAGATGACCGACGCCTCCGTGAACAAGCAGACCGGTCGCGCACTCCTGTCCGACGGCCTGGCGACGATGCTGGCCGGCTTCGGCGGCGGTTCGGGCACGACGACCTACGGCGAGAACATCGGCGTCATGGCGGCGACACGGGTCTACTCCACGGCGGCCTACTGGGTCGCCGGTCTGTTCGCGGTCCTCCTCGGCCTCTCCCCCAAGGTCGGTGCGGTCATCAACACCATCCCGGCGGGCGTCCTCGGCGGCGTCACGACGGCCCTGTACGGACTCATCGGCATCATCGGCGTGAAGATCTGGCTCGACAACAAGGTCGACTTCTCGAAGCCCGTCAACCAGTTCACCGCGGCGACGGCCCTCATCATCGGCATCGCCGACTTCACCTGGGTGGCGGGTGGTGACGTCAGCTTCAACGGGATCGCGCTCGGCACGATCGCCGCGATCGTCATCTACCACGTGATGACGACCATCGGTCGCTGGCGGAAGACCGCCTGACCCGTCCGGTGCGGGGCGTCAGCGCGGTGCGCTGGCGCCAGCGCGGGTCGTACGCGTGAGCGCGGGTCTCTGGAGCCCCGCGCTCACGTGTGTGACCAGCGGTCACGCCGGGTAGATGCGTTTCACGCCAGCGCACCGCGCCGGCGCACCCACACGCATCGGGCCCGGACCGGTGGCCCGCGCTCGCGTCAGCGCGGTGCGCTGGCGAATCCGCGGGGTCAGCCCTGGTGGAAGAAGGGCACGATCAGGTAGATGCCGAAGAGGACCGCCCCCGCACACAGGGCGAAGCAGGCGTAGGCACCGGCGCGGGCCAGGTTCTGCTGGGCTGGGGTCAACGGGTTCTTCCGAGCGGCCTTCGCAGCGCGCTTCGCCGCCTTCGCGGCCTCCTCCGGCGTGATGACCGTGATCGCGTCGGTGAACTCGGCCGGCGCCACCACGGGCACGCGCCCGGCGGTGGTCAGGAGCCGGAGCCCGAGGGAGTACAGGCTGACGATCGCGGTCGCGCCGACGAGCGACGTCGCGAAGACGATCAGGAATGCTGCCCAGTCGATCACTTCTTCACCTTCTTGGGCTTGGGGTTGCGCTTGATCTTGACCGCGCGACCGGAGTCGGCGACCTCACTGACGACGTTGCTGTGGTCGACCTGGTTCCGGCGCGAGATGAGGAAGATGGTGAGGATGACGCCGACCCCCACCACGGCGTCGATGATGATGCCGACGAGACCGAGGTGGGCGACGGCGGCGGCGAGTGCTCCGACGATGCCGGCCGCGGGAAGGGTCATCAACCAACCGAGGGCGATCCGCCCGGCGGTCCCCCAGCGGACTTTCGATCCGCGTCGCCCGAGGCCGGAGCCGATGACGGACCCGGAGGCGACCTGCGTGGTGGAGAGGGCGAAGCCGAGGTGGCTCGACGCGAGGATAGTGGCGGCGGTGCTCGTCTCGGCCGCGAAGCCCTGTGCCGGCTTGACGTCGGTGAGCCCGGTGCCGATGGTCTTGATGATCCGCCAGCCGCCCATGTAGGTGCCGAGCGCGATGGCGAGGGCGCAGACGACGATGACCCAGAGTTCGGGGCCGGTGCCGACCGCCTGCACGCCGACAGCGATGAAGGTGAGGGTGATGACGCCCATGGTCTTCTGTGCGTCGTTCGTGCCGTGCGCGAGGGCGACGAGGGACGAGGAGAAGATCTGCGCGTACCGGAACCCGTCGCGGCCGTCGGGTTTACCGTCGTAGCGCCGCGTGATCCGGTAGGCGAGCTTCGTCGCCGAATAGGCGACCACGCCGGCCGTGACGGGGGCGATCAGCGCCGGGAGGATGACCTTGGAGAGGACCACACCGAAGTCGATCGAGCCGAAGCCGGCGCCGACGATCGCCGCGCCGATGAGTCCACCGAACAGGGCGTGACTGGAGGACGACGGCAGACCGAGGAGCCAGGTCAGCATGTTCCATACGATCGCGCCGATGAGTCCGGCGAAGATCAGCTCCGGTCCGATCCGGATGCCGCCCTCGCCCTCCCGGATGAGCCCGCCCGAGATGGTCTTCGCGACCTCCGTGGACAGGAACGCACCGACGAGGTTGAGGATCGCGGCGAGCAGGACGGCGGTCTTCGGCTTGAGGGCGCCCGTGGCGATCGGGGTCGCCATGGCGTTCGCCGTGTCGTGGAACCCGTTCGTGAAGTCGAAGAACAGTGCCAGTGCGATGACCAGCACGACAGTCAGGGTAACGAGTTCCACTGGTGTCTTTCTCGAGGCGGAGCGAATACGGACACAGTGCTCCCCGACGAGGTGTTTGGGGGGAATTCACGTGCTGGATACGGGCGGTTCACCCGCCGTACACGATCCTTACACCCTGCCCGGTCGAGGTCAACTCGACGCCGATCAGCGCCCGCCGCCGCCTCCGCCGCCTCCGCCGCCGCCCGCGAAGCCGCCGCCCGTCGAGCCGCCGGACGAGCTCGCTCCCCCACTGGTGGACCAGGACGCCGACGTACTCGAGGCCGATCCGGAGAAGCCGGAGAACGCGTTCGCGAACATCGCCGCCTGGAACGGGGTGTTCGAGGCGTACCACGACGGCGCGCTCCCGGCCTGCTCGTAGCGGATGCCCAGCTCCTTCGCCCACTCGCGCTCCACGCCCCAGAGCACGGCGAAGGGCAGGAGTCGTTCGGTGACCCGGACGAGCTGGCCGGGGTCGCCGAGGTCCACCCGTTCGGCACCGTCGGGGCTCTGCAACATGCGGAAGCGGTCCTGCTCCGCCAGCGCGAGGTAGTCGCGGAGGCCGAGCAACTCGTCCCGCGCATCGGCACCGGTGGCGGTGAGTGGTTTCGGCGCGATGGCCAACACGATCCCGGCGAGCAGCGCGATCCCGGTCACGAAGAGCGCAGCGACCGACCAGCCGTTGTCCGCTCGCTGGGAGTAGGCGACCCCGAAGAAGACGATCCCGGCGACTCCCAGGACGGCGAGCGCCCCCACGATGATCCACGCCCGCCCGGAGGAGACCGAGCGTCGGAGGCCGAGGTCGAGGGCGTTCCGCTTGGCGGCCGCGAGTTCCGCGGTGACCGCCTTGCCGAGCGCCGGGTCGACCTGCTTCATCTCCCGCGGTCGGTTCCGGTCGGGGAAGAGCGCGGCGAGCACGCGCCGCTCCTGCTCATCCGTCGCGCTGTCGTCGAGGTACTGCAGGGAGTAGTCCTTCTTGCCCGGTCCGTCCACGATCCGGAGCTTGCCGCGGACGGCGAGGCTGACGATCTCGGCTGCCATCGACGAGGAGGCGCGTCCGGCGAGGTCGCCCGCCAGCAGGAGGTTCATCTGCTTCGGGACGGAGTACTGCGGCACGATGACGCCACGACCGGGGTGGTCACGCCAGAAGCGCAGTCGGATCCACAGGAGTGCTCCGAGCCCCGCGGCCGACAGCGCGCCGAGGACGATCGGGACGATGGAGAAGACCGGTGCCTCGCCGGGGCGGGGCGGTTGGACGAAGGTGCCCGGTTCGAACCCGATCGCGACCGTCAGCGTCTGGCGGGCCTGCAGCGGGACGGAGGAGGTCGTGAAGACGTCGCCATCGGCGTCCTCCGCCTGGGAGAGGTCGCACGGCGAGCTGTCGTCCGGATCCCCGCGGTAGCAGGCGCCGTCACCGGTGAGGGCATCGGCGATGTCGGGGGCGACCCGCACCGTCATGCTGGCGTCGGCGAACGGCTGGTCCCAACCGGTCCCGGGCGCGTCCCAGTAGAACTCGTCGGAACGTGTGTCGCGATAGGCGCCGACGACGCCGCGCTGCGTGTAGGTGATGACGTAGCTCTGCGTGCCGCGCACGTAGTCGTCCGTTCCGAGCGACAGCTCGAGGAAGTCGCCGTCGCGGTCGGTCTCCCACTCCACGGGCGCACCGTCGGCGTCGGTCACCGAGACGATCTCCGTGTGCAGTGGTGCCCGGTCGAACTCGTCGGGGATCGCTCGGATGATGCCCTTGTTCTGGTCGGAGTCGGGGAACTCCGCGACGAAGGTCTCGACCGCGCGCAGCTCGGCCTGACCGTCGCCGCCACGGCTCAGGGTGTAGTCGCCGTCGAAGGACGAGAAGGTGAAGTCGGAGACGTCGGTCCGAGCGTCGGCCGCGGCGGGCTGCGTGCTCGCGAGGGTCGCGATGAGCGGTGCACCGACCGCCAGGGCGAGGGCGACGAGGAGCACCCGCGACGAGCGGGCACGGACCGGGGACAGGCGATGACGTCTGGGCTTCACCCGGCCAAGTCTAGGAGGGGTGCCGGCGGGCGCGCGGACGCGCCCGCCGGGACTCACATCTCCTCGTGGGTGTTGGGGTCTCCGTCGAAGAGCCTTCCGTCCGTCCGCCCGAGTGCGGTGATCGCCTGCACCTCGGTGTCGCTGAGTGCGAAGTCGAAGACGTCGATGTTCGTGCGCTGGCGTTCCGGGGACGCGGACTTCGGGATGGGGAGCACGCCGCGCTGGTGGTGCCAGCGGAGGACGACCTGCGCCGGCGAGACGTCGTGCGCCGCGGCGGCCGCTGCGACGGGCTCCTCGGCGAACGGTGCCTGCGCCTTGCCGAGCGGGCTCCAGGCCTCGGTGAGGACACCGTGTTCGCGGTGGAACGCGAGGAGTTCCTCCTGGGGGAAGTACGGGTGCAACTCGACCTGGTTGACGGCCGGCAGCACACCCGTCTCGTCGGCGAGGCGGGTCAGGAACTCCTCGGTGAAGTTCGAGACGCCGATGCTGCGGACGAGGCCCTCGCGCTGCAGCTGGATCATGGCCTTCCACGACTCGACGAAGCGGCCGACGGAGGGGTTCGGCCAGTGGATGAGGTACAGGTCGATGTGGTCGAGGCCGAGCGAGGCCAGGGATCCGCGGCACGAGGTGATGGTCTCCTCGAAACCGTGGTCGCGGCCGGGCAGCTTCGTCGCGACGACGAGTTCGTCGCGGGACACGTCGGTCTCGCGGACCGCTGCGCCGACGGCGTCCTCGTTGCGGTAGTTGACGGCGGTGTCGATCAGTCGATAGCCCGCGTCGATGGCGGACAGCGTGGCGTCGGTGCCCTCGCGGCCCCGCAGGGGGTACGTGCCGAAACCGATCGCGGGGACGCTCGAACCGTCGTTGAGCGCGAATGTTGGGATGGTCGTCATCACCCCACGCTAGACCCGGCGGCCCTCGGATGGCTCCGAGCGGGCTGGGAGGGCGCGCCTCGACTAGCGTTGGACCATGGCGAAGCTCTCTGCCCCCCGTGCCCAGACCCGACCGACCGAACGCACCCACCACGGCGACACCGTGGTCGACCCGTACGAGTGGCTCCGCGAGAAGGAGTCGCCTGAGGTGATCGCGCACCTGGAGGCGGAGAACGCCTACACCGAACAGGAGACGGCGCATCTGGCCGGACTGCGCGAGCGCATCTTCCAGGAGATCAAGCGTCGCACGCTCGAGACCGACCTCTCGGTCCCGACCCGTTCCGGTGCATGGTGGTACTACGGCCGCAGTGTCGAAGGCCGCCAGTACGGCATCCAGTGCCGCATCCCGGTCGCCGACCCGGAGGACTGGACGCCGCCGACCCTGCCCGAGGGCGGCGCGGCCCCCGGCGAGGAGATCATCCTCGACGCCAACGTCGAGGCGGAGGGCCACGAGTTCTTCTCCCTCGGCAGCTTCGACGTGTCGGACGACGGCACGCGACTGCTCTACGGCGTCGACGTCGAAGGCGACGAGCGGTACACCGTCCGTGTCCGGGACCTCGCGAGTGGCGTCGACCTCGACGACGAACTCCTCGGGACCGCGGGCGGGGCGGAGTTCTCCCCCGACGGCACCGCCATCGTCTACACGACGGTCGACGAGAGCTGGCGCCCCGACACCGTGCACCTGCACCGGGTGGGGACATCCCAGGACGACGACACGGTCCTCTTCCACGAGCCCGACGAGCGGTTCTGGGTCGGCGCCGGATTCACCCGCAGCCGCGCACTGCTCCTGATCGAGGCAGGCTCCTCGGTCACGAGCGAGACCCGACTCGTCCCCGCCGACGCACTGTCCGAGGAGGCGCGGATCGTCTGGCCGCGGACCGACGGCGTCGAGTACAGCGTCGAACACCGGGTGGCCGACGGCGCAGACCGGTTGCTCATCCTGCACAACCGGGACGCGCCGGACTTCGAGCTCGTGGAGGTGCCGCTGTCGGATCCGCTCGGCACGGCGCGGGTCGTCGTCGCGCACAGCAGCGAGCGCCGGCTCGAGGACGTCGAGGCGTTCGAGGCCGTGACCACCGTCTCCTACCGGCGCGACGGCCTGACCCGCATCGGCCTGCTCGACCCGACGAGTGGCGACATCGACGAGATCGCCTTCGACGAACCGCTGTCCACCGTCGGCTGGCACGGCAACGGTGAATGGGCTCAACCGATGCTCCGGTTCGGATACGGGTCCCTCGTGACGCCGTCCACCGTGCTCGAACTCGACCTCCGGTCCGGCGAACGCTTCGTGCGCAAGCAGCAGCCGGTCCTCGGCGACTACGACCCGGCGGATTACGAGCAGTTCCGGGAGTGGGCGACGGCCGTGGACGGGACCCGGGTGCCGATCTCCATCGTGCGCCGGGTCGGTGTCGAGGGGCCCGGGCCGCTCCACCTCTACGGGTACGGCTCGTACGAGGCCAGCATGGACCCGTCCTTCTCGATCGCGAGACTGTCGATGCTCGACCGCGGCGTGACCTTCGCGATCGCCCATGTGCGCGGCGGCGGTGAACTCGGGCGCCACTGGTACGAGGACGGCAAGAAGCTCCACAAGCAGAACAGCTTCAGCGACTTCGTCGACGTGGCCGACCATCTCATCCGCGAGGGCTGGACGACGCCTGACCGGCTCGTCGCCGAGGGCGGCAGCGCAGGCGGCCTCCTCATGGGCGCCGTGGCGAACCGTGCTCCCGACCGCTTCGCGGGCATCCTCGCCGGCGTTCCGTTCGTCGACGCGCTGACGAGCATCCTCGACCCGTCGCTCCCCCTGACGGTCATCGAATGGGACGAATGGGGCGATCCGCTCCACGACCCCGAGGTCTACGCGTACATGAAGGCCTACAGTCCCTACGAGAACGTCGACCCGGAGAAGCGCTACCCGCGCATCCTCGCGACGACGAGTCTCAACGACACCCGCGTCCTGTACGTGGAACCCGCGAAGTGGGTGGCCCGCCTGCGGGACGCCGGAGCGCCGGCACTGATGAAGATCGAGATGAGCGCCGGGCACGGTGGGGTGAGCGGTCGGTACAACGCGTGGCGTGAGCGCGCCGAGGAGCTCGCCTGGCTGCTCGACGTGCTCGGACTCACGGACACCGATCCGGCCTGATCCGAAGCGACGACGCCCCTGCTCCGTCGGGAGCAGGGGCGTCGTCGGTGCGGCGGGTGTCTAGCCGAAGAGGATCGCCGCTTCGTCGTAGCGCTCCTGCGGCACGGTCTTCAGCTTGCCGAGCGCCTCTTCGAAGCGGCAGTTGACGAGTTCGGTGCCTCGGAGGGCGATCATCGTGCCCCAATCGCCGGCCATGACGGAGTCGATGGCGGCCATGCCGAGGCGGGTGGCGAGCACGCGGTCGTAGGCGCTCGGGACGCCACCGCGCTGCAGGTGGCCGAGCACGGTCGCGCGCGACTCGATGCCCGTCCGGCGCTCGATCTCGGGTGCCAGCACGTCGGCGATGCCGCCGAGACGGGGACGGTTGAACGCGTCGAGTCCCTTCTCGGAGTGCGCGGTCTCCATGGTGTCGAGCGTGAAGCCCTCGGACACCACGATGATCGGGGCGCGACCGCGCTGGTAGACGCTGTCCGCCCACTCGCAGATCTGCTCGATCGACTGCGGCTGTTCCGGGATGAGAATGGCGTGGGCACCCGCCGCCATACCGGCGTGCAGAGCGATCCAGCCGACGTGCCGGCCCATGACCTCGATGACCATGCACCGCTTGTGCGATTCACCGGTCGTCCGGAGGCGGTCGATGGCCTCGGTCGCGATCTCGACGGCGGTGTCGAAGCCGAAGGAGTAGTCGGTGGCGTCGAGGTCGTTGTCGATCGTCTTGGGGACGCCGACGATCTTGAGGCCGGCGTCGGTCAGACGCTTCGCCGCGGCGAGCGTGCCCTCGCCGCCGATGGCGATGAGCGCGTCGATGCCGAGCCGGTCCATGGTGTGCTGGACGTTCTCCGGGCCGCCGTGGGGTCCTTCGAACGGGTTGGTCCGGCTCGTGCCGAGGATGGTGCCACCCTGCTTGGCGAGACCGCGCACACTGTGGCGGTCGAGCGGCATCGTCAGGCCCTCGACGACACCTCGCCACCCGTCGCGGATGCCGATGAACTCCTGGTTGTGGATCTTCGTCCCCTTGAGGACCGCTCCTCGGATGACCGCGTTCAGGCCGGGGCAGTCGCCGCCGCTCGTGAGCACACCAATTCTCATATCAACAGTCCTCATGGGGATCGGGGCACCTCAGGTGCCGGGAGTCATCCCCGACAATACCGTCTCGCCGACGGTGCTTCATCCGGCGCCGGTGGTCCTCCGGCCCAGAGGGTCGGTGCCTCGTCCACCGGGGTTAGGCTGCTGGGATGAGTGCCGACGACTACCTGCCCGCCGATGGCGGCATCACGATGTTCTCCACGACCTGGTGCGGGTACTGCGCCCGACTGAAGCACCAGCTGTCCGCAGCCGGCATCCCGTTCACCGAGGTCGACATCGAGCAGGTCCCGGGGACCGCCGACCTCGTCGCCTCGCTGAACGGCGGCAACCAGACGGTCCCGACGGTGATCTTCCCCGACCGCTCGACCGCGACGAACCCGTCGCTCGCGCAGGTGAAGGCGGCTCTCGGCGTCTGACCCGCCGACGACGTCCGGCCAGGCGACCCGTGGTCATCCGGCCGGACGTATCGGGCGTCAGGCCCCCAGCGCCTCGCGGAGCAGGTGGACGAGGGCGTTCAGCTGCACCGAGTCGACCGATGCGACGTCCTGGTCGCTGCCGTCGAGCGCGCGAGCGGCCAGGCCCTGCTTGCTGTCGATGAGTTCCGCGACCTTCGCGTCGATCGTGTGCGCGGCGATGATCCGCCAGGCGGTGACCGGCTCCTCCTGACCGATGCGGTGCACGCGGTCGATCGCCTGGGTCTGCTCGGCGGCCGTCCAGGACAACTCGGCGAGCACGACGTTCGACGCGGCCTGCAGGTTGACGCCGACGCCGGCGGCGGTGAGCGAACAGACCGCGACCGCGACCTCCGGATCGGTGTTGAAGGCGTCGATCGCGGCCTGACGCGCCTGCGCGGTCTGGTCGCCGCGGAGCGACACCGTCTTCAAGCCGCGACCCGCGAACAACTGTTCGGCCGCGTTCATGACGTCGATGTGCTTCGCGAAGAACACGACCTTGCCCACGGACCTCGCGAGCTGCGCCGTGTAGTCGGCGGCGAGGACGGCCTTGGCCTGACCGATCTTGCGGATCATGGTGAACACGTTCTCCGTGCCACCGGCGGCCTTGGACTCGTCGAGCTCGGCCTGGGCGACCATGCGCATGAGGTCGGTGTTCGGCTCGTGCAGCGCGTCGACGCGCTCACCACGCGACTCCAGCACCCGCACGTAGCGGGACTTGAGCCGTTGCCCGAGCTCGGCCTCGGCGTCGCGGATGGACCGGATCGCCTCGTCGTCGAGCTCGACCGGGAGGTCGGCGACGCGCTTGGCGGGCAGGTCCTTGGCGACGTCGAGCTTCTTGCGGCGCACGATGCCCATGTCGATGACGGCGGACCGCGCGGCGGCGTAGAAGGCGTGCTCGGCGGGGGTCAGGCCGGTGTCCTCGAGCCGCTCCATGAGTTCGGCGGTCGGTTTGCCGTCCTTGATCCAGCCGAGGAACTGCCAGATGGCGTTGAAGTCCTCGACGTCGTTGATCAGCGGCGTACCCGTCAGCGCGAGCAGCAGCGGATCCTGGCCGGGCGTCGCCTTCCGGATCCGGTTCGCGAGTGACAGCACGTGCTGCGAACGCTGGGAGTGGAGGTTCTTGATGAAGTGCGCCTCGTCGACCACCATGCCGCGGAAGCCGAGCGTCCCGAGCCAGGCGAGGTGGCGGTCGAGGACCTCGTAGTTCACGATGATGACGTCGGCGAAGGCGTCGAGCGCCTGGCCGTCGCCGTGGATGACCGTGGCGCGTCGGTGCGGCGTCCAGCGCTCGACCTCGCGCGCCCAGTTCATCTTGACGACGTTCGGGACGATCACGAGGAGCGGGTACGCCTCGGCGACCGAGGCGGCGAGGACCGACTGTGCGGTCTTGCCGAGGCCAGGCTCGTCGGCGAGCAGGAACGAACGGTGTCCTTCACGGACGCTCTCGACGAAGCGCGCCTGGTGCTTCATGACCTCGAGGCCGCGCGGCGAGAGCCGGTCGAGCTTGGGGGCCTCTGGCAGGTCCATCGAGGCCGCTCCCCCGCCGGAACCGAGCTCGAACGCCTTGTACAGGGGGCCCATGAGCTCCCAGCTGTCGAGTCGTCGACGGACGGTCGGCTGCGGTGCCGCCTGGCTGAAGTCCGGGGCGAGGAACGGATTGGCCAACTGACGTGCCTTGACCGACTGCGGGATGACCTGCTTCTCGGCGAGCTCGGCCGGGACGACGGATTCCACGACGGGCTTCTCGACGGTGATGATGAGTTCGTCGGCGCTGAGTTCGGCGCCCGACTCGAGGAGCCAGTCGCGCCGGAGCCGCTGCGCGACGGGGCTCGTCGCCGCATCGGCCTCGAGGAGCTGGATGAGCGAGGTGTCGCGCGCCGCCGTCTTGGCGAGGATGGTCGCCACACCGTCGAGGCGCTTCAGGAGCTCGGCCCGCGTGGCGTCGCTGTACGTCGTGTCGGCTTTGACCCTGGCTCGTTCCTCGCGGACGAGGAAGGCGATGACCTGGTACTTGGTCCGGTTGGTCGGCCCGACCTTGCCCTTCTGCGCCTTCGCCTCGACCTCGCGCACCTTGCGGGCGAGGATGGGGATGATCGGCGCGTCGTCGTCGTGACTCGACGAGGACCCTCTGGGGTTCGAGCGGCCAGATGAACGGGTGCTGGAACGCCCCTGGGAACGGCGTTGCTGGCCGGTGTGCGGCATGCTCCTCCTGAGCAGTCGAAGAGCCTCATCGGCCGAGGGGCCGGAAGAGACGGGCGCCGGGCCCGACTGGTCGTCGTGGAGCAACAGAGCGTTGCACGAGACCGACACGGGCGCCCGACGGGCGTGTGCCCAGTCTACGCCATCGGCCGCATCGGTCGCGAGCGCTCAGTCCGGCGCGCTGTCGACGAGCCCGAACCGCTCCAGTTCGGCGTCGTCGAGCATGCGCGAGCGGATGAGGAACCGCTGCCTCGTCGGGGCCTCGACGCTGAACCCGCTGCCGCGCCCCTGCACCACGTCGATCGTCAGGTGCGTGTACTTCCAGTACTCGAACTGGGAACGCGACATGTAGACCTCGACCGGCGCGTCGAGCCCGGGCACGTCGAGCGTGTCGAGCAGGACGTCGACCGCGCCCGTGCGGAACATCCCGACGGGGTAGCACATGGGCGAACTCCCGTCGCAGCATCCGCCGGACTGATGGAACATGAGCGGTCCGTGCAGCGCGGTCATCTCCCGCACCAGTGCGGCCGCAGCGTCGGTGACCTCGACCCGTCCGGTCATGGTGTCCTCCTTCGTCGTGTCGTGTGCCCGGCCCTGCCCCTCCGCCGGTCCCCGAGCCTGTCGATGGGCGCCCTTCGACAAGCTCAGGGACCGGATGGGGCTCAGGGACCGGGGATGTCGATCAGAAGAAGCCCATCGGCCCCTCCGCGTAGCTCACGAGCAGGTTCTTCGTCTGCTGGTAGTGGTCGAGCATCATCTTGTGGTTCTCCCGGCCGATGCCCGACTGCTTGTACCCGCCGAACGCCGCGTGCGCCGGGTACTGGTGATAGGTGTTCGACCAGACGCGTCCCGCCTCGATCGCCCGCCCGGCCCGGTACAGCGTCGTCGCCTCACGGCTCCACACCCCAGCGCCGAGGCCGTAGAGGGTGTCGTTCGCGATGGAGATCGCCTCGTCGTAGTCCGCGAAGCTCGTGAGCGCGAGCACGGGCCCGAAGATCTCCTCCTGGAAGATCCGCATGTCGTTCGTCCCCTCGAAGACGGTCGGCTGGACGTAGAACCCGCCGCTCAACTCACCGCCGAGGTCGGCGCGCTCGCCGCCGATGAGCAGCTTCGCGCCGCCCTGCTTGCCGATGTCCATGTAGGAGAGGATCTTCTCGAGCTGGTCGTTCGACGCCTGGGCACCGATCATCGTGTCCGTGTCGAGCGGGTTGCCCTGCTTGATCCTGCCGATGCGGGTCAGCGCGTCGCCCACGAAGCCGTCGTAGATGGACCGTTGGACGAGCGCCCGACTCGGGCAGGTGCAGACCTCGCCCTGGTTCAGGGCGAACATGCTGAATCCCTCCTGCGCCTTCTCGTAGTACTGGTCGTGCTCGCGCGCCACGTCCTCGAAGAACACGTTCGGGCTCTTGCCGCCGAGCTCCAGCGTCACCGGGATGAGGTTCTCGCTCGCGTACTGCATGATCAGGCGCCCGGTCGTCGTCTCGCCGGTGAACGCGATCTTCCGGATCCGCGGGTGGGAGGCCAGTGGGGCCCCGGCCTCGATGCCGAAGCCGTTGACGACGTTGAGCACGCCGGCCGGCAGCAGATCCTTCACGAGGTCGACGATGAGGTGGATCGACGCCGGGGTCTGCTCGGCCGGCTTCAGCACGACGCAGTTGCCTGCGGCGAGCGCCGGTGCGAGCTTCCACACGGCCATGAGGATCGGGAAGTTCCAGGGGATGATCTGTCCGACGACGCCGAGCGGTTCGTGGAAGTGGTAGGCGACCGTGTCGTGGTCGAGTTCCGAGATGCCGCCCTCCTGGGCGCGGATCGCCCCCGCGAAGTAGCGGAAGTGGTCGATGGCCAAGGGGATGTCGGCGGCCAGGGTCTCGCGGACCGGCTTGCCGTTCTCCCAGCTCTCGGCGACGGCGATCTCCTCGAGGTGTTCCTCCATGCGGTCGGCGATGCGGCCCAGGATCACCGCGCGCTCGGCGACGCTCGTCTTCGACCAGGCGGGGAACGCCTTCCATCCCGCCTCGACCGCTCGGTCCACGTCGGCCGCGGTGCCTCGGGCGATCTCGGTGAACACGGCTCCGGTGACCGGGGTCGGGTTCTCGAAGTACTGGCCGTTCGCGGGCGGGACGTACTCGCCCCCGATGAAGTGGTCGTAGCGGGGGGCGTAGCTGAACACGGCACCTTCGGTACCCGGGTTGGCGTAGACGGTCATGTCACTCCTTGTCGACGACGTTGTCGGTGTCGCACCGCTCAGGTGCGTGCCGTCGACGCTAGTCGGCGGGAGGTTGCAGGAGGTTGCGCCGCGGACCGCGGACCGGATCGGCCGTCAGGACGCCGAGAGCTCGGCGTCGATCGCCTCGATGCGGGCGACGAGGCCGGCGCGCTTCGGTGACCGCGGCGGCAGCAGTCGGAGGCAGGCGTGCAGGACCTCGACGTCGTCGGGCGCGGCCGCGGTCCGGATGTAGTCGTGCAACAGATCCGCCGAGGCGTCGGTCAGCATCGCCTCGCGAAGGCGCGTCGCGACCCGCTCGCGGAGGTCGATGACACCGGGGGCGGTGGAGTCCGGCAGGAGCGGACCCGGGTACGCGGCGAGTGCTGCGCGGTGGGCGCCGCGGTCGAGGAGGGACAACACCTGGTGGGCGTCGAGCTGGAGCGGGGTGGTGAGCCGGTACGGCCGCGAGACCGGCACGAGTGTCGGCGCGGTCCCGCCGAGCACCTTCCGCAGCCGGACGAGCTCCGCCCGGAGGGTGACCGCCGCCTCGTCCCCGTCGTAGAGCAGCCCGGCGAGCGCATCGGCGCTGAGGCCCTGGTGGTGCCAGGCCAGCAGCGTCAGGATCTCGGCGTGCCGTCGGCTGAGCTCGGTCGGGCGGCTCGCCCCGTGTCCGATCAGCAGGCCGGTGTCACGACCGAGCACCTGCAGGCCGGGCCGCACCGCGGTCGTCCGGCGGGGTGTGTCCGTGTGTGCGCGACCGGCGAACCGACGGTCGGCGACCGCGCGAAGCCGCTGCACCATGATCTCGGACTCGACGGCGGCCGCGGTGGCCTCCATCAGTGGCAGCGCATGCGAGGCGACCGCCTGCGGGCCACCGGTGATGTCGATCACGCCGATGATCTGCCGGGTCTCGGGATCGTGCACCGGGACCGCCGTGCAGCTCCACGGGTGCACGAGCCGGTTGAAGTGCTCGGCCGCGTGGATCTGGATGCCGTGGTCGAGTTCGAGCGCGGTGCCCGGCGCGCTCGTCCCCACCTCCCGCTCGGACCATCCGGCACCCTCGACGAAGAGCATGCCCTCCGCCCGTCGCCGCAGATGACGGTCGCCGTCCACCCAGAGCAGCCGCCCCATGGCGTCGCCCACCGCGACGAGCATGCCGGAGTCGTCGTCCGCGTCGTTGACCAGCAGCTTGGTGATCACCGGGAGGACGCCGGCGAGCGGGTGTCCGAGGCGGTGGTCGCGCAACTCGTCCTCGTCGAAGGCGAGCTCCGGCATGAGGTTGTCCGGATCGAGATGACGGCCCATCGACCGTTCCCACGACTCGCGGACGAGCCGTCGGACGAGTCCACGCTGCGCTTCGGCACGCGCCGGGGCCGCCAGCCACGGACTGGACACCTCACCACCACCCATCCACGTCGACCGGTTCTGCGGACAGTGTATCCGCCACAGCCCGTCGGTCGACGGGTAACCTCAGGCGGCCGGACGGAACCGGCGGAGACGCAGGCTGTTGAGCACGACGAACACGCTGGAGAACGCCATCGCCGCACCCGCGATCATCGGGTTGAGGAGGCCGAGGGCGGCGAGCGGGATCGCCGCCACGTTGTACGCGAACGCCCAGAACAGGTTGCCGCGGATGATCCCGAGCGTCCGTCGGGAGAGCCGCACGGCGTCGATCGCCGTGGCGAGGGAACCGGAGACGATGCTGAGGTCGGCTGCACCCTTGGCCGCATCCGTGCCCGTCCCCATGGCGATCCCGAGATCGGCCGTGGCGATCGCCGCGGCGTCGTTCACCCCGTCGCCGACCATGGCGACGCGGTGACCGGCCGACTGAAGCCGTTCGACGGCGGCGACCTTGTCGGCGGGGCTCGCGTCAGCGATCACCTCGGTGATCCCGACCTCGGCCGCGACCCGCGCTGCAACGGCCGCGTTGTCGCCGGTGAGGAGCACGGGTGTCATACCCAGGGACACGGCGCGTCCGATGGCGGCGCGGGCCTCCGGCTTCACCGTGTCGGCGACCTCGACGACGCCGCGGACCTCGCCGTCCCAGGCGACGACCACCACGGTACTCGCACGCTCCGCGGCGGAAGCCAGGGCGCTCGCCGCGTCCGGTCCGATGCGGAAGCCCTGGTCCTCCGCGAAGGCGGGACGTCCGGCCAGCACGGTTCCGCCGTCGATCGTGCCGGTGACGCCGAGACCCTCGAGGCTCGCGAAGTCCGAGACCACCGGACGCGGTGCGTCGCGGCGGGTCGCTTCCGCGACGATCGCCTCGGCGATGGGGTGCTCGGAGGCCGCCTCGAGCGCCGCGCCGAGGGCGAGCACCTCGTCCGTCGCACCGGCCGCCCAGACCTCCGTGACGCTCATCCGCCCGGACGTGACGGTCCCCGTCTTGTCGAGCAGGATGCGGTCGATCCCGCTCGCCTGCTCGAGCGCCTCCGGTCCGGCGATGAGGATGCCGAGCTGCGCACCGCGTCCCGTCCCGACGAGGAGGGCCACCGGGGTCGCGAGCCCCAGTGCGCACGGGCAGGCGATGATGAGGACGGCGACCGCGGCGGTGAACGCCGCTTCCATGGTCGAGCCGGTGAGCGCCCACACGATGGCGGTGCCGAGGGCGATCACCAGCACGACCGGGACGAACACGCTCGAGACGCGGTCGGCGAGCCGTTGGACCCGGCTCTTCCCGAGCTGTGCCGCCTCGACCGCCTGAGCCATACGCGCCAGCTGCGTCTCGGCGCCGACGGCCGTCGCCCGCACCACGAGACTGCCGCCGCGCGCGATCGTGCCACCGATGACCCGCGAGCCGGCTACGAGCTCGACCGGGACGGACTCCCCTGTCACGAGACTCTCGTCGACACTCGCCGCCCCCTCGACGACGACCCCGTCGGTGGCGACGGACTCACCGGGACGCACGAGGAAGTGGTCTCCGACGAGCAGCTGCTCGATCGGGATCCGTTCCTCGGTGCGGGTGGGCGCCATGAGGTCGGTGGGGTCCGGCGCACGATGCCGGAGCACGGAGACCTCCGAGGCGCCCAGCGTCATGAGGTCGCGGAGTGCCTCGCCGGCGGCACGCTTCGACCGCTGCTCGATGAGGCGACCGGCGAGCAGGAAGACGGTCACGCCGGCGGCCACCTCGAGATACAGCGCGCTCGACGGGTCGGCGTCGGGTGCGAAGAAAGCGAACTCGTGCCGCATGCCCGTCATCCCGGCCATGCCGAAGAAGAGCGCCCAGACGGACCACAGGTACGCTGCCCCCGTCCCGAGCGTGATGAGGGTGTCCATCGTCACCGAGCCGTGTCGCAGCGTCGCGAACGTCGCCCGGTGGAACGGGTACCCGCCCCAGAAGACGACCGGCGTCGCGAGGGTCAGCGAGAGCCACTGCCAGTGGTCGAACTGCCAGGCGGGGATCATCGCGAGCAGCACGACGGGCAGCGCCAGCACCGCGCTGACGACGAGGCGGGTGCGGAGCGTCGTCACGGTCGCCGAGGGGTCGGGCGTCGTTCCCGACGTCGGAGTCTGCTCCCGGTTCACTGCGGCGCGTTCGTCAGCGGGCGGACGCACCGTCGCCGTGTAGCCGGCCTTCGAGACGGCAGCGACCAGCTCGTCCGCGGTGATGGTGGAGGGTGCGGTCACCGTCGCCCGTTCGGTCGCGAGGTTGACCTGCGCCTCGACACCGTCGAGCGCGGTCAGCCGCTTCTCGACGCGTGCCACACAACTCGCGCAGGTCATGCCCTCGATGTCGAGGTCGAGCTGGATGAGTGGCGCGCTCATCAGCGACGACCCACGAGCGTGTAGCCGGCTTCCTGGACGCCGGCACCGATGGCGGCCTCGTCCGTCGAGGAGGCACCCGAGACCGTGACCGTCCCCGCGTCGAGATCCACGGCGACCCCGTCCACGCCGGAGAGCGCGGAGAGCTCGGTCGTGACGGCGGACACGCAGTGCGCGCAGGTCATGCCGTCGACGCGGTACGTGGTGGTTGCGGTGGTCTCGGACATGCGTCCTCCTCAGTGGATCGGAGCCTCAACTATACCCCCAGGGGGTACCCTCTGCAACCGTCCGCGGGACGCGATCGCCTGATCAGCCGAGCAGGCCGAGCGCCCGCACCGCCGCCCGCTCCTCATCGAGTTCCACCACGGAAGCGTCGATGCGCCGCTGCCAGACGGGCGCGATATCGAGCCCCTCGACCACCTCCCAGCGTCCGTCGACCGAGCGGGCCGGGAACGAACTCACGAGCCCCTCCGGTACGCCGTACCAGCCCTCCGATGGGAGCGCCACGGAGGTCCAGCGCTCCGGCCGGCCCGGGGTCGCCGTGCCGTCCACCCAGTCGTGCACGTGGTCGATGGCCGCGGCAGCGGCCGAGGCGGCGGACGATGAGCCCCGGACCGCGATGATCTCCGCACCGCGCTTCGCCACCCTTGGGATGAACTCGTCGGCGATCCACTCCTCGTCGACGAGTTCGAGGGCCGGACGACCACCGACCGTCGCGTGGGAGAGGTCCGGCACCTGGGTCGCCGAGTGGTTGCCCCAGATCACGACGCCGTCGATCTCGGACACGGGTGCGCCGGTCTTGGCGGCCAACTGCGCGACGGCGCGGTTGTGGTCGAGTCGGGTCAGGGCGGTGAACCGTCCGGCCGGCACCCCAGCGGCGGCCGACTGCGCGATGAGTGCGTTCGTGTTGGCCGGGTTGCCGATCACCAGCACGCGCACGTCGTCGGACGCACCGGCTCCGATCGCCGCGCCCTGCGGTGCGAAGATCCCGCCGTTGGCCGCGAGGAGGTCGGCTCGCTCCATGCCCGGACCACGGGGACGGGCACCGACGAGCAGGGCGACGTCCACCCCGTCGAAGGCGCGCGACAGCTCGGTCGTCGCCTCCACCCCGGCCAGGAGCGGGAACGCGCAGTCCTGCAGTTCCAATGCCGTCCCCTCGGCCGCTCCGAGCCCCTGCGGGATCTCGAGCAGGCGCAGGGCGACGGGCCGGTCGGGCCCCAGCAGCTGACCTGACGCGATGCGGAAGAGCAGGGAGTAGCCGATCTGGCCTCCGGCTCCGGTGACGGTGACGACGGTGGGTTCGCTCATACGGCCACGCTACTCCGCGGCCTCCGGCGTGGGTCGTGAGGCCTGCATGTCCGCCTCCGCGGAGTCGACCGCCTCGTGCTCCTCCGGCGACACCGGACCGACGCGGTTCTTCCGTTGGGCCGAGGTCTCGGACGGCAGTGCTACGGCCGCCTCCGTGATGCGGTTCGCCATCCCGTTGAAGATGATCCCGTGGAACGGCAGGATCGCGAACCAGTACAGGCGTCCGCCGAGCCCCTTCGGGAAGAAGACCGCGCGCTGCCGGTAGACCGAGCCGTCGCCGACCGGGGTCGCGCTCATCTCCAGCCACGCGAGTCCGGGCACGCGCATCTCGGCGCGCAGGCGAAGCATCCGACCGCGTTCGAGGTACTCCACCCGCCAGAAGTCGAGGGCGTCCCCCACGCTGAGATGCTGCGGATCGTCGCGACCACGTCGGAGGCCGACACCACCGACGAGCTTGTCCATCCAGCCACGGATCGCCCACGCCAGCGGGAAGGAGTACCACCCGTTCTCGCCGCCGATGGACTCGATCACCGAGAAGAGCCGGTCGGCGCTCGCGGAGGTCTTCCGTTCCTTGAGATCGATGTAGACGGTGTGTCCGGCCCAGTCGGGGTCGCTCGGCAGCGGGTCGCTCGGCGCGCCGTCCACGGTCGCGTTCCGCCAGGAGGTCTCGACCTCACCGTCCCGCATGCGCTGCAGTGCGAGGCGCACCGCGCGTCGGTACCCCGTCAGGCCGCCCTCCGGCGGCGGGATGACCGCGTCGATGTCGTGATCGCCCATGACGCAGTCGACGAGCAGCGACTCGATGATCGGCGACGCGAGCCGGCGCGGGATCGGCGTCACGAGGTTCACCCACTGCGAGGCCAACCACGGGGTGAGGACCGGGAGCGGCGCGATCGGGCGCTGCGAGAGGCCGGCCTCGACCGCGTAGCCGTTCATCATCTGTCCGTACCGGAGGACGTCGGGGCCACCGATGTCGAAGGCGCGGTTCACGTCGCGGTCGACCTCGGCGCCCGCGAGCAGGTAGTGCAGGACGTCACGGACCGCGATCGGCTGGATGAAGTTCCGGACCCAGCGCGGCGCCGGCATGTACGGCAGGATGTCCGTGAGATGGCGGATCATCTCGAACGAGGTCGATCCGGAGCCGATGACCACACCGGCCTGCAGGACGATCGTCGGAACGCCCGAGGCGAGCAGGATCCGCCCGACCTCGGTGCGGGACCGCAGGTGCTTCGACAGCTCGACGCCCTCGGGGTGCAGGCCACCGAGGTAGACGATGCGCGAGACCCCGGCCGCCGCAGCGCCGGCGGCGACGTGCTCGGCGGCGGCGAGCTCCGTCTGCTCGAAGTCGCCCTTGCCGCCCATGGAGTGCACGAGGTAGTAGACGACGTCGACGTCCTCGCAGGCCGAAGCGACCCGGGCGGCGTCCCCGAGATCACCCTCGACGACCTCCACCTGCTCGCGCCAGGGTACGTCGGTGAGCTTCTGCGGCGAGCGCACGAGCACCCGCACCGTGTACCCGGCCTCCAGCAACCGCGGCACGAGCCGCCCGCCGATGTAGCCGGTGGCACCCGTGACGAGTACGCGCTTCGGAGTCGATGATTCGGTCATGGATGCAACGTTACGACCCGTCGACGACGACGGCGCCCGGCTGTACAGCCGGGCGCCGCTGTGCAAGCACCACGCGGGTGCTGCAGGCCGCTAGAGGAGCGCCTTCGTGTGCCAGACGGTCTTCACCTCGGTGAACGCGGTGATGCGGTCGAGGCTCGCCGGAACCGGACCGCTGGCACCGCTCGGACGGACCACGCGCTTGAGCGTCTCGGCCGCGAGGACCTCGAGCTCGACCCAGTCGAGTGCTCCGGCGCCTGCGAGGTCGATCGCGTTGACGTCGGCGTGCGAGGCGAGCCACGGAGCCATCTCGGCCGGCGATCCGGTCAGCACGTTCACGACGCCGCCGGGGACGTCACTCGTGGCGAGCACCTCGGCGAGGCTGATCGAGGAGAGCGGCAGGCGCTCGCTCGCGATCACGACGACCGTGTTCCCCGCGACCAGCGCTGGAGCGACGACGCTCACGAATCCGAGGAGCGACGAGTCCTGCGGCGCGATGAGCGCGGTGACGCCCGTCGGCTCCGGAACCGAGAGGTTGAAGTACGGACCGGAGACGGGGTTCGCTCCCCCGACCACCTGGACGTACTTGTCCGCCCAGCCCGCGTACCAGACCCAGAGGTCGATGGCCTCGTCGACCTGTGCCGCGGCCTTCGCCTGCGAGACGCCTTCGGCCTGGACGATCTCTTCGATGAACTGCGTCCGCCGACCCTCGAGCAGCTCGGCGATGCGGTAGAGCACCTGGCCGCGGTTGTAGGCGGTGGCACCCGACCAACCGGCGAGTGCCGATCGTGCGGCGACGACCGCGTCGCGGGCGTCCTTCCGCGAGGCGAGCGATGCGTTCGCGAGGAACTCCCCCTTGGCGTTCGTCACCTCGTACGTCCTTCCGGATTCGCTGCGTGGGAACTTGCCGCCGATGGCGAGCTTGTAGGTCTTCGGGATGGTGAGCCGGCTCATCGCTGCTCCTCCTTCGTGGTGCTCGTGGACGGCGCGACGGTGGCGGCGGCCGATGATCCGGCCGGCGCGAGGTAGGCACCGAGCCCGTGGCGACCACCCTCGCGGCCGTAACCCGACTCCTGGTACCCGCCGAACGGGCTGGCCGGATCGAACCGGTTGAAGGTGTTCGCCCAGATGACGCCGGCGCGGAGCTTGTCCGCGACCGCGAGGATCCGGCTGCCCTTGTCGCTCCAGATACCCGCGGAGAGACCGTACGGGGTGTTGTTCGCCTTCGCGATGGCCTCCGCGGGCGTCCGGAAGGACATGACCGAGAGGACCGGACCGAAGATCTCCTCGCGGGCGATCCGGTGACTGGTGGACACGTTCGTGAAGATCGTCGGCGCGAACCAGAACCCGTTCTCGGGCAGCTCGCAGTCCGGGCTCCACCGTTCGGCGCCTTCGAGCTCACCGATGTCCGAGAGCTCGCGGATGCGGGCCAACTGCTCGGCCGAGTTGATCGCGCCGACATCCGTGTTCTTGTCGAGCGGGTCGCCGACGCGCAGCGTCTGCAGACGGCTCTTCAAGCGGTCGACGACCTCGTCGTGGATGCTCTCCTGGACGAGGAGCCGGGATCCGGCGCAGCAGACGTGACCCTGGTTGAAGAAGATGCCGTTGACGATGCCTTCGATGGCCTGGTCGATCGGGGCGTCGTCGAACACGATGTTCGCCGCCTTGCCACCGAGCTCGAGCGTCAGGCGCTTGTCGCTGCCGGCGATGGTCTTCGCGATCTCGCGCCCGACGGCGGTCGACCCGGTGAAGGCGACCTTGTCGACGTCGGGGTGACGCACGATCGCCGCCCCGGTCGCTCCGGCACCCGTGACGATGTTCACGACACCGGCCGGCAGCTCGGCCTGCTGGAGGATCTCGGCGAAGATGAGCGCCGTGAGCGGCGTGGTCTCGGCCGGCTTGATGACGACCGTGTTGCCGGCGGCGAGCGCCGGTGCGACCTTCCACGCGAGCATGAGGAGCGGGAAGTTCCACGGGATGACCTGTCCGGCCACGCCGATGGCACGGGGGTTCGCGCCGAGGCCCGCGTAGTCGAGCTTGTCGGCCCAACCGGCGTAGTAGAAGAACCAGGCGGCGACGAGTGGGACGTCGACGTCGCGGGACTCCTTGATCGGCTTGCCGTTGTCGAGGCTCTCCGCCACGGCGAGCTCGCGGGCACGCTCCTGGACGAGGCGCGCGATCCGGAAGAGGTACTTGCCGCGGTCGGCGCCCGACAGCTTCGACCAGACGCGGTCGTAGGCACGCCGCGCGGCGGTGACGGCGCGATCGACGTCGGCGTCACTCGCCGCGGAGATCGTCGCGATCGACTGCTCGGTGCTCGGCGAGATCGTCTGGAAGGAGCCACCGGTGCCCTCGGTGAACTCGCCGTCGATGAAGAGGCCGTATTCGGAACGGAGGTGGAGGACGGATGTCGACTCCGGGGCTGGTGCGTATTCGAGGAAGCTCATGATGTCCTAGTCGATGGTGACGTAGTCGGGGCCGGAGTAGTGGCCGGTGGTGAGTTTCTGACGCTGCAGGAGCACGTCGTTGAGGAGGCTCGAGGCACCGAAGCGGAACAGGTGCGGCTGGAGCCACTCCTCGCCGACCGTCTCGGCGACGGTCACGAGGTACTTGATCGCGTCCTTCGAGGAACGGATGCCGCCGGCGGGCTTCACACCGATCTGCTCTCCGGTGAGGCGGTGCCAGTCCCGGACGACCTCGAGCATGAGGAGGGTGACCGGGAGGGTCGCGGCGGGCGCGACCTTGCCGGTGGACGTCTTGATGAAGTCGCCGCCCGCGAGGATGGCGAGCCACGAGGCGCGCTTCACGTTGTCGTAGGTGTTCAGCTCGCCGGTCTCGAGGATGACCTTGAGGTGGGCCGAGGAGCCGTCGCTGCGTCGGCAGGCCTCCTTGACCGCGACGATCTCGTCGAAGACCTGGCCGTACCGGCCGGAGAGGAACGCACCCCGGTCGATGACCATGTCGATCTCGTCCGCTCCGGCGTCGACGGCGTCGGCCGTATCCGCCAGCTTGACTGCGAGGGAGGCGCGTCCGCTCGGGAAGGCCGTGGCGACCGCAGCGACGTTGATCCCGCCGGCGTCTGGTCCCGCACCCGGCTGCGTGTGCGCCGCGCCGAGCGCCTCGACGGCGTACGGCACCATGTCGCCGTAGACGCAGACCGCGGCGACGCGCGGAGTGGACGGATCCCCGGCGTCCGGGGTGATGGCCTTGGCCACGAGGGAGCGCACCTTGCCGGGGGTGTCGGCGCCCTCGAGGGTGGTGAGGTCGATGAGTTCGATGATGCGGTCGAGGGCCCAGGCCTTCGACGTCGTCTTGATCGAGCGCGTACCGAGGTCCGCTGCGCGCTGTTCGAGCCCGACGGCGTCGACGCCCGCGAGGCCGTCGAGGTAGCGTCTGAGGCTGGCGTCGGTGACGGGGCCGTCGACGAGTTCGAGCGCCGTCGGCTTCGCCACGAGGTCGCCTGGTGGAGTGGTCATGGTGCGTTCCTTCCGAGCAGTTCCTGCTCCGGGGTGTGCTGCTTCGCGGATGATGGTTCGTGGTCGGCGAGGAGTGCCGACGCGGTCGCCTCGTCGGTGACGAGCACGGTGCAGAGGCCGCTGCTGACGACGGCCCTCGCGACGGCGTGCTTCTGGGCTCCGGCGATGACCGCGATGCTGCGACCGGCACGTCGGAGCGCTTCGAGTCCGAGCCCGACCGTGCGCTCGTCGAGTGTGGGGTCGACGATCATGCCCTCGGCGTCGATGTAGCGCCCGACGACGTCGCCGACGGCACCGCGTGCGACCAGGACGTCGACGTCTGCGGCCGTGAGGTACCCGCTGTGGACGAGAGCGGAGTCCGGCCCGGCCACTCCGGCGCCGTACAGGTAGGTGTCGGCCGCTGCGGCCGTGCGGAGCACCTCCGCGACCGTGCGGTCCGACTCGATGCTCAGCTTCGTCTCCAGGCGCTCGAAGATCGCCGGGCTCGGGAGCAGGGTGACGTCACCACGGCCCTTCTCGGCGATCCGTGCAGCCGTGGCGGCCGCAGTGCCGACACGCTGGTTGAGACTCACGCCGCCGTTGATCTGCACGACGGAGAGCCCCGTCGCCCAGCCGTCGGACAGGTGGTCGGCGATGTCACGCAGCGTCCTCCCCCAGCTCACACCGAGCGTCCGCGGCACCGGTCGCATGGCGCCGAGGTAGTCGGCCGCCGCGCGCGCGACGCGTTCGTGGAGGTCGGCACTGTCGCTCGGGCTCGGCACGACGACCGCGTCCGCGAGTCCGAAGCGCTCGCGGAGCGCCCGTTCGAGCGGGAGGCGGCGTGCGCGCGGGTGCACGATCTCGATGCGGATGTAGCCGAGTTCACGGGCCTGGGCGAGGAGCCGACCGACCTTCCACCGCGTGATGCCGAGCAGCGCGCCGATCTCGTCCTGGGTCTTCGTCTCGTCGTAGTACAGCTCCGCGGCGCGCACCGCGAGCAGCTCGTCGCTTTCGATCACCTCGGGCCTCCTCCGGATCGTCTCCAGCCTAGGACGCCACCACCACCCGGACAACGTCTGTTGGCACCCATGCTCAGATGAGCAGCGGCCGGTGCGCGGATGCGCATCGCCGCCGGGGATCCGTCAGGAGGACCGGACCAGACCGGTCAGCGACCGCGAGCTGCGAGGTCCGCCTCGATCGTCGTCGGTCGGCCGGTGATGCGGCCGGCGATGGCGCACAGCGCGCCCGTGGCCAGGAGGAGCAGCAACGGGACGGTCCACGATCCGGTCACGGCGTGCACCAGGCTCACGACCAGGGGGCCGAGTGCACCGAGGGTGTAGCCGACACTCTGCACGAAACCGCTCAGGGCGACCGCGCCCTCGTGGGTCGCCGTCCGCAGGTTGATGAGGACGAGGGCGAGCGGGAACAGCAGCGGGCCGAGGCCGGCCAGCAACACCCACAGCCACGTCAGCGTCGCCGGCCACAGGAGCAGCCCGAGATAGCCGAGCACGAAACACCCGCTCGCGACGTAGACGAGGACGGCGACGTTCCGCAGCCTCGCGACGAGCATCGGGACGATCAGGCTCGCCGGGACACCCATCGCGGAGAAGAGCGAGAGCAGCAGGCCACCCTGGGTCGGGGTGACGCCGGCGACGTCACCGACGATGGTGGGGAGCCAGGTGAACATCGCGTAGGCGTTCAGCGAGGAGGTGGCGAACACCGCCGCGATGGCCCATGCGATCGGTGAGCGGTGGACGAGGACGCGCCCGGCGCGGGGCACCTCCTCGATCTCGGGGTCGGTCGCTGCGGCAGCCCGGGCGTCCCGACGCTCCCGCACGATGAGCGTGATCCAGGGCAGGACCGCGAGCATGGCGACGATGGACCACACGCCGAGCGACACGTGCCACCCGGCGGCGTCGGCGACCGGCACGGCGATCAGTGGCGGGATGAACGTGCTGACCGACAGGACCGTCGCGTAGAGCGAGGTGACGAGGCCGATGCGGTCAGGGAAGTACTTCTTGACGAGCGGTGGGAGCACGACGTTGCCGATGCCGATGCCGGCGAAGCAGAGCGCACTGCCGATCGCGAGGACGGCGAAGTCGGGGGCGAGCGAACGCAGGAGGTGTCCGGCCACGATCGCCCCGAGCGCGATGAGCAGCACCGGCTCGAGGTGCAGCCGACGCACGAGCCGCGGGGTGAAGACGCCGAAAAGCGCGAAGCACAGTGGCGGCAGCATCCCGAGGAGTCCCAGCCCCACCGACCCCACGCCGATGTCACCGTCGATCTCGGCGTAGATCGGCGACAGCGAGGTGACGGCCGTGCGGAGGTTCGCCGCGACGAGCACGATCCCGACGAGCGCGAGGGCCCTCCCCCGCCACAGGGGACGCGGACCCACTAGGACAGCATCCGGCGCGCGCGCTCGACGTCGTCGGTCATCTGCACGATGAGCGGCTCGATCCCGGTGAACGCGACCATGCCGCGGATGCGCTCGACGAACTGCACCTCGACCTCGTCGTCGTAGAGGTCGAGATCGGTCTCGTCGAGGACGTAGGCCTCGACCTGCTTCTGCGGGACGCCGTCGAAGGTCGGGTTGTTCCCGACCGAGATCGCCGCCGGATACCGACGTCCTCGCCAGAACAGCCACCCTGCATACACGCCGTCCGCGGGGATGAGACCCTGCGAATCGGGAGACAGGTTGGCGGTCGGGAAGCCGAGTTCCCGGCCACGCTTGGCGCCGTGGACGACGACACCCCGCACGCCGGGCGGACGACCGAGGAGCCGCGACGCCTCGCGGACGTCACCCTCCTCGAGGAGTTCGCGGATCCAGGTGGACGACACCCGACGCCCGCCGCCGGGACGGACGTCGTCCACGACGCGCACGGAGAAGCCGTAGACCTCACCGAACGACTCCAGCGTGGCGACCGTTCCGAGGCCGCGATGGCCGAAGCGGAAGTCCTCGCCGACGAGGACCGTCTTGGCATGCAACGCTCCGACGAGGATCGAGGTGACGAACTCCTCGGGCGTGAGCTGGGCCAGTGTCTGGTCGAAGCGCAGCAGCAGGGCCGCGTCGACCCCGGCGTCCGCCAGGAGACCGAGCTTCTGCTCGTTGCTCACGAGCGACGCCGGGCAGCGGTCTGGGTTGATGAGGCTCAGCGGGTTGCGGTCGAAGGTGACGGCGACGGAGCTGAGACCGGCTGCCGCGGCCTCCTCGAGGAGCGCGGCAACGACCGCGCGGTGACCCGTGTGGACGCCGTCGAACTTGCCGATGGTGACGGCCGACGGTCCGAAGGCGTCAGGGACCTGGTCGAGCTCGGTGAACGTGATCATTTGCCGGTACGCCGATGTCCGGCCAACCACCACAGTCCGAGGACCGGGAGGACGAGCGGGATGTAGACATAACCGCGGCCGAAGCCGGACCAGACCGTGTCGTGGGGGAAGAGTTCGGGGTCGAGCAGGCTCAGCAAGCCGACGATCAGGACCCCGGCGAGTTCGAAGGAGATCGTGGCCCATGCGATCCGCCGCCAGACGGCGCCTGGAGCGACGAGCGAGACGGTCGCCAGGATGTACACCACCGCGGCGACGGCCGAGAGCAGATAGGCCAGGGGCGCCTCGTCGAACTTGGTCGTGATCTGCACCACGGACCGGCCGGTGGCGGCGAGCGCCAGGATGCCGTAGACGGCGACGAGGACGACCCCGACACCACGGACGCGTGGACGGGCTGGAGCGGTGGTGGGGAGAGGCATGACCCGACGATTCTATGCGACGCGGGCCCTCGCCCAGGCACTTCGCGACCGTCACGCGAGCTGCGGTGCCGTCGTCCTCCACCGCCGTCGGTGCGCCGACGGTCAGCCCAGCTGGACGGTCCAGATCTGCTCCATGCGGTAGAGCATCACCGCGATCGCGAGACAGACGACGCCGAGGACGACCGTCGACCATCGGGTGCGTTCGACGAGCGCCCAGAATCCACCGGCGATCGGCAGGATCATCGCGGAGACGAGGTAGGTGTAGAACTCGGGCACACTCCCCGTGGCCGTGTTCCCGAACGCGGGCGCGGCGATCGCCACCACCAGCTGCGCGATGAGGAGGACCTCGACGAGTGCCGTCGCCCCCATCGTCAGGTCGTTCGGCGCGCGCCCGGCGAACCCGAGCACGATGCAGAGGAGCCCGGCCACGACCGCGACCGCGATCTGGGCGAGGGTGAACCACTCGATCATGCCGGTTCCTCCGCCGGGAAGTTCACGACCGACTTGAGCGAGCCGCCACGGCGCTCGACGAGCCCCACCAGTCGGCCGTCCGGCGCGACGGCGGCGATCGGACCGGTGTGGCCGGCCGGCAGGTCGCGGTCGAGCCGCTTCCCGTGGCCGAGGTCGACCGCCTCCTGCTCCGTGAGCTCGAGGGCACCGAACAGGCGCTTCGCGACGTCGGCCGGGTGCAACAGCGCCGTCTCAACGTCGAGGTCGTCGATCGTCGATGCGTCCGTGACGTCGAAGGGTCCGATCCGGGTCCGGCGAAGCGCGGTGAGATGGCCGCCGACGCCGAGGGCCGCCCCCAGGTCGCGGGCGAGGGCGCGGATGTAGGTGCCGGAGGAGCAGACGACCCGGACGTCGACGTCGATCGCCGCGCCATCCCGACGGATGGCCAGCACGTCGAACGCGCTGACCGTGACCGCACGGGACTTCAGCTCCACCTCGATCCCCTCGCGGGCCAGGGCGTAGGCGCGCTTCCCGCCCACCTTGATGGCGCTCACCGTGCTCGGCACCTGCTCGATGTCGCCCGTCAGCGGACGGATCGCGGCGATGATCGCGTCGTCGTCCACGGCAGCCACTGCGGCCTGGTCGGCGCGCTCGGTGACCTCACCTTCGGCGTCGTCGGTGGAGGTCGCCTCGCCGAGGCGGATGGTCGCCGTGTACTCCTTGTCGAGACCGACGATGAAGGTCAGCAGACGGGTCGACGAGCGCGTACCCAGCACGAGCAGCCCGGTGGCCATGGGGTCGAGCGTTCCCGCATGCCCCACCTTGCGCGTGCCGGCGAGCCGCCGCACCCGGGCGACCGCATCGTGGGAGGTGTGCCCCTGCGGCTTGTCGATGAGGAGGACACCGGGACGGGCGGACGCCGACCCGGGTGCTGCTGTGCTGTTCTCGACCACCTTGCAACGGTACCAGCGGCGGTCGGCACCGCCTGGCGGCCGGATCACCCCTGGGCGGCGGCGCTCAGCAGAAGTCGGCGAAGATCCGCCGTGGGTGCCGCTCGTCCGTGTTGTCCACGAGGGCGGTCGCCCGCGCGGTCGGGTCATCGTCCTTGCGGTAGAGCGCCTGCCCGCCCACGTAGCGTGCGTTGGACGGCGCCGTCGGGTCGGCGTCGACGCCGAGGCGCTCGTGCAGCCGGTCGTAGGCCGTCGCCATCGGGACGTCGAGCCAGACCGACGCATGCCAGAGGCCGCGGAGCTCGGGACGGTTCAGGAAGACGCCGTCGACGATGAGGACGGCGTCCTGCGGGCCCGTCGTCCAACGCGAGGGAGCGCCGACGTCGCGCTGCTCGTCGAACCCGACGAGTTGGAAGCCGGCGCTGCCCGCCAGGCGGAAGGGCTCGACGAGCACCCTGCGGAACAGCGGATAGTCGAACGAGTCGAGCCAGTAGCCCTCGGCCGAGTCCCGCCCCCGCGCGTACCGTTCCTCGCGTGGACGGTGGAAGTCGTCGATCGAGGCACGGAACACCGCGCGTCCGGCCTCGTCGAACACCTCGGCCAGTCCGTCGGCGAACGCCGCCGTGCCGGAGCCGCTGACGCCGTCCACCGCGATGAGGGTGCGGCCTCGTGGGTAGTCCCGCTGGAACTGGTCTCGCAGCTGCCGGAGCAACGCGATCCGTGGTGTCGTGACGAGCTTCATGGCGCCGAGCCTACCCGCGCGGATCGTAGGCTGGTGCGGTGCCGCCCGAACCCTTCGACCTCGCCCCGCTCGTGACGGCCTGGTTCCGCACCGATGCGCGCGACCTCCCCTGGCGACGCCCGGGGTTCCCCGCCTGGGGCACGCTCGTGTCGGAGTTCATGCTCCAGCAGACGCAGGTCAGCCGCGTGATCCCGCGGCTCGAGGAGTGGCTCGGGCGCTGGCCGACGCCAGCCGACCTGGCGGCCGAACCACCGGCAGAAGCCGTCCGCGCCTGGGGCCGGCTCGGCTATCCGCGCCGAGCGCTCTGGCTCCACGCGGCGGCCACCCAGATCGCCGAACGGCACGACGGCATCGTCCCGTCGGACGTGGATCAGCTCCTGGCGCTCACCGGCATCGGCGACTACACCGCCCGCGCCGTCGCCGTCTTCGCCTACGGGGACCGGCACCCGGTGGTGGACACGAACACCCGACGGGTCATCGCCCGAGCCGTCCGCGGCCAAGGCGAGCCCGGGCCGCCGAACGCCAAGGCGGACCTCCCAGCGATGGAGGCGCTCCTACCGGAGTCCCGCTCGGAGGCAGCCGTCTTCAACGCCGGGATGATGGAGATCGGCGCGGTGGTCTGCACCGCTCGGGCACCTCGGTGCGAGGAGTGTCCGCTCCGCGAGGTGTGCGCCTGGCGCGCAGCGGGATACCCGGCCTACGACGGACCGGTCAAGACGAAGCAGAAGCAGTTCGCGGGCAGCGACCGACAGGTCCGGGGCATCATCATGGCCGAGCTCCGCTCGACCCACCGCTCCCTGACGGGCGAGGAACTCCGGACGCTCTGGCCCGACGGCGAGCAGTTCGACCGCGCACTCGCCGGACTGGTCGCCGACCGCCTCGCGGTGCGCGTCGACGGCGGATACGCGCTCCCCCACGACTGACCGGCCTCTCAGCCCCGCCCGCGGTCCTCGAGCCCCATTCGCGGTCCCGGGGCCCCACTCGCGGTCCCCGAGCTTGTCGAAGGGCGCACGTCGACAGGCTCAGCGGCCGGACGAAGCAACCCGGTCCCTGAGCCTGTCGAAAGGTGGTGCGAGGTGTCTAGTCCTCGGCGTCGACCTCGCGCGGCTTCACGTAGGGATCCTCGTCGCCGGCGTAGGCGGCACCGGCGGCAAGCCCGGCCACCTCGGTGTCGCGGTTCTTCGCCTCGCGCAGCAGGTCTTCGATGTGCTGCGCGTTCTCCGGGATCGCGTCCAGGAAGAAGTCGAGGCTCGGCGTCAGCCGGGTGTTGATGTTGCGGCCGATCTCGGCACGCAACAGGCCCTTGGCGGACTCGAGCGCGGCCGAGGTGTCGGCGCGTTCCTCGTCGGAGCCGTACACCGTGTAGAACACGTTCGCGTGCTGGAGGTCGCCGGTCACCTGTACGTCGGTGATCGTCACGAAGCCGAGCCGCGGGTCGCGGATGCCCTTGTCGAGCCGTTTGGCGATGACTTCCTTGATGCGGTCCGCCAACTTGCGGGCCCTGGGGTTCTCTGCCATCTCGTCCTCCTCTGATGACCGCCGGGCGGAGGGCCACCTGACGGATGCTGCACACACAATACAAGCAGGAATCCCCGCCGCCCTCCCGGAGGAGGACGACGGGGACCGGCCGAGCGGACTAGCCGCGCGGCTTCTCCTTCATTTCGATCGTCTCGATCTCGTCGCCGATCTGGATGTCGTTGAACTTGCCGAGACCGATACCGGCCTCGAAGTCCGTACGCACCTCGGTGACGTCGTCCTTGAACCGACGCAGCGATTCGATCGCCAGGCTGTCGCCGACCACGACGCCGTCGCGGATGACCCGCGCCTTGGCGTTCCTCGTGATCGTGCCCGAGCGGACGATGACACCCGCGATGTTGCCGAACTTGGAGGAACGGAACACCTCGCGGATCTCGGCGACACCGGACTGGACCTCTTCGTACTCGGGCTTGAGCATGCCGGTGAGGCTCTGCTCGACGTCCTCGAGTGCGTTGTAGATGACCGAGTAGAAGCGGACGTCCACACCCTCACGGGCCGCGCGCTCGCGGGCCTTCGGGTCGGGGCGCACGTTGAACCCGATGATGATCGCGTTGTCGATCGTGGCGAGGTTGACGTCGGACTCGGTGACCGCACCGACACCGCGGTGGATGATCCGCAGCTGGACGCTGTCGTCGACGTCGATCTTGAGCAGCGACTCCTCGAGTGCCTCGACGGCACCGGAGACGTCACCCTTGATGATGAGGTTGAGCGCCTCGACCTTGCCCTCTTCGAGTGCACGGGTGAAGTCCTCGAGCGAGATGCGCTTGCGGGCCTTGGCCAGAGCGGCGTTGCGCTCCGCGGCTTCACGCTTCTCGGCGATCTGACGCGCGGTGCGGTCCTCCTCGGTGACGAGGAAGGTGTCGCCTGCCCGAGGAACACTCGAGAGGCCCTGCACCTGGACGGGACGCGAGGGACCCGCCTCGGAGACGGTGTCGCCGTTCTCGTCGACCATCGCACGGACGCGGCCGTACGCCGTACCGGCGACGATCGCGTCGCCGACGCGGAGGGTACCCGACTGGATGAGGACGGTCGCGACGGAACCGCGGCCCTTGTCGAGCTTGGCCTCGATGGCCACACCGCGTGCATCCTTGTTCGGGTTGGCGCGCAGGTCGAGACCGGCGTCCGCGGTGAGCAGCACGGCGTCGAGGAGGTCCTTGATGCCGGTGCCGGCACGAGCCGAGACGTCGACGAACATGACGTCTCCGCCGTACTCCTCGGCGACGAGACCGTACTCGGTCAGCTGCTGGCGCACCTTGGCCGGGTTGGCATCGGGCTTGTCCACCTTGTTGACCGCGACGACGATCGGCACGTTGGCCGCCTGCGCGTGGTTCAAGGCCTCGACCGTCTGCGGCATGATGCCGTCGTCCGCCGCGACCACCAGGATCGCGATGTCGGTGACCTGCGCACCACGAGCACGCATGGCGGTGAACGCCTCGTGACCCGGGGTGTCGATGAAGGTGATCGGACGCTCGATGCCCTCGTGCTCCGCGACGACCTGGTACGCACCGATGTGCTGCGTGATGCCACCGGCCTCGCCGGCGACGACGTTCGCGTTGCGGATGGCGTCGAGGAGGCGCGTCTTACCGTGGTCGACGTGACCCATGACGGTGACCACGGGAGGACGGATGGCGAGGTCCTCGTCGGACTCGTCCTCCAGCTCCTGGTCGAGGTCGATGTCGAAGCCCTCGAGGAGCTCCCGGTCCTCGTCCTCGGGCGAGACCATCTGGATCTTGTAGCCGAGCTCGGAACCGAGCACGTCGAAGGTCGCCTCGTCGAGCGACTCCGTCGCCGTCGCCATCTCACCGAGGTGGAACAGCACGGTGACGAGGTTGCCGGGGCTGGCGTCGATCTTGTCGGCGAAGTCCGAGATGGACGCGCCACGACGCAGACGGATGATGGTGTTGCCATCGCCGCGGGGGACGCTCACGCCGCCGAGCGACGGGGCTTCCCGCAGCTCGAATTCGGCCCTCTTCGTCCGCTTCGACTTGCGTGCCTTGCTCTTGCCGCCACCGCGACCGAAGGCACCTGCGGTACCACCGCCGGGTCCGCGACCACGACCGCCGCCGCCACCAGGGCGACCGGCGAATCCACCGGCGGGTGCACCACCGGGGGCACCGCCGGGACGGAAGCCACCACCGGCACCACCGGGACGGAAGCCGCCGCCGCCGGCGGGACGACCTGCGCCACCCGGACGACCGGGGCCACCGGGACGCTGACCCTGGCCGACGCCCGGACGGGGCGAGCCGGGGCGCGGAGCCTGCGGACGCGGGATGTTGCTGGGGTTCGGACGCTGACCCATGCCCTGAGCCGCTGCGAACGGGTTGTTCCCCGGACGCGGCGTACCGGTGGGGCGCTGGCCCATGCCCTGCGAGGACGCGAACGGGTTGTTCCCCGGACGCGGCGCACCGGGACGGGGGCCGCCCGGCTTCGCGGCATCGCCGGAGGGCGAGTCGCCGGCGGCCGGAGCCGCGGGTGCGGACGGTGCCGCCGGAGCAGCGGCCGCTGGTGCCTCCGCCGCGGGGGCGGGAGCGGGAGCGGCCGGAGCCTTCGGGCCCGGGGACGCCTGCTTCGGCGCAGGCGCAGCAGGCGCCTCAGCCTTGGGGGCGGGTGC
>NZ_LWCT01000006.1:0-126922 GCF_001650455.1 Plantibacter sp. H53
CCCCTGTCCCCGTCCCGCGTCGGCCTCCCGCTCAGTGTCCTTTCTCAGGAGTCCGCCGGCGCGTCGCCTCGCCCGCTCCCCGACCCGCCGCAACTGTCCTGAGATAGGGTCACCGCTCCCCAGGTCCACTGCGGGGCGGATCATCCCCAGATGAGCAGCGTGACTCGGCGGTCCGGCGAGACCGGGTGGACGATCGACCAATGACAGGAGGAACCGACGCCTTCCGCCCGGCGTACGGTATCGCCACGGTGCACCAGCTTCGGGCTCGCGGTCATTCCAAACGGTCGCTCCGACTCGCGGTCGAGATGGCCGAGCTGATCAGGGTGAAACGAGGCTGGTACGCGGACCCCGGTGCACCCCCGGAGATCGTCCAAGCCGTTCGGGTCGGCGGGAGACTCGCGTGCATCTCGGCGGCCGCCTGGTTCGGCTGGGCCACACCGGAAGACCAGCGCCTACACGTCGCCGTCCCGTCGAACGCGGGACGCCTCCGCGATGTGAGCGACCGCCGATGTCATCCGCCCGCGCAGGATCGGGACGACACGGTCCTGCACTGGGACGACGATCAACCGGTGGTCCCTCGGGGCGGCTCGATCGCGCCGCTTCTCGTGGTGAGCCGCGAGTCGGCCGTTCGTCAGATCGTCACCTGCCAGCACCCTGACGTCGCCGGCGCGATCTTGGACTCCGTCCTGCACCGAGAACCCCACCGCGGGCGGGCGCTCCGCGCGTGGCTGGACGAACTCCCGCAAGCGCGCAGGCGCAGACTCCCTCGGTTGGAGTCGGGATGCGAGAGTTTCCTCGAGAGCATCGGTCGCATCCGGCTCGAACGCGCTGGGATCGTCGGTCGACACCAGGTCGACATCCCCGGTGTCGGACGCGTCGACGAGCTGATCGACGATTGGTTGGTGGTGGAGTGGGATGGACGTGCGTTCCACGACACCCCGGACGCCCATGAACAGGATCGCTGGCGCGACGCCCAGTTGGCGATCCTCGGCTATCGCTCTCTCCGTTTCACGTATCGCATGGTGATGGACGACTGGTACGCAGTCATCGGAGCGGTCCGGGCAGCGCTCGCGCAGGGCCGTCCAAGGCACCGCTGAGCGGATCCGATCACCCTCGCACCTGCCAGCCTGAACTCGTCCCTTCCTCAGGAATCCTTCGGCGCGCCGGGCGTACCCCGGCATGACGCACCGCAACTCTCCTGAGAAAGGCCCACCCCGGTCACTCGTCGACCAGAATTCAGCTTCGTCTCTTTCTCTGGACTCCCCCGGCACGTCGGGCGCACGCCGGCACGACGCACCGCAACTCTCCTGAGAAAGGACCATGTGCACAGCCGTACAAGACGACCCGCAGACGCACGGACGCCCCGGGAGCATGAGCTCCCGGGGCGTTCGCGCACCGACGACGCTGTCGATCGGAGGATCGAACCGCGTGTCGGGTCAGCCCTTCGTCGAACCGGCCAGGAGCCCGCGGACGAAGTAGCGCTGCAGGGCGAAGAACACCACGAGCGGGACGAGGATCGAGATGAACGCGCCGGCCGTGAGCAGGTGCCACTCGTTGCCACGCGTACCGGTGATCTCCGCCAGCAGCTTCGTGATAGGTGCGACCTCGCCGTCCGCGAAGATGAGCGCGACCAGAAGGTCGTTCCACACCCACAGGAACTGGAAGATCGCGAACGACGCGATGGCGGGCATGGTCAGCGGCAGCACGATCCGGAAGAAGATCTGACCGTGACCGGCACCGTCCACGCGTGCCGCTTCGATGACCTCGGCGGGGATCTCCGCGACGAAGTTGTGCAGCAGGAAGATCGCCAGCGGCAGCGCGAACATGGTGTGCGCGATCCACACCTGGGCGAAGGTGCCGCTCGCGTCCAGTCCCTCGCCGACCTGCAGGCCGAAGATGTTCAGGCCGCGGGAGAAGGTCGACAGCAGTGGCACGAGCGCCATCTGGATCGGCACCACCTGCAGCGCGAACACGAGGATGAACAGGAAGTTCTTGCCGCGGAAGTCGATCCACGCGAACGCGTACGCCGCGAGGCTCGCCACCACCAGCGGGATCAGGGTCGCCGGGACCGCGATGGCGATCGAGTTGACCCACGAGCCCGCGAGGTTGAGCGTCGAGTTGCCGGCCTGCAGCACCTGCACGTAGTTGTCGATGGTGACCTGGAAGTCGGAGAAGATCGTCCACCAACCGGTGGTCTTCACCTGCTGCTCAGGTCGGAACGAGGAGACGAACAGACCGAAGGTCGGGACCGTCCACAGCACCGCGATGATGACGGCCGCGATGGTCGCCCCGCGGCTGGTGAGCCGCTTCTTCGTCCGTCGGCTCGCGGCCTCGATGCCGCGTTCCCCTTGGGCGAGCTGTTCCTTGGTGGATTCGTCGATCGGTAGTTCGATCGGCTGCACAGCACTCATCGGATCTCCCTCTGCTTCTTGATCTGCCGTGCGTTGTAGATGACGATCGGCAGCACGAGCACGAACAGGACCACGGCGAACGCCGCACTCCGGCCGTTCTCGAAGTTCTTGAACTGGGTGTACATCTCGTTCGCGATGACCGAGGTGCCGTTGTTGCCGGCGGTCATCGTGCGGACGATGTCGAAGACCTTCAGCGAGGCGATCGAGATCGTCGTGACGACCACGACGAGGGAGGAGCGGATGCCGGGGACGATGACGTTGATGAAGCGCTGCCAGGCGTTGGTGCCGTCGAGCTCGGCGGCCTCGATCTGCTCGGTGGGGACCCCCTTGATCGCGGCGGACAGGACGACCATCGCGAATCCGGTCTGCACCCAGATGAGCACGACGATGAGGAACAGCGTGTTCCACGGCTCGTTCTGCAGCCACTGCACCGGAGTGCCGCCGAACCACACGACGATCTGGTTGAGCAGACCGATCTGGGTCGCGTCGGCCTCGCGGTAGGCGTAGATGAACCGCCAGATGATCGACGCACCGACGAAGGAGATCGCCATCGGCATGAAGACGAGGATCTTGAAGTACTTCTCACCGCGGGACTTGTCGATGAACACGGCGTAGGCGAGTCCGAAGGCCGTCGACAGCGCCGGGACGAGCAGCACCCAGATGATCGTGTTGATCACGGTGCGGATCGCGCTCGGCTGCGTGAACAGCCAGATGAAGTTGTTCAGGCCGACGAAGTTCTTGCCGGACGCCGACATGAACGCGGCGATCGTCGTGTTGATCGACGGCAGGATCAGGCCGATCAGCAGCAGCAGGAACGCCGGTGCGAGGAAGCCGACGAGCTGGACGAGGTACCCGACGCCCTTCTTCGAGCGGTAGTCGAGGAGGAAGAGTACGCCGCCGAGGACGGCGGCGACGGCCGCGGCCCAGAGGAACGAGCCGAAGAAGAGGACGACGACGACGGGCACCAGAACGCAGAACGCCAGACGGATGACCGTGTACAGGGTGCCCTTGCGTGGCGCGATGTCCACGAAGAAGAGGAGGAGGGCCACCACCGCGCCGAAGGCGATGACGACGATCGGGATCTGGGCGAGCGGAGGCAGTCCGCCCAACCAGTTGAGGAAACCTGACATAGCTGGCCTTTCGAGTACGGCGTTGGACCCTGAGTGAACCCTAGGGGGTTCCACTGCCGAGGCGGAAGCGCCGGAGGGTGGTGATCACCCTCCGGCGCTCCCGCTCACGAGCAGCAGTTCCGGATATCGATTACTCGCTGGAGGGCCAGCCGGCTTCGATGTCCTTGAGGACCTGGTCGGTCTCGTCGCCGTTGATCCAGTTCACGAGGCCCTTCCAGAAGGTTCCGGCGCCGACGGCACCGGGCATCAGGTCGGAGGCGTCGAAGCGGAACGTGGTCTTCTCGTCCTGCAGGATCTCGATCGCCTGGCTGAGGATCGGGGTCGAGGCGTTCGCCGGGTCGAGGCCGTTGTTGGCGGAGATGACGCCGCCGAGCTTGACCCGCTTGTTCGCCCACTCAGGGCTCGAGAGGTACTCCTGGACCTTGACGGTGCTCTCGTCGTCGCTGAACGCGCCGACGATCTCGCCACCACCGGTGACAGCGGTCTCGCCCTCCTTGATGCCGGGGGTCACGAAGGCCCACACGTCACCGTCGGGGGCGACGGTCGCGCCGGCGTCCTCGAGGAAGCCGGAGAAGAACGATGCCTGGTGGTGGAGGGCGCAGGCGCCGGAGGCGAGCGCCGGAGCGACGTCACCGAACTCGGTCGAGTTGATCGAGGACACGTCGCCGAAGCTCGCGTTCACGTACTCCGGGTTCTTGAGGATCTCGCCGACCGAGTCGAACGCTTCCTTGATCTTCGGGTCGGTGAACTTGACCTTGTTGGCCACCCAGTCGTCGTAGACGTCCGGGCCCTGCTGGCGCAGGACGAGGTCTTCGATCCAGTCGGTGCCGGGCCAGCCCGAGGCGTCGCCGGAGCCGAAGCCGGCGCACCACGGTGCGGAACCCGTCTTCTCCTGGATGGTCTTGGTCAGCGTGAGCAGCTCGTCCCAGGTCTTCGGGACCTCGACGCCCCACTCCTTGAACTTGGCCGGCTGGTACCAGACGAGGCCCTTGACGCTCGCCATGAGCGGAGCGCCGTAGACGGTGTCGTTGACGGTGCCGTAGGCGGCCCAGTCCTTCGACCAGTACTTCTCGATGTTCGCCTTGACGCTGTCGGGCGCGGGCTTCAGGTAGTCGCGCTTGGCGAGGTCGGCCAGGAGGCCGGGCTGCGGGAAGATCGCCAGGTCGGGCGGGTTACCACCCTGGGCGCGGATGCCGATCTGCGACTCGAACTCCTTGGAGGACTCGTACTTGATCGTGATGCCGCTCTCCTTCTCGAAGTCGGCCCAGCTCTCCTCGAGCAGCTTCGCCTCGGTGTCGGCGATCGTCCCGTAGATGGTGACGGTCTTGTCGTCGTCGCCACCGCCGCTGCTGCCCGATCCGCCTGAACAAGCGGTGAGCGCGACGCCCGCGACGGCCAGGACGGCCAGCGGCAGGGCCGTCCGGCGGGTCCGAATGAAACTCATCTGTGTCCTCCTCATTGAGTGCTGCAGGTTCGAACGTCTCCAGGGTCGAGCCGTTCCGATGATGCACTGGTGCGGAATCGGTCCGGATGCGGAACCGTTTCCATGCGCCAAAGTACTTCACCCGGCGACAGGATGCAAGCACGAGAACATAACGAAATAGACAGTGAGAGCGCTCCCACCAAAATCACGAGGCCGGGCGGACCCTTCGTGCTCCAGTTGTTATGGATCAGTTCCAGTCGGCAGTTCCAGGTCTGTTCCAGATTCGCTATGGTGGTGCTACCCAACGGAGGGAGTCGGCATGAGTGGTGCCATCAGCGATGTCGCGGCCCTCGCCGGCGTCTCGAAAGCGACGGCCTCGCGAGCGCTCACCGGGCGCGGATACGTGTCGGCCGAGACCCGGGAACGGGTCGTGCAGGCCGCAGCCACGATCGGGTACGTCGCCTCGCCCATCGCCGCGAGTCTGTCCACCGGACGCACGCTGGCCATCGGCGTCCTCACCTCGTTCCTCAACCGCTGGTACTTCGGGGAGGTCCTGGAAGGCGCCGAGGGCGCCCTCCGTGCGCGGGGCTACGACCTGACGCTCCACCATCTGCCGCCCGACTCCCCGGAGCGCGATCGCATCTTCGACGCCTACCTGACGAACAAGCGCTTCGACGGCATGATCTCGATCGGGATCGAGGCCTCGCAGGACGAGATCGCGCGACTGCTCGCCAATCCCCGTCCACTGGTGTCGATCGGCGGCAACATCCGTGGCGGTCACTCCATCAACATCGACGACCAGGCACTCGGCCGTGAGGCGACGGAACATCTCATCACCCTCGGGCACACGCGCATCGCCCACATCACCGGGCACGACGCGGAACTGCAGACGGACACCGTGCACGGGAGGCGCCTGGCGGGCTACCTCGCGGCGATGGAGGATGCCGGACTCACCTCAGCCGTGCACGTCCTGCCCGCCGTCCATTCGTTACCGGGCGGGTACGAGGCCGCGGCGCAGTTGCTGCGGGACGCGAGGATCCGGCCGACGGCGGTGTTCGCCTCGACGGACGAGGTGGCGATCGGCATCATCATCGCGGCACGTCGCCTCGGGATAACCGTTCCGGCGGAGCTGTCGGTCATCGGGATCGACGGGCACTCCTATGCGGAGATGTTCGCGCTCACCACCTTCGAGCAGGAGCCCCGCGCGCAGGGACGGCATGCCGTCGAGATCCTCCTCCAGGACCTGGAGGACGAGCAGCGCGCGCAGGCTCCGGACTCCGGGGACCCGGGCACAACGGTCTCCGAGGTGCGCTGGCCGACCCGCCTGGTGATCCGACAGACCACGACGCGCCCCGAGCCCGCGGACTAGACGACCCGGCTGCGGTCCCAGCGCGGTGCGCTGGCACGAGCGCGCCCCACCGACGTGAGCGCGGGCCCCCGGAGGGTCGCGCTCGCGTCGGTGGGGCGCAGTGACCGGTCGGATCAGCTCGCGTCGGCTGCGGTGATCGCGATGGCCTCGTCGAGCTCACTCTCCACCGGGCCGTCGACCCGGGCGAGGTGCTTGCGTCCGAGGACCACGATGAGGACCGCGACGATGAGCGAGCCGGCGGCCACATAGTAGGGCGCGGCGGGCGAGATGAGCTTCGCGATCTCCGCGGCGGCCGGTGGCGCGATGGCCCCACCGAGGAACCGGACCGACGAGTAGGCCGAGGATGCGACGTTGCTCGGCAGGTCCGTCGCCTCCATGACCGCCTCGGTCAGCACCGTGTTCATGACGCCGAGCAGCAGCCCACCGACGACAATGCAGACGATGAGGCCGACGGTGGACTGCACGAGGAGTCCGGCCGCGACGAGGTCGATTGCCAGCAACGGCAGGACGAGCTTGATCACGGAGGTGCGACGCATCCGGGCCGTGAGCAGCGGTGCGACGAACACGCTCGTGATCGCCAGCGCGACACCCCACCCGAAGAAGGTGAACCCGAGACCCATCGCATCGAGGCCGAGTGGGAACGGCGAGTACGCGAGGAGCGTGAAGAAGCCGATGTTGTAGAACAGTGCGGCTGCCGCGAGGATGCCCAGCGACGGGATCGCCAGCGCCTTGAACGGCGCGGACAGCTTGAGCGGCGCGGGCTTGGGGCCTTCGGTCTTCAGCAGGGTGACGATCGCGATGAACCCGACGGCCATGAGCGTCGCGGTGCCGAAGAACGGCCACTTCCAGCCGATGCCACCGAGGAGCCCCCCGAGCAGCGGACCGATCGCGATGCCGAGCCCGAGGGCGGCCTCGTACAGGATGATCGCGTTGGCGCGTCCGCCCGCTGCGGCTCCGACGATGGTGGCGAGTGCCGTCGAGATGAAGAGCGCGTTGCCGAGGCCCCAGCCAGCCCGGAAGCCGATGACGGCACCGACGGAGTCGGAGAGGCCCGCGAGGAGCGCGAACAGGACGACGAGCGCGAGTCCGATGAGGAGCGTGCGCTTGGCACCGATCCGGCTCGACAGCCAGCTCGTGAACAGCATCGCCACGCCGGTGACGAGCAGATAGCTCGTGAAAAGCATCTCGGCCTGGGTCGGCGTCGCCTGGAGGTCTTCGGCGATCGCGGGCAGGATCGGGTCGACGAGGCCGATGCCCATGAAAGCGATGACGCTCGCGAAAGCGACCGCCCAGACGGCCTTCGGCTGGTGCAGGATGCCGCCGAGGCCGGCACTGTGGCCTGCGGCGTGGCCGTGGCTCGACGCTGCGGGGGTGGGCACGGAGGACGTGTGTGCGCTGGTGTCGGCGCTCATGCCGTCAGCTCCGAGGCGACCTCGACGGCCACGCGGGCCTGGATGATCTCGACGGTCCTGGCGATCGCGGCGAGGTCGTCGTCCTCGAGGTCGGTGAAGGCCGGCTCCAGGGCGTCGGTGAGCTCGTCGCGCCAGGCGAGGAGGGCGGCCGTCCCCTTGGGGGCGATGGCGATGAGCCACGCGCGGTGGTCATCGACGTCGGCGATCCGCTTGATCCAGTCGCGCTCGTCGAGGCTCTGCACCAGCTTCGTCATGGTTGGTTGAGACACCCGGCTCTGGCGGGCCAGTTCGCCGACCCGGACGGGGCCGACCGTGGTGAGCACGGAGAGCGTGCGCCAGACGGCGGGCGATTCGGAGGATCCGGTGGCCTGGGCGGCAAGGCGGGTGAGCCGGTGCGATGCCGTGATGAGGTCGCCGAGGATGGTGTGCAGGGGTGAATGCGTACGGTTCTCGGTCATGATGTGACCAGTATACATAGCCTGGCTATGCACTTGCACCTGCAGTCCGATGATCACAATTCAGGAGGCTCCCGGCGCGTCGGCACCGGGAGCCTCCCGCAGGGCGGGACTCGCCCAGGCGGTCCTGAATTGTGAACCGGGTCAGCGCATCCAGGTGGTGAAGGATTGGCTGACCCGTGGATCGGGCGGGTGGGCGTCGCTCGCCCGTTCCGACTCGGTGAAAGCGGATGCGAGCTGGGCTCGGATCCAGGTGATGGTTGCACGCCAGCGTGCGTGGGTGTTCATGGTGGTGGGTTCTCCCGATTCGGGCACCGCACCGACAGCCCCCGCTCACCGGGAGCGGAACGACGACGCGGATGCCTGCGTGAACCGTCGACGAACGTCGTCGACGGGGTGCAGAGCATCCGCGTGCATGGAGGGGCGCGACGAATCGCAGGCCCTCCGGTTAACCGACGGAGGGCACCGCTCCCGAACGAATCGGGGGCGATGCCCTCCGATCACGGATGTCTCTGCCGAGTGCACACAGCACTCGTCTCAGGAATATCCGCGATCGTCAGCGGCGACCGACCGGAGTCGGTCGCCAGCCCAGTGGTTGTCCCCCGCAGGGGACCGACTACTTGAGCGTGACGGTGGCGCCGGCAGCCTCGAGGGCTTCCTTCGCCTTGTCAGCGGCTTCCTTGTTGGCGCCTTCGAGGACGGCAGCCGGAGCGCCGTCGACGAGAGCCTTGGCCTCGCCGAGGCCGAGCGAGGTGAGCTCGCGGACCGTCTTGATGACCTGGATCTTCTTGTCGCCAGCAGCCTCGAGGATGACGTCGAAGTCGGACTTCTCCTCGACCTCTTCAGCAGCAGCGCCGCCGGCAGCAGCCGGGCCGGCAACGGCGACGGGAGCAGCAGCGGTGACCTCGAAGGTCTCCTCGAACAGCTTGACGAACTCGCTGAGCTCGATGAGCGTGAGCTCCTTGAACGCGTTGATCAGTTCTTCGTTTGACAGCTTTGCCATGATTGTTCTCCTTGTTTCATGCCCTGCAACCGCATCACGCGGCGCACAGGTACGGGGTTGATGGTTCGCGGAACCGAATTACTCGGCCGCGGACTCCTGCTTCTCGCGCAGCGCCTCGACCGTGCGAACGGCCTTCGAGAGCGGTGCGTTGAAGAGGTAGGCAGCTCCGAACAGCGAGGCCTTGACGGCGCCGGCGAGCTTCGCCAGCAGCACTTCACGGGACTCGAGGTCGGCGAGCTTGCGCACCTCGTCAGCGGTCAGCGGGTTACCGTCGAAGTAACCGCCCTTGACCACGAGGAGAGGGTTTGCCTTGGCGAAGTCACGAAGAGCCTTCGCGACGGTGACCGGGTCACCGTGCACGAATGCGATCGCGGACGGACCGGCGAGCTCGTCGTCGAACGACGAGATGCCGGCGTTGTTCGCCGCGATCTTGGTCAGCGTGTTCTTCACCACGGCGTAGGTTGCGTCCGCACTGATGCTCTTGCGCAGGGTCTTGAGCTGAGCAACAGTGAGGCCGCGGTACTCGGTCAGCAGAACGGCGGTCGAGCTCTGGAACTTCTCCGTGAGTTCGGCAACCGAGGCTTCCTTGTTCGCCATGGCCACTCCTTTTCGAATCTTGAATGCATGCAGCGGAGGCCGCACACACCAACCGCCGGACCGGTGAAGGATTCGGGCATGAAAAAAGCTCCGGCGCAAGCGCACGGAGCTGGGGAGAGGCGAGCCTCGATCAGATCTTCATACACCTGCGCTGGACGTCTCGTCACGAGAACCTTCGACTGTCTCGTTTGCACGCGACAGTGACCGGCGGTCTTTGGTTTCCACAACCATAACACACCCCCGACCCCGCTCCGACAGGCGTGCTCCGGGCGCTCACGACCGCCCGCCCGGATGTCCGAGGCGACCGGCACCATGGAGCCATGATCCAGACGCTCGCCATCTCCGGCTACCGGTCCATCCGAGACACCGTGCTGCCGCTGCACGGCCTCGACGTCGTGACCGGCGCGAACGGCACCGGCAAGTCCAACCTCTACCGGGCACTCCGACTCCTCGCGAGTGCGGGCGACGGCGATGTCGTCGGATCACTCGCCCGCGACGGCGGGCTCTCCTCGACGCTCTGGGCCGGCCCCGAACACGTGAGTCACGCCATGGTCGACGGCTCCGTCCCGGTCCAGGGCACGCGCCGCTCGGGGCCGATCAGCCTGCGACTCGGGTTCGCGACGGACACGCTGGGGTATCTCATCGACCTCGGGATCCCGCAGCCGTCCACGACCCTGTTCGGCCGCGACCCCGAGATCAAGCGGGAGCAGATCTTCGCCGGCGCACTGGCCAAACCGAGCAGCCTGCTCGTCGACCGGCACGGTCCGGCGGTCCGCGTCCGCGACGGGTCGTGGCGTCCGATCGGTCGAACGCTCGGCACCTCGGAGAGCATCCTCACCGAGTTCTCGGACGCCGACGCGACGCCCGAGGTCCTCCGCGTGCGCGGCCAGGTGCGCGGCTGGCGGTTCTACGACCAGTTCCGGACCGACCGCGAGGCCCCGGCGCGTGCGCCGCAGGTCGGCACGCGGACGCCCGTGCTCGGACACGACGGTGCCGACCTCGCCGCCGCGGTGGAGACGATCATCGAGTCCGGCGCCCGGGACCGCCTCGACGCCGCCGTCGACGACGCGTTCCCCGGCAGCGTGCTGCGTGTGCGCGCCGACGACGGGGTGTTCCGGCTGGAGCTCGAACAGCCCGGCATGCTCCGTCCGCTCTCGGCCGGCGAGCTGTCCGACGGCACGCTCCGCTACCTGCTGCTCGTCGCGGCACTCCTGACCCCTCGCCCGGCCGAGCTCATGGTGCTGAACGAGCCGGAGACGAGCCTGCACGGCGACCTCCTCCCGCAGCTCGCTCGGCTCATCACCGCGGCGAGCGCCGACACGCAGCTCGTGGTCGTCTCCCACGCCCGCCCACTCATCGAGGCCATGCTCGAGGCCGGCCAGGTGCATGAGCACCGGCTCGTGAAGCGACTCGGCGAGACGACCGTCGAGGATCAGGGCCTGCTGTCGACGCCGCCGTGGGCTTGGCCGTCCCGGTGAGCGTCCGGCCCCGGTGACCGCCGGCTAGGCGCGGTCGGCCTGCTTGCCCAGGTAGCGGTCCGAGCCGTAGCTGAGGATGAAGAAGCCGATCAGCTGGAACAGGATGAGCCCGAAGATCCGGAACACCGTGCTCTTGTCGAACTGCTTGCCGATGTGCCAACCGACGATCCAGCCGAACACGATGTTCACGAGCGGGATGAAGTAGAGGATGGTCGCCGCGCCCGTGAAGCCGGCGAGTTTGACGACGACGTACCAGTTGTAGATCGGGATGATCGCGGTCCAGCCGGAGCGGCCCGACTTCTCGAACATGCCCCACACGGAGGCGACGAACAGGGCGTAGCCGATGATGCCGCCGAAGACGTTGGCGGGGGCGTTCATGAACTCGATGGCGGCACGACCGTTGTCGTCCGCGGCGAGCAGGATGGTGTCGAACACGGTGGTGGCGCTCCTTGTCGTCGTCGCGGTCGACCGACCGCCTCATCCGACGAATGTAGCGTGCGGGTCACACCGCGGACCAGCGGGTGTCCCGTTGACGCTCAGACCGCCCGGGCGGTGCGGGCGGCGTGCACGAACGACCGGATGAGCTCCGGTGATTTCACCCCGCGCGAGGACTCGACCCCGCTGGACACGTCGACCCCCCAGGGGCGGAGCTCGGCGACGAGGCCCTGGACGTTCTCCGGCGTGAGCCCTCCGGCGAGGATCCAGGTGCGGGTGGGTGGGTTCGCCACCAGGGCGATCGTGTCGAAGGTCCTCCCGGCTCCCGGGTCCGGGGCATCGAGCAGCAGCAGCTCTTCGGCGTAGGCGGCGCGCTCGGCGGCGTTCTCGGAGGCGTAGCGCACCGCCGAGGTCGCCCGGAGCGTCCGCCACCCCATGGCCTGCAGCTCGTGGAACGCCTCCGGTGGTTCATCGCCGTGCAGTTGGACGGTCTGCACCCCGGCAGCACCGGCGATCCGCGAGACCTCCTCGACCGACTGGCGCCGGAAGACGCCGACCGTCAGCACCGACTCGGGGACGTCGGCGAGCAGCGAGGCGACCCGTTCGGGCTCGACGGTCCGGGGCGACCCCGGCGCGAACACGAAGCCGATCGCGTCGACTCCGGCGTCCACCGCCGCAGCGACGTCGGACGCCTCGGACAGACCGCACACCTTCACCCACATGGGGACCACGCTACCCGGCCGCATGGATCACTCCGCCGACGGGACGAGGACGTCCGCGGTGGCGACGGCCGGTAGCTCGACGCGGAACACCGTCCGTCCTGGTGCGCTCTCGCATCGGACGGTGCCGTGGTGCGCGGTCACGACGGCGTGCACGATCGCGAGCCCGAGGCCGGTGCTCCCCGTGGCCCGTGAGCGGGAGTCGTCACCGCGGACGAAGCGCTCGAAGAGGTTGGGTTGCAGCGCAGGGTCGATGCCGGGGCCGTCGTCCGACACGGTCAGCACGGCGATCTCGCCCGCAGGACCGCTCTCGACCGCCAGCCCCGTCCGTACGGTCGTCCCGGCGGGCGTGTGGGTCCGCGCGTTCGCCAGCAGGTTCACGATCACCTGTTGCAGCCGGGACGCGTCTCCCGTGACGAGGACGGGCTCTTCGGGGAAATCCAGTTCGAACACGTGGTCCGGCCCGGCGACATGGGCGTCGCCGACGGTGTGGATGACGAGTTCGGTGAGGTCGACGGGGCGCTTCGCGAGTTCGCGTCCCTCATCCAACCGCGCCAGCAACAGCAGGTCCTCGACGATCGTGGTCATGCGACCGGCCTCGGAGCGGATCCGGCCGAGGGAGTGGGTGACGTCCTCCGGCAGCGCGTCCGACTTCCGCGCGGCGAGTTCCGAGTATCCGGCGATGGAAGCCAGCGGGGTCCGGAGCTCGTGGCTCGCGTCCGAGACGAACCGGCGCACCTTGTTCTCGCTCGCCTGCCGGGCGTTCAGTGCGGACGAGACGTGCCCGAGCATGCGGTTGATCGCCGATCCGACGCGTCCGACCTCGGTCCGCGGGTCGGTGTCCGACTCCGGTACCCGGACGGCGAGCGCCACCTCACCGCGGTCGAGGGGCAGTTCGGCGACGACCGCGGCCGTCGCGACGACCCGGTCGAGCGGGCGGAGCGAGTACCGCACTATCGCGAACGCCGCCAGTCCGGCGAGCAACAGGACCACGACGCTCATGATCGCAATGAGGGTGACGAGCTGCATGACCGTCGACGCGACCTCGGCGAGCGGAAGCCCGATGATCCTCGTCGCGCCGCTCGCGTCGGTGACGGCGACGACGCGGTAGTCGCCGAGGTGCTCCCCGAGGTTGATGGTCGACGGCCGGTCGCCGGCCGACACCGTGAGGATCATGGCGTCCTGGCTCTCGGTGCACGGGACCGTGCTGCCGTCGGCGCTGAGGTATCCGGCGTTGACGATGGTGCCGTCGACGACGATCGCCCCGAGTGCGCCGGGCCCGAGGCCCGGAGCACCGATGAAGGCGGGCGGCTCACGCGTGCCCGAACCACCGCCGTAGCCGTCGGGGATGCCGGAGTCCGGCAGGGATTCCGGAGCGGGGAGCTGGCCGTTGCGGCCGTAGTCGACGATCCGCTCGGCGGCCTTCGTGAGCTGGTTGTCGACGCCCTCGGTGAGGAGGCCGCTCACCGCGACCGCGCTCGCGACGCCGACGATGGCGCTGCCGAGGGCGAGGAGGCCGACGACGACCACCATGAGGCGTCGACGGAGCGTCCACGGAGCGCGCTTGGGGCGGGTGGAGTCGACGGTCGTCGCTGTCGCGTCGGTGACGGGAGGTCTCGTGGTCACGAACCGACCGTCGGGATCTTCAACATGTAGCCGGCACCGCGCACGGTGTGGATCATGGGCTCGCGCCCGGCGTCGATCTTCTTCCGGAGATAGGAGATGTAGATCTCGACGACGCTCGCACGACCGCCGAAGTCGTAGCTCCACACCCGGTCGAGGATCTGGGCCTTGCTCAGCACCCGGCGCGGGTTCCGCATGAGGAACCGCAGCAGCTCGAACTCGGTCGCGGTGAGCTCGATGGGTTCGCCGTCACGCGTCACCTCGTGGCTGTCCTCGTTGAGCACGAGGTCGCCGACCACGATGTCCGGGCCGGACTCGTCGGCGGCCAGCAGGGTCGACCGGCGGATGAGCCCGCGCAGCCGCGCGACGACCTCTTCGAGACTGAAGGGCTTCGTCACGTAGTCGTCGCCGCCGGCGGTGAGGCCGGCGATGCGATCGTCGAGCGAGTCCTTGGCGGTGAGGAACAGCACGGGGACGTCGCTCCCCGAGGTCCGCAGGCGGTTCAGCACCTGCAGTCCGTCCAGGTCGGGCAGCATGATGTCGAGCACGATGGCGTCCGGTCGGAAGTCGCGGGCGATCGTGAGGGCCTCACGGCCGTCGGCGGCGGTCCGGATCTCCCAGCCCTCGTAGCGCAAGGCCATCTGCAGGAGGTCCGTGAGCGTCGCCTCGTCGTCGACGACGAGCACACGGACGGCGGTGCCGTCGGCGCGTTTGAGTGCGCTTCGCGCGGCACCGGGCGCCTGGGTCGGGATGTTCACGCGTTCAGTATTCGCCTCCGCCCTATGAGCTGTCTATGAACGGGCCAGACGGATGCTGTGCCCTCCCCGAGCCGGCGGAGTGCCCGCAGCGGCCTGGGCCGATTCATAGCGTCACCGAGGCGCAGGCCAAGCGAGCCTCCGTAGCGTCCGGTCCAAGTCATCCGCGACGTGCGGATCGTCGGCGTCGCGCAACGGGGACGCCGGCACGTGCACCAGAGCAGAAGGAAACGCAGACATGTTCGGAACCTATCTCCGGCGGGAACTCGTCGGTCGCCGCAAACAGACCATCATCATCGCCATCGGGATGGCGCTCGCCATCGCCCTCGTGATCATCGTCAACTCGGTCGCCGCCGGCGTGAAGACGGCGCAGGCGTCGGTGCTGGAATCCGTCTACGGGGTCGGAACGGACATCACGGTGAGTCAGGCGGCCGAGGCGCCGACGGACGGCGGCGGGCCCGGCCAGAACTTCGATTTCGGCTCAGGCGACGGGTCGACGAGTGACGGGACGACGACCGTCAACCAGTCGCGGTTGGAAGCCGCGCGCGGCACGTCGACCTTCGACGCGACGGCCCTCGGCACGGTCACCGACGTCGCCAACGTCGAGGCCGCCGCAGCCACCCTGTCGCTCACGAACACGACCTTCACGGGCGAGCTGCCCGACTTCTCACAGGCACAGGGGTCCGACGGGGCGGCAGGCGTCCCGGGCGGTGACGCGAGCGGCGCGACCCCGCCACAGGGTGGTCCGGACGGCGCAGGCGGGAGTTCCTTCGGCGTCGACTCCTTCACGGTCCTCGGTCTCGACCCCTCGGGCGACGCCGTGGGTCCGCTCTCGGCCGTCACCCTCAGCGACGGTCGCTCGCTCGCAGCCGACGACGCGGGCACGGACGTCGCCGTCCTCGACGCCTCCTACGCCACCGAGGCGGGGATCGCCACCGGCGACACGATCGACATCGCGGGCACCACGTTCAGCGTGGTCGGCACGGTGACCGCCTCCGGGGCCGACGCGACGACCGCATCGAACGTCTACATCCCCCTCGACGTGGCGCAGTCCCTCGCAGGGCTCGACGGCCAGGTCAGCGACGTGTACGTGCAGGCCGCCTCGTCGACCGACATCACGCAGGTGCAGACGGACATCGAGGCGGCACTGCCCGACGCGACCGTGAGCACCCAGGAGGACCTCGCGTCCACCGTGTCGGGCTCGCTCGCCTCGGCGTCGACGCTGGTGTCGAACCTCGGCACCTGGCTGTCGCTCATCGTGCTCGCCGCCGCGTTCCTCATCGCGATCCTCTTCACGATCTCCGGCGTCACGCGCCGGACCCGCGAGTTCGGCACGCTCAAGGCGATCGGCTGGAGCGACCGGCGCATCGTCGGCCAGGTCGCGGGTGAGTCCGTCGTGCAGTCACTCATCGGCGGCGCCGTCGGTGTCGCTGTCGGCCTCATCGGCATCATCGTGGTGAACCTCGTCGCTCCGACCCTCAGTGCAGCGGCGACGACCTCCGCCGGTGGTGGACTCGGCGTCCCCGGCGGTGCCGCGGGCATGCCGTCGGATGCGGCGGCGGGAGCGGCCGGTGGGTTCGGCGGTGCCCCGGGCGCTGCGGCCGCGACCACCACCGACATCGTGCTCCAGGCTCCCGTGACCGCGTGGATCATCGTCATCGCCGTCGGGATCGCCATCCTCGGCGGGCTGCTCGCCGGTGCGATCGGCGGGTGGCGCGCCTCACGACTGCGCCCGGCCGAGGCACTCCGCTCCGTCGCCTAGGCGACGCACCAGACACCGCCGGGTGGCCGTCTCCCCCGCGACCTCCCGGCGGTCCGACTTCTCACTCCGACCAGCAGAACGAAGGACCCCATGTACACGATCACCGGCCTCACCAAGCAGTACCGCCAGGCGAAGCGCTCCGTCACGGCGCTCGACGGCGTCGACCTCGAGATCCCCGATGGACAGCTCGTCGCCATCCAGGGCCCGACCGGCGGCGGCAAGTCGACGCTCCTCCAGATGCTCGGCGCACTGGACCGACCGACCGCCGGCAGCATCTCCCTCGCCGGCGACGACCTCTCGACGCTCAGCGAGACGAAGCTCGGCAGGATCCGCGCCACGGAGATCGGCTTCGTGTTCCAGGGGTTCAACCTCATCCCGACGCTCACGGCACAGGAGAACGTCGAGATGGCCCTGGTCCCGATCGGCACCCCGCGGGCAGAACGCGAGACCAGGGCTCGTGCGGCGCTCGCGTCCGTCGGACTCGCCGAGCGGGGTTCACACCTCCCCGCCGAGCTGTCCGGCGGGCAGCAGCAGCGGGTCGCGATCGCCCGTGCGCTCGTCAAGGAGCCCGAGGTGCTGCTCGCCGACGAACCGACCGGCAACCTCGACGAGGAGACCCGCGACGAGATCATGGACCTCCTCGAGGGCCTGTGGCGGGACCGCGGGCTCACGGTCGTGGTGGTGACGCACGACACCGCGGTCGCCAAGCGCGCCGAGCGTCGTCTGCACATCGCGAACGGGAAGCTCAAGGACGTCACGACTCGGCGCTGACCGGCCCCTCGGCAGGCTCGGGGAGCGGCTCCCATCCGCTCCCCGAGCCGCCCACCCCGGTCCCTGAGCCTGTCGAAGGGCCACGGGAATACGCCGCCACCGTGATTGGTTGACACCGATCAACTACTTCTCATATAGTTGACGCATATCAACTAGCTGACGTCACCACGATCGCGGAGCCCATGTCACACACCACCTCAACACCCGCCACGCCCGCTCGCGCGGACAACGGCATGACGCATCGCCAGGTGCTCGAGGCCCTCTCCGGCCTCCTCCTCGGCATGTTCGTGTCGATCCTCGCCGGCACCGTCGTCTCGACCTCCCTCCCCCGGATCATCTCCGACCTGAACGGCGACCAGACGGCCTTCACCTGGGTCGTCACGGCCACCCTCCTCGCCACCACCGTCTCGACGCCCATCTGGGGCAAGTTCGCCGACCTCTTCAACCGCAAGCTGCTCATCCAGCTGGCGCTCGGGATCTTCGTCCTCGGCTCGGCGCTCGCGGGCTTCTCGCAGGACACCGGCACGCTCATCGGCTTCCGCGTCCTGCAGGGCCTCGGCGCCGGTGGTCTCACGGCGCTCAGCCAGATCATCATGGCCGACATCATCAGCCCGCGTGAGCGTGGCCGGTACATGGGCCTCTTCGGTGCGGTCATGGCGGTCGGCACGGTCGGCGGCCCGCTCTTCGGCGGCCTCCTCACCGACTCGCTCGGCTGGCGCTGGAACTTCTTCGTCGGCGTCCCCTTCGCGATCGCCGCGATCTTCCTCCTGCAGCGCACGCTCCACCTCCCGAAGCGGAACGTCGGCAAGGTCAAGATCGACTACCTGGGCGCCGCCCTCATCGCCGGCGGCGTCTCGCTGCTGCTCATCTGGGTCACCCTGGCCGGGACGCAGTTCGAGTGGGCGAGCTTCACGACGCTCGTCATGGTGGGCATCTCCGTCCTCCTGCTCGCCGCGGCGGTCATCGTCGAGATCAAGGTCGACGAGCCGATCATCCCGATGTCGCTGTTCAAGAACCGCACCTTCACCCTCGCGGTCGTCGCGAGCATCTCGGTGGGTGTGGCGATGTTCGGCACCTCGGTGTTCCTCAGCCAGTACATGCAGCTGGCGCGTGGAGCGACGCCGACGGAGTCGGGCCTGCTGACGCTCCCGATGATCGGCGGCCTCCTGATCGCCTCCATCGTGGTCGGGCAGTTCATCTCCCGCTTCGGCCACTGGAAGCCGTACCTCATCGTCGGCTCGATCCTCCTCACCGCCGGCCTGTTCCTCATGAGCACGATCCACTACGACACGAACTACCTGCTCGTCTCGGTGTTCATGTTCATCCTGGGCGCCGGCGTCGGCATGGTGATGCAGAACCTCGTGCTCGTGGTCCAGAACGACGTCCTGCCGCAGCAGCTGGGTACGGCGAGCGCGGGTGTCGCGTTCTTCCGCAGCCTCGGCGGCACGATCGGCGTCTCGGTCATGGGCTCCGTGCTCGCGACGAAGGTCACCGACATGCTGGCCGACCGCCAGGCCGACCTGCAGGCGGCCATCGTCGCCCTCGGCGCACCCGGCGCCAAGATCGCCGAGACGCTCTCGAGCGGCACGATCCCGAAGGTGAGCACGCTGCCCGAGTCGGTGCGGACCATCATCGAATCCGTCTACGGTGACGCGGTGGCCGACATCTTCCTCGTCGCCGCACCACTCGCGATCCTGACGATCATCGCCGTGATCTTCCTCCCGAACAAGAAGCTCGGGTCGAAGAACGCCGTGCAGCGCATGGCCGAGCAGCGTTCCGGGGAGCCCGCCCTCGTCGGCGCGGCCACCGGGTCCGTCACGACGGCCACCGGGTCCACGTCGACCCAGTCATTCGCGACCGGTGCGCTCGACGTGGCCGAGGCCATGATCGGTGGCGAGGCGGACACCCGACTCGAGCGAGGACGGGACGAGACCGCCGACACCGACGGCGGCACGGAGACCGAGGCACACAGCCCCCGCCACGGCCGCTAGTCCGTACAATGCGAACGATGTCCATCGATCACGACGCCCAGGCCGGGCCGGCCGCTGCCGACGACGCAGCGGCCGGCACCGCGCACGACCTCGCGATCGGTGCCGTGGAGGAGCAGTTCGCGCTCCTCGTCAACCGCATCCGCAACGGTATCCGCGACCGCGCCGAGCGGATCTCCCCCGGACTCCAGCCGGCCGGCTACAAGTTGCTCAGCATGGTCTCGCGCTCCGGAGCGATCCGCGCCGGTGCCCTGGCCGAGATGCTCGCGACGGACAAGAGCGCGGTGAGCCGTCTCATCCACCAACTGGAGACGCTCGGCCTCGTCACGAGGACGCCGGACCCCGAGGACGGCCGTGCGAGCCTCGTCGTCGCGACCGCCGAGGGCGAGCGCCGGATGGAGTCGACACGGGCCAACGACCAGGCGATGCTCTACCAGCAGCTCTCGTCCTGGGACGAGGCCGAGGTGCGGCGGCTCGCCGAACTCCTCGCGAAGCTCAACGGCGCCCTCTGAAGTCCCTTTCTCAGGAGTCCGCCGGAGCGCCGGGCTCGCGAGCAAGCGACGCGCCGAGGAACTCCTGAGAACGGGTCAGCGCCAGCTGTGCTTCGGGTCGTACCCGAGGACCTCGCGGGCGTGGTCGATCGAGAGCAGGGTGCCGTTGCCGGCGATGTCGCCGGTGACGGGGACGTCCGGGAAGACCTCTGCGACGAGCTCGACGTTGTCGCGCGACATGACCGTGTCGGCAGCCGCGATGATGAACCGGTCGAATCCCGTGGCCTGGTGCTCGAGCGCGAGTCGCACGGCCTGCGCGCCGTCGCGGCCGTCGATGTAGCCCCAGAGGTTCCACTTGCGGAGGGTGGCGTCGGCGTCGAACGAGGGGAACGCCGCGTAGTCGGCCTCGTCCATCACGTTGGAGAACCGGAGGGCGATGATCTTGAGCTCGGGGTGCCACCGCGTGAGCTCGATCGCCAGCTGCTCCTCGAGGTGCTTCGACAGCGAGTACGTCGACTCGGGTCGTGCGGCGTAGGCCTCGTCGACGGGGATGTACGGGGGCGGGGTGTCGAACGGCAGCCCGAGCACGGTCTCGCTCGACGCCGTGACGATGTTCGTGATGCCGGCCTTGATGGCGGCGTTGAACACGTTGTAGGTGCTGAGGATGTTGTTCTGGAAGGTCGCGGTGTTCGTCGAGAGCCCCGGCGCAGGGATGGCGCTCAGGTGGACGACCGCGTCGAACCCGTTCGGCGCCTGCTCGTCGACACCGGTGAGGGCGTCGAACACCTGGCCCGCGTCACGCAGGTCGATGCGGACGAAGCCGTCACCGCGCTCTCCCGCCTGGTCGAGGTTGATCACCAGGTGACCGTGTTCCCGAAGATGGCCGACCACTGTTCGCCCGAGCTTGCCCGAGCCTCCCGTCACTGCGATTCTCATGACGCCATCCTGGTCCATCCGACGAGGAATGGGTGGGCGATTGACAACTCACCCAGGAACCGGCGGTCGCGGTGGAATGGCGGACCGTCGGCTCGCGTTGGAGGAGATGTGAAGCTCACCCTGTACACCTCCGCGTTCTGCGCCCCCTGCATGCAGGCTCGCGCCGTCCTGGCCGAGGTCCCGGCACTCGTGGCCGGAGCCGTCGTCGAGGAGCGCGACGTCGCCTTCCGTTCGGCGGAGGCGGAGGCCGACGGCATCCGTTCCACCCCGACGGTCATCATCACGGCCGACGACGGCACCGAGGTGTTCCGCGCGACCGGGGCACCCACGCTCAACCAGGTGCTCGTGGCGGCGGCGAAGGCGTTGTAGCCCTTCGACAGGCTCAGGGACCGGGGAAGCGACTCAGGGACCGGGGCTACTGGGTGCTGAACGCCGCGTCGAAGGATTGCTCGGGCAACTTCCAGAGCAGGTTCCGGATGTACCCGACGGCCTCCTCGGCTCCGTGCAGGCGGTCCATGCCGGCGTCCTCCCACTCGATGGAGATCGGCCCGGCGTAGCCGATGCTCGAGAGGGCACGGAAGGCGTCCTCCCACGGCACGTCGCCGTGACCGGTCGACACGAAGTCCCAGCCGCGTCGCGGGTCGCCCCAGGGCAGGTGCGAGCCGACGATGCCGGCGTGACCGGTGGCCGGCCGGATCCGGGTGTCCTTGCAGTCGACGTGGTAGATCCGGTTCGCGAACTCGACGATGAACCCCACCGGGTCGACGCCCTGCCACATCATGTGCGACGGGTCCCAGTTGAAACCGAACGCCGGGCGGTGGTCGATCGCCTCGAGGGTGCGGACACTCGTCCAGTAGTCGTATGCGATCTCGGACGGGTGCACCTCGTGGGCGAAGCGGACCCCTTCGGCGTCGAAGACGTCGAGGATCGGGTTCCAGCGGGTGGCGAAGTCCTCGTACCCGGCGTCGATGACGGAGGCCGGTACCGGCGGGAACATCGCGGAGTACTGCCAGATCTTCGACCCGGTGAAGCCGACGACCGTGTCGACGCCCAGCTTGCGGGCGACCCGCGCGGAGCGCTTCATGTCCTCGGCCGCGCGCTGACGTACCCCCTCCGCGTCGCCGTCGCCCCAGGTGTAGTCGCGGACGATCGCCTGGTGGCGGAAGTCGATCGGGTCGTCGCACACGGCCTGGCCGGTGAGGTGGTTCGAGATCGCGAAGACCTCGAGGCCGTGCCGGTCGAGGATGTCGAGGCGGGACTGCAGGTAGGCGTCGTCCTCATCCGCGCGCTTCAGGTCGAGGTGGTCGCCCGAGGCCGCGATCTCGAGGCCGTCATAGCCCCAGGAGGCGGCGAGGCGGGCGACCTCCTCGAAGGGGAGGTCCGCCCATTGTCCGGTGAACAGGGTCACCGGGAGGCGGCTCGCGTACTGCTTGTCGGTGGTGTCGGTCATGCGGTGATCCTCTGCTCGTCGTCGGTGGAGGTGGCGATCGCTTCCCAGCGACCGGTGTCGGCCGCGTCCAGAACGGCCTCGGTGATGCGCGCGGTTCGGAGTCCGTCCGCGAAGACGGGCAGACCGTCCGGCGACTGTCCGGCCATCGCCGCGTAGCTGTCGGCCACGAAGGCGTTGAAGGCGTCCTGGTAGCCCATCGGGTGCCCCGAGGGGACGATGGACAGGCGTGCGGCGTCCGGGTGCAACTGGTCGGCGTCGCGAGGCAGCACCTGCGTCCCCGACCGACGGCCGAGCCAGAGCGTCTCCGGCGCTTCCTGGTCGAAACCGATGCTGAGTTCCGTCCCGGCGACCTCGAGGTGCAGACGGTTCTTCCGACCGGGCGCGACCTGCGAGACGAGCAGCGTGCCGATGGCGCCGCCCTCGAGCCGGATGACGACCGCGGCCGCGTCCTCGGTCGTGACCTCCGGGGTGTTCGCGCGTTCGGCGAAGAAGGTGCGGACCGTCGAACTCAGCTCGGTGATGTGCGCGCCGGTGATGAACTCCAGGAGGTCGACGAGGTGGGAACCGATGTCGGCGAAGGCGCGCGAACGGCCCCCGGCCGCCGAGTCGACCCGCCAGTTGTCGTCGGCCTGCGCGAGCAACCAGTCCTGGAGGTACGACCCGCTGATCGTGAGCAGGGTCCCGAGGTCGCCCGCGGCGACACGCGCGCGGGCCTCCCGGACGAGCGGGTGGAAGCGGTAGACGAACGGCACCGTGCCGACGACACCGGCCTCGGCTGCGGCGCTGACGAGACGCTCGGCGGTCGCGGCGTCGGTCGCGAGGGGTTTCTCACAGACGACGTGCTTGCCGGCCGCGATGGCCGCGAGTGCCTGCTCGGCGTGGAGCGCGTTCGGCGTGCACACGTGCACCACGTCGACCGAGGGGTCGGCCAGCAGCTCGTCGAGCGAGCCGTACCCGCGCTCGAACCCGAGGTTCGCGGCGACCTCCCGCGAGCGCTCGGGCGTCGAGGCGACGACACCGACCAGCCGGGCACCCGCCGCGCGGGCCGCCCGGCTGTGGACGGTGGCCATGAAGCCACCGCCCACCACCGCGATACCGGGACCGGCCACGGTCATGCTCCGAAGGTGCCGTCCGCCGGCGTCCACGACTCGGGGAGCGCGGGAGCGAGCTCCACGGTGCTGACGACGTCGACCGAGGTGCGGCTCAGGCCCGACTCGGCCGTCGAGACCATGACGTCGAGCACGTGGTAGGCGAGCTCACCGGAGGCACGCTCGGGACGACCGGCGCGGATCGCCTGCGCGAGCTCGACCACACCGGTTCCGCGGCCCTGCGTCGGACCGGTCGACGGGATCGACTCGGGTTCCTCGCCACCGCCGTAGACGAGCAGGTCACCCTCGAAGGTGTTCGGGTCGGGGACGACGAGCGTGCCGGTCGAGCCGGCGACCTCGAACTGCGTGCGACCGAGCTTGGAGTCGAAGCTGAAGACGCTCTGCGCGAGCTGGCCGCTCTCGAACTCGAAGAGGGCGCTCACGTGCGTCGGCACCGTCACGTCGAACGACTCACCCGCGCGCGGGCCGGATCCGATCGTCCGCTGCGGGAAGGCCTGTGAGGCCAGAGCGGTGACGCGGGCGATCGGCCCGAACAGCTGCACGAGCGCCGTGATGTAGTACGGGCCGATGTCGAAGAGCGGACCGGCGCCGTCCTGGAACAGGAAGTCGGGGTTCGGGTGCCACGACTCCGGGCCGGGGCTCTGCATGAGGGTCAGCGCGGTGAGGGGCTGGCCGATGCCACCGGCCTCGACGAGTCGGCGGGCGGACTGGATGCCGGCGCCGAGGAAGGTGTCCGGTGCCGTGGCGACGCGGAGCCCCTTCTCCTTCGCGGCGGCCAGCAGGGCCTGCCCGCTCTCACGGTCGAGCGCGAAGGGCTTCTCGCTCCACACGTGCTTGCCGGCGTCGAGGATCTGCATGGCGACCTCGACGTGGACCTTCGGGATGGTCAGGTTGACGACGATCTCGATCTCGGGGTCGGCCAGGAGTTCGGCGACCGAGCCGTGGCCGCGCACCCCGTACTTCTCGGCCTGCGTCTTCGCCCGCTCGAGGTCGAGGTCCGCGACGAACCGGACGTCGAGGTCGGGGAAGGTCACCAGGTTGCCGAGGTACTGGTCGCTGATGACGCCGGCGCCGATGAGTCCGACACCGACCGTTCCGGTGCTGTTGCTCATGCCTGGACTCCGTTCGTGGTGAGGTAGGTGAAGCTCTGCTCGAGCCCCTGGAAGATGTCGCCGTCGAACGCGTCGAACTCGACGACGCGCAGGGCCTGCGGTGCCGCGGCGAGGATGTCGAGCACCGGGACGACCCCGGCACCCGCGGGCAGCTGCTTCAGCGTGTCGCGGGAGGCGTCACCGTCCTTGACGTGGATGAAGCGCACGCGATCACCGATCGCGCCGAGGACGTCGACCGCGCGGCGTCCACCGACCTCGACCCAGTAGGTGTCGACCTCGAACACGACGGCCGGGTCGGTGAGTGCGGCGAGGTGCTCGAGCGGGCTGGTGCCCGCGACGTCGCCCTCGAGCTCCCACCAGTGGTTGTGGTAGCCCACCTGGACCCCGTGACCGGCGGCGACCGCCGCCGCGGCGTTCAGCTCGTCGGCGATCGACGCGACCGTCTCTGCCGTGGCGAAGCGCTCTTCGGCGATGGCGGGGTCGATGAGGACCTGTACGCCCTGCTCAGCAGCGGCGCCGAAGGCCGCCGACAGGTCGATGCCCTCGGCGATGACCTTGCCGTGCGCGCTCGGGGTGGCGAGGCCGGCATCGTGGATGTCCTGCAGGCTGACGCCGGGACCGAAGCCGAACGGCTCGGCCTGACGGAAGCCGATCTCGGTCAGGCGCTGCAGCGCTGCGGCACGATCCGCGGTGAGCGGCTCCCGTACCGAGTAGAGCTGGACAGAGAGTTGGGAAGTCGACACGATGCTCCTCAGTGATGATGGTGTCAGGCAGCCGCTGCTGCGAGATCCAGGCTAACCACACTTCTGTCGGTGGTCAAACAAAAGTCTCCCACCGGTCGCCACTCCCCCGGCGACGAATACCGCAGGAGTCGGAAGCGTGGGGGACAATGGAGAGGTGAACTCAGCTCTGCTCTCCCGGATCGTCGCTGATTCCAGCGACCGCATCTCGTGGCTGCGGGCTCGTTCGCGCGGGATCACCGCGACCGACGTCGCCACCCTCTCGACCCCGGCCTCGATCCAGCGGGCGGCCGACGCGAAGCTCGGCGGGACGGGCTTCTCCGGCAACGCCTTCACCGACCACGGGCGCGCCCGCGAGCCCGAGATCGCCCGGTGGGTCGCCGCGACGCACGGGATCAACCCCTCGTCGGCGCTGTTCCGGGCCGAGGTCGAACACCGCCACCTCGCCACCCCCGACGGCATCGCCGTGACCGAGCGCGGGGCCGTCGTGCTCGCGGAGATCAAGACCACGACGAAGTCCTGGCGCTCGATCCCCCGCAACTACCTGCGTCAGGTGTGGTGGCAGCAGTACGTGATCGGCGCGGAGCGGACACTCGTGGTCTGGGAGGAGCACAAGGACTTCGTCCCCGTCGACGACGAACCGCTCTGTCGATGGGTCGAGCGCGACGACGCCGAGATCGCGAAGCTGGTCGGCCTCGCGAACGCACTCATCGACGAGCTGTACCACCGCACCAATCCAGCCGCCCGGCGCCCGGTCCTCCCGGAGCCCGCGCCCGTCACTCGGCAGCTCCGGGAACCGCTACTGAGCCTCGACTTCTGACGACAAGTCGACAGAAGTCGGCCGAGGTGGTTGACTGTCGCCATGACCGAGCCGCAACGCCCCTCCCCCGGAGCACCGGGCGCCGGCGACCTCTTCCAACTCTTCCGCGGCGGTGAGGCACGCACGAAGTCGGAGTTGTGCGCCCTGACCGGTCTGGCCCGCTCCACCGTCTCCCTCCGCATCGACGCCCTCGTTGCAGCGGACCTCCTCCGTCCCGCTGGAGAGGCAGCCTCCTCGGGTGGCCGCCCGCCCGCACGGATCGCGTTCAACCCGCTCGCGCGCGTCGTCGTCGCCGTCGACTTGGGGGCGACGCACGGGACGGTGGCCGTCACCGACCTGGCCGGAGCGATCCTCGCGACGAGCCGCGCGGAGCTGCAGATCGCCGCAGGACCCGAGCCCGTCCTCGACTGGGTCGTCGAAGCGGCGTCGGCCCTGCTGGCCGCTCCGCAGACGTGGGCCACACCCCAGCCGGTCGCTCCCCCGGTCATCGGGATCGGGATCGGCCTGCCGGGACCGGTCGAGCACTCCACCGGACGGCCGACCAACCCGCCGATCATGCCGGGCTGGGACCGCTTCGACGTCCCCGCCTACATCCGCCGGACCCTCGACGTCCCGGTCCTCGTCGACAACGACGTCAACGTCCTCGCCCTCGGGGAGCACGCGATCTCCTGGCCGGACACCGACGACCTCGTCTACGTGAAGGTGTCCACGGGGATCGGTGCCGGCATCATCGCGGGTGGCGAACTGCAGCGCGGCGCACTCGGTGCGGCCGGCGACATCGGGCATGTGCAGGTCCCCGTCGGACGGGACTCCCCGCGCGCAGCCGACGACGACCGCGACCTCGAGGCCATCGCGAGCGGGCCGGCGATCGCCACCGAGCTCCGCGCCCACGGGATCGACGCCATGAGCAGTCGCGACGTCGCAGCGCTCATCCGCGCGGGCGACCGGACGGCCATCGAGACCACCCGGCAGGCCGGCCGGGAGATCGGTGAGGTGCTCAGTGTCGTGGTGAACCTCCTGAACCCCTCGGTGATCGTGCTCGGTGGGACGATGACGCGTGCCGGCGAACATCTCCTCACCGGCGTCCGCGAAGTGGTCTACCGTCGGTCGATGCCGCTCGCCACCGGGCACCTCGGCATCGTCACCTCGACGGCCGGCGAGGAGGCCGGGGTCTTGGGAGCGGCGATCATGGTGCTGCGCGACGCCCTGTCCGCACCCGCGATCGACGCGATGACTCAGCCTCGGGCGCTCGACGCCGCATCGACCTGACGCGCGTCCTCCATTGTGGAACCAGGGCGTCCGTCGTCGTCCGCCTTCCCGACGGCGAGCACCTCCGCCAGGCCGTATCCGACGAGCCAGAACAGGGCGATCGTCATCGCCGCGAACTCCAACCAGCTCCCGACCTGCTGCCCCACCTCGGCGAGCGAGAGGAGGCCGCCGAGCCCCGCGATCACCGCGACGGCTGACCCCGCGAACCAGGACAGCCGCCGGACGGCGCGCAACCGCGATCCGAGGGCCGACCCGATCATCGCCAGGCAGGCGAGCGCGAAGCCCAGCACCGCGAAGGAGATGTGCACCGCGTCCTGGAGCGTGAACAGCGGGTTCGACGGGATCGGGCACTCGTAGGTACAGGTCACCCGGGACGCCACGAGGAAGCACAGGCTCGACAGTCCGACGAGCAGCCAGGGGACGAGCAGCAGTCCGACCCTCGTGCGGCGCTGACCGGGCTCGCGGGACGGGAGGACTCGCTGCAGCGCTCCGGCGATGCTGAGACCACCGATCGCGACCATGAGCAGTGCCGCGTTGAAGACCGGAGCCGTCACCTCGCCGGTGGCGCCGAGGCCGCTCACGTAGCTGTTCTTACCGAGACTGAGACGCGCGGCCCAGATCATGACCGTGGCGACCACGACGAGCACGCCACCGATGATCGCGAACGCGAGGGCGACGGACCGGCAACGGCGGACCGCCGAGGAGCGAGGGACCCGCTGGTCCGATGTGGCTCCCGTCATCCGCGGATGAGCCTCGTCCGGCTCAACGCGATGACGGCGCAGCCCATCAGGCCGATGAACCCGGCGATGGCGATCATGTAGACGACGACGGCTCCCCAGCCGCCGGGCTGAGCCGGGTTGAGGAACGGGTACGGGTACCAGCCGACGATCGATCCGCGGATCATCGTGTAGACGGTCCAGACGAGCGGGAACGCGATGATCGCCCACACCTGACGCCATTCCAGGCGGGACTTGCCGGGCGTCACGATCCAGACGAGCACCAGGTAGATCGGTGCGATGAGGTGCAGCACCTCGTTCGACCAGCCGAGGGTGTGCCCCTGGTCGAGGGCGATGCCGCGGAGCAGCAGATTGTAGACGACGCCGGTGGTCGCCATGTAGGTCACGACGCAGCCGAGGACGAGGTTGTACCAGGCCGGATCGCGTCGCAGCCGGAAGCAGTACCCGGCGCCGACCAACAGGACGATCGCACTCAGCGCGTTCGACAGGATCGTGAAGTAGCTGAAGAAGTTGACGAAGAAGTCGTCGGGCGCATCACCGAAGGACAGGGTGTAGACGAACTGGCCGACGATGGCGGCGATGATCACCCCACCCGCGATGATCCTGATGACTCCGAACAGTGCGCGCATTGCGCCACTGTATCGGAAGCACGCTCCCGACGATCGGGCGACAGCCGGGCAGCCGTGTCCCCCGAAGAGAGGGAATCGTTTCCAGCCAATTGACACCCCCGTAACAGCGCCGACTCATTCGACGGGTTTGATGAGAACAGAGCCGGACCACGCACCGGAGCGAGACTCGTCGCCGAGCCGACCTCCGCCGGGTGGAGCTTTCGGGGGATGAACGACGAAGGAGTACTCGATGCGTCAAGGAGTCGGACACTCCTGGTCTCTGGCGACAACCGCGGACGCGGTGAAGCCGGCACCGGAGACCATGCGAGCCGCGGTGATCGACGCCGTCGGCAGCCCTGAGGTCCTCCGGATGGAGACCGTACCGACACCGCGTCCGGTCATGGCGGAGTTCCTCGTGAAGGTCGTCGCGGCCGGCGTGAACCCGGTCGACGCCAAGACCCGCGCGGGCCGGGGCGTCTCCTCGGCCATCACGACGATGCCGGCCGTCCTCGGGTACGACTTCAGCGGCATCGTGGTCGAGTCGCCCTTCGCTGCGGCCGGCCTCCTGCCCGGCGACGAGGTCTACGGCATGACGAGTTTCCCGCGGACGGGCGGCAGCTATGCCGAGTACGTCACGGTGTCCTCCCTGAGCCTGACGCGGAAGCCGACGACCCTGTCGCACGTCGAGGCAGCCGGGGTCCCCCTCGCCGCACTGACCGCGTGGGGCATGGTCGTCGACGTCGCGAAGGCGCACGAGGGGCAGCGCATCCTCGTCCACGCCGGGAGCGGCGGTGTCGGGCACTTCGCCGTGCAGTTCGCCACCTACTTCGGCGCGCGGGTGATCGCCACCGGCTCCGGTCGGAATGTCGGTTGGCTGCGCGAACTCGGCGCCCATCAGGCGGTCGACCACGAGTTGCACCGGTTCGAGGACGTCGTCGACCAGGTCGACGTCGTGATCGACCTCGTGGGCAACACCGTGGAGGACACGGGGTCGCGATCCCTGCGGGTCCTCCGCCCGGGCGGGCTCATCATCAATGCGCCGACCGGTTCCTGGCCGACACTCGAGGAGGAGGCCCGGGCCGCGGGCGTCCGCGCGACGCGGTTCACCGTGGCACCCGACGGCGCCACACTCGACACCATCAGCAGGCTGCTGGAGTCCGGGGACGTCCGGGTGTTCGTCGACCAGGTGTTCGACCTCGACGCCGTCCGGCAGGCCCACGTGCTCCTCGAGGGCGGGCACTCACGCGGCAAGATCGTCCTCAAGGTCGCCGACGGCTAGGCTGCCGCCCTTCGACCAGCTCAGGGACCGGTTGGGGGCGCTCAGGGAGCGGTTGGGGGCGCTCAGGGAGCGGCGACAGGACCCCGCCCTTCGACGAGCGCAGGGACCGGAGAACCGGTCAATGAGCCCCACCCCGGTCACTGAGCCTGTCGAAGTGCGCTCCCGAAGACCTGCTCCATGACGAAGTCGTCGTGCCGTTCGGGTCCGACGAGGAAGGTCTTCGTCCCCACGACCGTGAACCCGCTCTTGTCGTAGAACCGGATCGCCCTGGCGTTCTGCTGGTTCACCCCGAGCCACACCGACGTCACCTCTCGGGACCGGGCGTCGTCGAGGGTCGCCTCCATGAGCGTGCGCGCTCCGCCGGCACCGTGGCTCGCGGGGAGCACGTACAGCTTGCTGAGTTCCGCCGTCGGGCGGTGCGCGACCGCAGCGAGCACGTCGGCGTCCACCGGATCGCCGAAGACGAGCATCGTGTAGCCGATGGCCGTGCCGTCATCGTCATCGACGAGGAGCCGGAGCGCGCGTCCGGGATCGGCCAGGTAGCCGGTGAACCGGTCGAAGGTGAAGTGCTCGGCGATGAACGCGTCGATGTGCTCCTGCGCGGTGCCGGGCGGGCAGGCGAGGGCGAAGGTCGCTGCGGCGAGCGTGGCGAGGGTGGCGGCGTCATCGGCCGTGGCGGTGCGGGTGGAGACCATCCCTGCATCGTACGACGCCACCCCGTCGTACGACGAAGGCCCGGTCGCGTGACGCGACCGGGCCTTCGTGCTGGTGAGACTAGATGGAGTTGACGTCCAGCGGGATGCCGGGGCCGAACGTGGTCGACACGGCGCCCTTCTGGATGTAACGGCCCTTCGAGGAGGACGGCTTGAGGCGGAGGATCTCCTCGAGCGCGGCGTTGATGTTCTCCTCGAGCTGCGAAGCGTCGAACGAGGCCTTGCCGACGACGAAGTGCACGTTGGAGTGCTTGTCGACGCGGAACTCGATCTTGCCGCCCTTGATGTCGGACACGGCCTTGGCCACGTCCGGCGTCACGGTGCCGGTCTTGGGGTTCGGCATGAGGCCACGGGGACCGAGGACCTTACCGAGACGACCGACCTTGCCCATGAGCTCCGGGGTGGAGACCGCGGAGTCGAACGAGGTGTAGCCCTCGGCGACCTTCGCGATGAGCTCGTCGCCGCCGACCTCGTCAGCACCGGCCGCGATCGCGGCTTCTGCTGCCGGGCCCGTCGCGAAGACGATGACGCGGGCGGTCTTGCCCGTGCCGTGCGGGAGGATGACCGTGCCGCGGACCATCTGGTCAGCCTTGCGCGGGTCGACACCGAGCTTGAGGGCGACCTCGACGGTGCTGTTGAACTTGGCGGAACCGGTCTCCTTGGCGAGGGCGACGGCCTCGTTCGGGGTGTAGTACTTGTCAGCCTCGATCTTCTCGGCTGCGGCCCGGTAGGCCTTCGACTTCTGTGCCATGTGCGTTCTCCTATGAGAAATGTGGTCATCTGCGCCTGGCCGGCGCTGCCACGAGTGAAAAAGTGAGACGTGCGCGGTTCCGCCTGGTGGCGTCCCCGAAGCGGGTCGAGAGGGTTAGCCCTCGACCGTGATGCCCATGGAGCGGGCGGTGCCGGCGATGATCTTCGCGGCTGCGTCGATGTCGTTCGAGTTCAGGTCGGGAGCCTTCTGCTCGGCGATCTGACGGACCTGCTCCTTGGTGAGCTTCGCGACCTTGACGGTGTGCGGGGTACCGGAGCCCTTGGCGACGCCGGCGGCCTTCTTGATGAGCTCCGCTGCGGGCGGGGTCTTCAGGATGAAGGTGAACGAACGGTCCTCGTAGACGGTGATCTCGACGGGGATGACGTTGCCGCGCTGCGACTCGGTGGCCGCGTTGTACGCCTTGCAGAACTCCATGATGTTGACGCCGTGCTGACCAAGGGCGGGGCCGATGGGGGGAGCAGGGTTTGCGGCGCCGGCCTGGATCTGCAGCTTGATGAGACCCGTGACCTTCTTCTTCGGTGCCATGTTTCTTCCTTCTTCTGGGGTTCGAGCGCCATCGGATGATGTGCGCTCTCCCGCGCGCCCGTCGGGCGGCGGTGGACTGTGGAGCCGTGTGGCTTAGAGCTTGGTGACCTGGTCGAAGCTGAGCTCGACCGGCGTCTCGCGCTCGAAGAGGGAGACGAGCACCGTGAGCTTGCCGCTCTCGGGCTTGATCTCGCTGATGGAGCCGGGGAGACCCGCGAACGAGCCTTCCTTGATCGTGATGGTCTCGCCGATCTCGAAGTCGACCTCGGCGGGGATGACACGCTGCTGCGTGGCGCTGCCCTTGGTGCCGGAGCCCTTGACGGGCGCGGTCTCCTTGACCTCGACGAGCGACTTCAACATGTTGAAGGACTCCTCGAAGCGGAGCGGCGTGGGGTTGTGCGCATTGCCGACGAAGCCGGTCACGCCAGGCGTGTGGCGGACGACCGACCAGCTGTCCTCGTTGAGGTCCATGCGGACGAGCACGTAGCCGGGGATGCGGACGCGGGTGACCATCTTGCGCTGGCCGTTCTTGATCTCGACCACGTCTTCCATGGGGACCTCGACCTGGTAGATGTAGTCCGCGACCTCGAGCGTCGACTTGCGCTGCTCGATGTTGGCCTTCACCTTGCGCTCGAAACCGGCGTAGGAGTGGATGACGTACCACTTGCCGGGCAGGAAGCGGAGTTCCTTGCGGAACGCGTCGTAGGGGTCCTCCTCGGACTCCTCGGCGGGCTCGGCGTCGGTGGGGTCGGCCTCTTCTTCGGCGATGGCCTCTGCTGCGGCTTCGACCTCGGCGGCCTCATCGAGCTCGAGGGCGTCGTCGACGACGGCGTCGGCCTCGGGGTCGACGGCTTCTGCCATCGCGTCGAGCACGGCGTCGAGGTCGACCTCGGTGTCGCCGGTCTCCTCGACGTGGACGGCGTTGTGCTCAGCGGGGTCGACGGAGTGCTCGTCGGCCGAGAGCACGTTGCCCTCCTGGGCCTCGTCGTCCTCCGAGGACTGCTCGGCAGCGGTTGCCCAGTCGACGTCGTTCGAGTTTCGCTCAGACACTGATTTCCATTCCGTTTCTGTTGTGCGGATCGCGGGTGATCCCCGACCGCGGCGCCGGATCCTGGCGCGTGACGACTGCGTCGCCGTCTGTGATTGTGGAACCCGGGTACCGGGCCGGAGCACCGGAACCTGAGCGGAACTAGCTCGCGGTACCGAACACCAGCGTGACGACCCAGGCGAAGACGAAGTCGATGCCGTAGACGAGCGCCATCATGATGCAGACGAAGATGAGCACCACAGCCGTGTAGCTGAGGAGTTCCTTCCGCGTCGGCGTGACGACCTTCTTGAGTTCCGCGAAGACCTGCTTCAGGAACAGGACGATGCCCGAGAAGAAGCCGCGCCGTTCGGCACGGTCCGCCTTCGCCTTGACGACGACGTCCTCGCCGGGCGTGTCGGTACTCTTCGGGGCCACTCGTTACACCTTTCGTGTGCCGGTGCATACGCACCGACTCGCAGGGCGGACAGGACTTGAACCTGCAACCTGCGGTTTTGGAGACCGCTGCTCTACCAATTGAGCCACCGCCCTTCAGTGCTGACGCACCGGAGGGGTCGAAGCTACCCTGACCTCCTGTGCGTTGCCTCACCACACGGGTGAAAACAGGCGCAGAAAATCATGGCAGATTTCAACTACCTCCATCTAGTGTACGGCACGGTCGCCCGGCTGTAAAACCGGCGTCAGGTCTCGCCGGCGAGGGATCCCTCCTCCTGCACTCGGAGCGCTTGCTCGCGTAGGGTTGCTCCTTCGGACGCACGACGACTCGACCCGGGGGGACCGATGAGCAGCGCAGACGAACACGAGACGACCTCGAAGGCGGCGGAGACGAACCGCGAGGACGATCGCCGGATCCCGCCCCGCTTCGCGGATGACAGCCCGCTCCCGGGAGCCGGCCCGATCCAGGCGTTCCTCCGCTTCTGGAAGCGGTATCCGATCTTCACCGGGCGGGCCAGCCGGAGCGAGTTCTGGTGGTGGGTGGTCGTCCACGCCGTCATCGTCACCGCACTCCTGGTGATCGGACGCGGCGTCGACGTCGCGACCGGGGTGACGGCCGGTTTCTGGGAGGGTCAGGTCACCGAAGGCCCCGCATGGGGCGTCCAGAGCATCCTGTCCGGGATCTGGGGTCTCGCGACGATCATCCCGGGGCTGTCGCTGAACGCACGCCGAATGCACGACACGGACCACAGCGGCTGGTGGCAGCTCATCAACCTGGTCCCGATCTTCGGGTGGTTCTTCTTCATCTGGCTCGCGGCGCAGCCGAGCGACCGGGGCGGTGCCCGCTACGACACGGGGCCGAACCGCGAGGGCGCCGAGATCAAGCCTGGCGACGCTCCGCAGTGACCCGCCGGTCCGGGAGGACCGTGTCGGCGATCGCGGCGAGGACGAGCACGCCGGTGCAGAGACACCCGAGGACGAGTTCCCCGAGCTGCGGCAGGAGGAACGCGGCGACCGCGCAGCCCGCGAGCATCGCGAGGCCGATGACCGGTGCGAGGGGTACGGCGCGGTCGACGACGAACCGGAACAGCGACAGCCCGAGCAGGTAGAGGACCGGGCCGCCGAGGATGACGACGCCCCCGGCGAGTTCGACGGCGTCGGCGGGTCGGTCGAGGATCTCCTTGTCCCCCACCGAGACGAGCACGATCCCGGCGACGACCACGACGTGGGCGTAGCTGTATCCATCGCGCGCGATGCGTCCGAGGCGTCCCGGCCCGCGTCGTCCGGAACGACCCTCGTCACCGTCGGCGCGGTCGGCCTCCTCCTCGGCGGCCTCGACCGCTCGGCGTCCCGCCGCCTCCGTGCGGTGGAAGTACAGCCACCACAGCGCGACCGCGGAGACGAAGGCGCTCAGCATCCCGACGACGGCGTCGACCGACGTCTCGAGCTCGACGAACGCGAACCCGGTGACGAGCAGGGACTCACCGATCGCGATGATGATGAAGAGCGACGCCCGCTCGGAGAGGTGCGCACCGGAGAGCTCCCAGCTCTCGACCTCCGAGCGCCGCACCCCCGGCAGTCGGAATCCGAGGGCCCCGCCGCCGTACTCGACGGCGACGGCGCAGATCCAGAACGCCAGTTGCCAGTCGGCCGGCACCAGCGCGCCGGCGATCCAGAAGACGGCGGCGAACGCGGTCCAGACGAGGACGCGTGCGAAACTCAGGGCCACGTCCCGGTCGTGCCGCCAGGTCGCCACGACCATGAACAGCGTCCGGACGAGCTGGAGCACGACGTAGGCGACGGCGAACGCCAGCGCGCGATCGGTGAACGACGCCGACACCGACACCGCCGCGACGAACGCCAACAGGCCGAAGCCGATGAGCGCGAGTCGCACCGCGAGCCGTTCCGGGTCGAGCCAGTTCGTCACCCAGCTCGTGGACACCCACGACCACCAGAGCGCCAGGATGAGGACGATCGACTCGAGCGCGGCGGTGACGCTCTGGTCGTCGGCGATGAGCTTGCTCAGCTGGGTGAGCGCGAAGACGAAGACGAGGTCGAAGAACAACTCGACGAACGTGACGCGCTCGGCGCGTTCGCCGGACTCCGGGCGACGGAGATCGGAGACGAGGCCGAATCTGGGGGCGGACATCTTCGTATCCTGGCAGGGATCCCGGTGCCGACGCCTCCCCCTCGGATTCGTCGACACCGGGTCGTGCTCGTCGCGAGCTGCGGGGACAGAGCCCGACGACCACCCTGCGAGCCTAGCAAGAAGTATTCCAGATGCACAAGGTCCAGAAGCATCATCGGAATATCGACGGTCACCGGCGGGTTGCGTCCGGAGGCCGCGTCGTCCGCGTGCCGCACCCCCACGAAAGGCATCACCCGTATGGATCTCTTCGCCCCCGTCCGACTCGGCGACCTCGAACTCGCCAACCGCGTCGTCATGGCCCCGCTCACCCGCATGCGGTCCGGAGCCGACGGCGTCCCCGGCGACCTCGTCGCCGAGCACTACAGCCAGCGCGCAGGACTCGGGCTCATCATCACGGAGGGCACCTACCCGAGCGCCGAGTCGCGCTCCTACCCGGGCCAGCCCGGCATCGTCACCCCCGAGCAGGTCGAGGGCTGGCGGGGCGTCGCGGAGGCCGTGCACGGCGCAGGCGGGCTCATCGTCATGCAGCTCATGAACGGTGGCCGTGTCTCGCACACCGACATCACTGGCACCGACCGCATCGTCGCGCCGAGCGCGATCGCCATCGCCGGCGAGGTCCGGACGCCCGCGGGCGCCCAGCCGTACCCCGTCCCGCACGCGCTGACCGCCGAGGAGCTCGACACGGTCCGCGAGGAGTTCGTCCAGGCGGCCCGCAACGCGATCGAAGCAGGACTCGACGGCGTCGAGCTCCACGCTGCGAACGGCTACCTGCTGCACCAGTTCCTCTCCCCCGTCTCCAACGTGCGCGACGACCGCGCCGGAGGCAGCCCGGAGGCTCGCGCGTCGTACGTCGCCGAGGTCGTCAGCGCCGTCGCCGAGGCGGTCGGTGCAGCGCGCGTCGGCATCCGCATCTCCCCGATGAACGGTGCCGGTGACACGGCGGAGACCGACGAGGCCGACGTCCGCGCGACCTACGAGGCGCTGCTCGACGCCCTGGCACCGCTCGGCCTCGCCTACCTCAGCATCCTCCACGAGGACCCGGCCGGTGCGCTCGTCCAGGACCTGCGCGGTCACTTCGGCGGCAAGCTCATCGTCAACAGCGGCTTCGGCACCGTCACGACGCGCGACGAGGCGATCGCCCTCGTCGAGCACGCGCACGCCGACGCCGTCGCCGTCGGGCGTCTCGCCATCGCGAACCCCGACCTCGTCGAGCGTTGGGCGGGCGAGCACGAGGAGAACACGCCGAACCCGGCCACCTTCTACGGCCCGGGCGCCGAGGGCTACACCGACTACCCGCGCCTCGCGAGCTGATCACGCTCAGGTGAGGCACCTCGTCGCTCGACACCACCTCGGGCGACGAGGTGCCTCACCTCAGTCCGCCCGTGGCGCGTGCGACTCGAGGAACTCGTACACCTCGACGGAGTCGACCCCCGGGAAGGATCCGGTCGGCAGCGCCGCCAGCAGACTCGTCGGCGTCCGCGCCGCCGGCCAGGCTCTCCCCTCCCACCGTTCGGCGAGCGCCGGTGACGCCCGACGACAGCATCGCTCGTCGGGGCAGCTCGAGGTGGACCGGTGCGGCGTCTCGCGTCCGCGGAACCACTTCACGTGCGCGAACGGGACGCCGACGCTGACCGAGTACTCGCCCTCCTTGGCCTTCTCGATCCGCGAGGTGCACCAGAAGGTGCCCGTGTCCATGTCCGTGTACTGATACCAGGGACTGAAACGGTCCTCGACGTCGAAGACGGTCCTGGCCGTCCAGTTGCGGCAGACGAGCGAGCCTTCCACCGCTCCGAGGACGTCGGACGGGAACGTGACCCCGTCGTTCTCGTACGCCTTGATGATCGTCCCCGACTCGTGCACCTTCATGAAGTGCACCGGGAGTCCGAGGTGCCTCGTCGCGAGGTTCGTGAAGCGGTGCGCGGCGGTCTCGTACGACACCGCGAACGCGTCGCGCAGGTCCTCCATCGAGATGCGCCGGAGCTGTTTCGCCTCACCGAGGACGCGCACGGCGTCGCGCTCGGGCAGGAGTATGGCCGCCGTCAGGTAGTTGGTCTCGACGCGCTGCCGCAGAAAGTCCGCGTAGTTTCCCGGCTCCTCGTGTCCGCACAGGTGACTGGCGAACGCCTGGAGGATGGGTGATCGCGAGTCACGCGACATCGAGGGTTCGGTCGGCATGTAGATCCGACCGTTGCGCCGGTCGGTGACCGAGCGCGTCGAGTGCGGCAGGTCGCCGACGTAGTGGAGCGAGAACCCGAGGTGCTGCGCCATCTCCGCGACCGTCTGATGCGAGACCGGCCCTCCGGTGTAGCCGACGGCGTCGAGCAGCCCTTTCGCGACGGCCTCGAGCTCGGGGAAATGGTTGTCGGCCGCCCGCATGTCCGCCCGGAGGACCGCGTTGGCCCGGCGTGCCTCCTCGGGTGTCGCCGCGCGCTCCCGATGCAGGCGGGCGACCTCGTCGTGCAGCGCCAGCACGGTGCGCAGCGTCTCGTCCGCGGTCCCTTTCGAGACCCGGATGGGCGCGATCCCGAGGGCGGAGAAGACGGGGCCCCGCTGAGCACGCTCGACGGCGATCTCGAGCGCGGCCCGGTCGCTCGGCGGTTCGTCACGGAGCAGGTCGTCGACGGTGGTGCCGAGGGCGGCGGCGATGACGCGGAGCATGGACAGGCTCGGCTCCCGATGCCCGTTCTCGATCGCCGATGCCTGAGACGGTGCTCGGTCGATCGCCTGCGCGAGCTCGTCGAGCGTGAGGCCTGCGCGAGACCGGGCATCGCGGATCCGGCGACCGAGGACGAGGGCGTCCGCGTGCGGAGCAGGTCCGTCACCAGGGGTGGCGGAGGCGGGTGGAGCAGCGGCGGTGCTGGTCATGGTGATCATGCTCACACGCGCCGGTTGTTCCGGCAAACAGAAGGTCGGCCGTTCTTCTGTCCACGGATGACGTCCGTCGGGGTTGCGGCGAGCGCAGGATCGTTCCCACAGCACGACCCGCCCCACCGACCTCGACACCACAGGAGTCATCGTGAGCAACGAAGCCACCCGACCGACCGACCACCGCACGCCCCTCCGCGCCGGCGACCAGACGCAGACGGCCGAGGAACTGCAGCGCGAGTGGGACACCGACCCGCGCTGGGACGGGGTCCGGCGCGACTACACCGCCGAGGACGTCGTCCGCCTGCGCGGCGGTGTCCGGGAGGAACCGACACTCGCCCGCCGAGGGGCGGAGCGACTGTGGAACCTCCTCCACACCGAGGAGTGGGTGCCCGCCCTCGGCGCGATGACCGGCAACCAGGCCGTGCAGCAGGTCCGGGCCGGCCTGCAGGCGATCTACCTCTCCGGCTGGCAGGTCGCCGCCGACGCGAACCTCTCCGGGCAGACCTATCCCGATCAGAGCCTCTACCCGGCGAACTCGGTTCCGGCGGTCGTCCGGCGGATCAACAACGCGCTGCTCCGGGCCGAGCAGATCGACTTCGCCGAGCGGGCCGTCGGGGAGGACCCGGGACGCGAGGCGATCGACTGGCTCGCGCCGATCGTCGCCGACGCCGAGGCCGGCTTCGGTGGACCGCTCAACGCCTACGAGCTCATGGCCGGCATGATCCAGGCGGGCGCCGCCGGCGTCCACTGGGAGGACCAGCTCGCCAGTGAGAAGAAGTGCGGCCACATGGGCGGCAAGGTGCTGGTGCCGACGGGCCAGCACATCCGGACGCTCAATGCGGCCCGGCTGGCGGCGGACGTCGCCGGTGTCCCGACCATCGTCATCGCCCGCACCGATGCGCTGGCCGCCACGCTTCTCACGAGCGACATCGACGAGCGCGATCTGCCGTTCCTGAACGGGAACCGGACTCCGGAGGGCTTCTACGAGGTGGAGAACGGCATCGGTCCGGTGCTCGCGCGCGGACTCGCCTACGCGGAGTACGCCGACCTGCTCTGGGTCGAGTCGGCGGAACCCGACCTCGACCTCGCCCGTCGATTCGCCGAAGCCGTCCACGAGCGGTTCCCGGGCAAGCTGCTCGCCTACAACTGTTCGCCGTCGTTCAACTGGAAGTCGCACCTCGACGACGCGCAGATCGCGTCCTTCCAGCGCGAGCTCGCCGCCATGGGGTACGCGTTCCAGTTCATCACCCTCGCCGGCTTCCACGCGTTGAACCACTCGATGTTCACCCTGGCGAGCGACTACCGGGAGCGGGCGATGAGCGCGTACGTCGACCTCCAGGAGGCCGAGTTCGCCGCAGAGTCCAGCGGCTACACCGCCACCAGGCACCAGCGGGAAGTCGGTACCGGCTACTTCGACCTGGTCGCGACCGCCCTCAACCCCGGCAGCGCCACCCTCGCCCTCGCCGGCTCGACCGAGGAACAGCAGTTCCACTGATCCATCCCAGCCCCGCCCTTCGACAAGCCCAGGGACCGCTCGAAGGGCCCATCCGACGCACGACCATCCGAAACGGAGTCACCCCATGAACACCATGCTCGCTTCCCCGTCCACACCCACCACCGCGCCGGTGCCCACGCAGCGCACGGGCCCCGCCGTCGAGGTCGTCGGTCGTCTCGGTGACCGGTACGAGGAGATCCTCACCCCCGACGCCCTCGTCTTCCTCGCGGACCTGCACCAGCGGTTCGCGGGTGCGCGGCACGACCGCCTCGCCGAGCGCATGCGCCGACGCTTCGAGATCGGGAACGGCCGCGACCCGCGGTTCCGCGATGACACCGCGGCGATCCGGGAGGACCGCTCCTGGCGAGTCGCCGGCGCCGGGCCCGGTCTCGAGGACCGTCGGGTCGAGATCACCGGCCCCACCGATCCGAAGATGACGATCAACGCCCTCAACTCCGGCGCGAACGTCTGGCTTGCCGACCAGGAGGACGCGACGAGCCCGACGTGGGCCAACGTCATCGGTGGTCAGCTCTCGCTGCGCGACGCCGTCCGCGGCGAGCTGGCGTTCACGAACGAGGCGGGGAAGGTGTACCGCGTCACCGCGACGGAGACGCCGACGATCGTCATGCGCCCGCGCGGCTGGCACCTCGTGGAGAAGCACCTGCGGTTCATCGACCGCTCCGGGGCGGCCATGGCGGCCTCCGGGAGCCTCGTCGACTACGGCCTCTACGTCTTCCACAACGCCCGAGCGCTCATCGACGCCGGCCGCGGGCCGTACTTCTACCTCCCGAAGCTGGAGTCGAGCGAGGAGGCGCAGCTCTGGGACGACGTCTTCACGTTCACCGAGGAGCGTCTGCGTCTCGACCATGGGACGATCCGCGCCACCGTGCTCATCGAGACGCTGCCGGCGGCGTTCGAGATGGACGAGATCCTGTACGCGCTCCGCGACCACTGCGCCGGTCTCAACGCCGGTCGGTGGGACTACATCTTCTCGATCATCAAGAACTACCGGGGGCGCGGTGCCCGGTTCGTCCTGCCCGACCGCAGCGAGGTGACGATGACGGTGCCGTTCATGCGGGCCTACACGGAACTCCTCGTGCAGACGTGCCACCGCCGCGATGCGCACGCGATCGGCGGGATGTCCGCGTCCATCCCGAACCGACGCGATCCGGAGGCGACGGCGCGCGCGATCGAGAAGGTCTCGGCCGACAAGCGTCGTGAGGCCGGCGACGGCTTCGACGGGACCTGGGTGGCGCACCCGGACCTCATCGAGACCGCCAGGGCCGAGTTCGACGCGGTCCTCGGCGATCGCCCGAATCAGCTCGACCGTCTGCGTGAGGACGTGTCGGTGACACCGTCGCAGCTCCTCGACGTCCGCATCGGTCGCGCGGTCACGGACGTCGGTCTCCGCGACAACGTGTCGATCGCCGTCCGCTACCTCGACTCCTGGCTCCGCGGGATCGGCGCCGCGGCCATCGACGGACTGATGGAGGACGCGGCGACGGCGGAGATCAGTCGATCGCAGGTCTGGCAGTGGATCCACCAGGACGTCGCGACCGACGACGGCCGCCCGATCACCCGTGAGCGGGTCGAAGGCCTCCTCGACGAGCTCCTCGCCTCGCTCCCCCGCGCCGCGGACGACCGCTTCGACGATGCCGCCGAGCTGTTCCGCGAGGTGGCACTGCGCGACGAGTTCCCGACCTTCCTCACCGTCCCGGCGTACACGAGGTACCTCGTCGACCCCGCGTGACGACCGAGGTGAGGCACGTCGTCGTTCCCCGATGGACCGGGCGACGAGGTGCCTCACCTCGCTGCACGCGAGGTCGGACACATACTGTCCTCTCGATACCGGGTTCGGTACGCTCGGACTCGTGCCTGAATCGACTCCCACGCCCCGCCTGTCCACGAAGATCTCAGCGATCGCCGAATCCGCCACGCTGAAGGTGGACGCCAAGGCGAAGGCGCTGCAGGCGCAAGGCCGGCCCGTGATCTCCTACGCGGCGGGCGAGCCGGACTTCCCGACGCCCGAGCACATCGTCGAAGCGGCGCTCGTCGCCGCCCGCGACCCGAAGGCGCACCGGTACACCCCGGCGGCCGGCTTGCCGGACCTCCGCGCCGCCATCGCGGAGAAGACGCTCCGCGACTCCGGTCTCGAGGTCGACCCGGGCCGCGTCATCGTCACCAACGGCGGCAAGCAGTCGGTGTACGAGGCGTTCCAGGTCCTGCTGAACCCGGGCGACGAGGTCATCGTGCCGACGCCGTTCTGGACCACCTACCCCGAGGCCATCGCGCTCGCCGACGGTGTCGCGGTCGACGTCTTCGCCGACGCCTCGCAGAACTACCAGGTCACGGTCGAGCAGCTCGAGGCGGCTCGTACCCCGCGCACCAAAGTCCTCCTGTTCGTCTCGCCCTCGAACCCGACCGGCTCCGTCTACTCCCCCGAGCAGACGAAGGCGATCGGTGAGTGGGCGCTCGAGCACGGCATCTGGGTGATCTCCGACGAGATCTACCAGAACCTCACCTACTCGGCCGGCGACAGCGGCGAGGCGGTGAAGGCGATCTCCATCGTCGAGGCGGTCCCCGAGCTCGCCGAGCAGACGCTCCTCGTCAACGGCGTCGCCAAGACCTACGCGATGACGGGCTGGCGCGTCGGGTGGACCGTCGGACCGTCGGACGCGATCAAGGCGCTCGGCAACCTCCAGTCGCACCTCTCCGGCAACGTGAACAACATCGCGCAGCGTGCGGCGATCGCGGCACTGACCGGCCCGCAGGACGCCGCCGAGACGATGCGCGAGGCCTTCGACCGCCGCCGCAAGCTCATCGTCGGCGAACTGAACAAGATCGACGGCTTCCAGACACCGACACCGCAGGGTGCGTTCTACGTGTACCCCGACGTCTCGGCGTTGCTCGGGCGGACCTTCGGCGGGGTCACCCCGACGACCTCGCTCGAGTTGGCCGACCTCATGCTGGAACAAGCCGAGGTCGCGGCGGTGCCCGGCGAGGCGTTCGGGCCGTCCGGCTACCTGCGCTTCAGCTACGCGCTCGGCGACGACCAGCTCCTCGAGGGCGTCCAGCGTCTCCAGCGCCTCTTCGCGTCCTGACCCGAGGCCCGCTCGCTCGTCTCCGGGCGAGCGGGCCTCGCATCAGCGTCAGATCGTGACGCCGACCACCACGGGCTCGGGCTGCAGGAGGACGCCGAACTCGGCGTGGACGCGTGCCTGCACGAAGCGGGCGAGTTCCGCGATCTCCGTCGCGGTCGCTCCCCCACGGTTCGTGAGTGCGAGGGTGTGCTTCGTGGAGACCGCAGCGTGCGATCCGGGGAGCGCGAACCCGCGACGGACACCCGCGCGCTCGATCAGCCAGGCGGCCGAGAGCTTCGCCAGGCGTTCCACGGGGGCCGGACGCGGCGAATTGACGACGTCCCCGAGCGGGAAGACGTACTCGGTGTCGTCGTCGGCCGGTGGGTCCACCGGCCACCACGGGGCGTCGCCCGGCAGCGACCGGGCGACGTGCTCGGACACGATCGGGTTCGTGAAGAACGACCCCGCGCTGGCGGTGTCGGGGTCGTCGGGATCGAGCACCATGCCCTTCGACGCCCGGAGCGCGAGCACGGTCGTGCGCACCTGGGCCAGGCGCACCTGCTCGCCGACCTCCACGCCGAGCGCGAAGGCGAGCTGCTGATAGGCGATCGGTGCTGCCAGGCCGTCGGCGCCGACGTCGTCGAGGTCGATGATGATCGCCACGACCACACCGGAGCGCTCAGGCTCTCCGCCACCGTGACGCTTCAAGACCGACGTCCGGTAGCCGAGACCGAGCTCCGCGGCGGGAACGCGTTCGACCGTCTGCGACTCCTCGTCGAGCAGGTCGACGGCCACGAGCGACGACACGATCTCCTGCCCGTAGGCGCCGATGTTCTGCACGGGCGCAGCCCCGCAGGATCCCGGGATGCCGGAGAGCGCCTCGATACCCGCCCAGCCGTGCTCCACGGTGAAGGCGACGAGCGCGTCCCAGTCCTCACCGGCCTGCACCCGCAGGCGGACCCGACCGGACGGAGCGTCGAGGCGTTCGATGCCGCGGTTCGCCGCGCGGATGACAGTCGCGTCGAGGGGCTCGTCGCCGATCAGCAGGTTCGATCCGCCGCCGAGCAACAGCCACGGCTCATCGGTGTTCCAGACGTCGAGCACGGCCTCGATCAGCTCGGCCTCGCTCGCGCATTCCACGAAGCCCGCGGCCGGCCCACCGACCCCGAGGGTGGTGAGCTCGCTCAGACGGATGGCGTCGTTCATGGTCCTCCGGGTCAGGCGAAGCTGATGACGAGCTGCGCCTTGCCGAGCACCGTCTGCTCGGCGTAGGTGACGGTGAGGTCGACGCGCGCGGTACGCGCTTCCTCGTCGACCTTGCCCACCTTGGCGAGGATCTGGAGGTCGGCGCCGGTCTCGGGGTCGACGACGACCGGTCGAGTGAACCGCACCTGGTACTCGAGCACCCGACCGGGGTCGCCGATCCAGTCGACGACCGGCTGGGCCGCGATCCCCATCGTCAGCATGCCGTGGGCGAGCACGCCCGGCAGCCCGACGGACGCGGCGACGTCGTCGCGGTAGTGGATGGGGTTGAAGTCTCCGGAGGCTCCGGCGTACCGCACGAGGGCGTCGCGCGTCAGGTGGACGGTCCGCTCCGCGACGACGTCTCCGACGGCCGGCATGGTCGGGGTCTGCTGCACGTCGCTCATCCTTCGTCTCCTCGCACCACGAGCGTCGAGGTCGCGGTGACCACCGGCTCGCCGGCAGCATCGGTCATGACCGAGTCGCACGTCACCATCGAGTGTGCACCCAGGGACTTCACCGCGGTGACGGTCAGCTGCGCGGTGAGCTCGTCACCGGCGACGATCGGACGGTGGTGCACGAAGCGCTGGTCGCCGTGGACCACCCGGCTGAAGTCGATACCCGCGTCGGGTGCGGCGAGCAGTTGCTGGAGCGTGTGCTCCTGGACGACGACGGGGAAGGTGGGCGGCGCCACGACGTCGGCGTATCCTGCGGCGCGGGCCGCCTCCGGGTCGAGGTTGATCGGGTTCGTCGCGAAGACGGCCCGCGAGAACTCGCGGATCTTCTCGCGTCCGACCAGGTACGGGGCGACGGGCGGGAAGACCCGACCGGCGAGCTCTGGGTTCACTGACACGCCCTCCAGCCTACCCGCTGCACCGGCCGGGAGGCCGGGCACGGACGGACCGGCAGCGGTCGGTCAGGAGCGTTTGAGCGCCTGGAACACCATGCGGATGGCGATGACCACGAGGAACGCCGCGAAGAGCAGGTTGCCGACGAACGGCGGGACGACCGACGCGACGGTGGCGCCGAGGGCGGTGGTCGTGCACGCGGCGATGCCGATGATGGCTGCGGCCGTGAGGTCGACGTTGCCTCGCCGGACGTTGCCGATGGTGCCGGAGATCGCGGTCGGCACCATCATGAGCAGCGAGGTGCCCTTGGCGATGAGGTCGCTCGCGCCGAACAGGAGGATGAGCATCGGCACGACGACGACCCCGCCGCCGATGCCGAGCAGCCCCGACAGGACGCCGGTCAGGAAGCCGAGCACGATGAGGCCGATGATCGATCCGACGTGCAGATCGATCTCGGCCGTGCGGGACGGGACGATCAGGAACAGCGAGACCACCACGACGAGCAGGAAGCCGATGAAGCCCCACTGCAGCGCCCTCTTGGGGAGCTTGGAGAGGAGGTAGCTGCCGAGTTGCGCCCCGCCGATCGCACCGATCGCCAGGAGGATCGCCGCCACCCAGTCGACGGTCCCGTTCACCGCGTACGACACGACGCCCACGAGCGAGGTCGGGACGATCGCCGCGAGTGAGGTCCCCGCCGCGAGCCGCTGGCCGAAGCCGAGCAGGAAGACGACGGCGGGGACGATGAGGATGCCGCCGCCGACCCCGAACAGCCCGGAGAGGAACCCGGCGGTCAGTCCGATGCCGATGAGCCAGGTGATGCCCGACGGGGAGCGGACCGGACGGCCGGTCGAGTCGTTCCCGCTCACTGCGCGCTGGAGCCGGACAGCGCCGTCTCGAGCGACGGCGTCGTGCGAGCGGTACCGGCGTCCAGGAGTGACCAACCGGAGTCCGTCGCCTCGATGACCGACACGGAGCAGTTCTCCAGCGGTGGGACCGTCGTGCCGGAGAGGTGGCTCAGGGTGAGTCGGATGAGCGTGCCGTGGCTCACGACGAGGACGTTCTGCCCGGGGTAGTCGCGTGCGATGGCGTCGATGCCACGCAGTCCGCGCTCGATGACCGACTCCTCGGTCTCGAGGTTCGGGTACTGGTGGTCGGGCCAGTTCTCGAGGACCATCTGCGCCGTCGCGCCCTCGGCGTCGCCGTAGTGGCGCTCGACCACGTCCGGGTAGGTGGGGCCGAGCTCGAGACCCAGCGCGTCCGCGATGATCTGCGCGGTCTCGCGTGCGCGCCCCAGTGGGGAGCTGACGACGACGTCCCAGGTGCCGGTGAGCCGAGGGGCGACCGTGGCCGCCTGCTCCCGCCCGGTGTCGTTCAGGGGGATGTCCGTCGTGCCCTGCAGCCGTCGTTCGAAGTTCCAGGCGGTCTGTCCGTGACGGATGAGGGCGATGGTCATGTCTCCAGCCTAACCGGCGTCGGACCGAGCTCCTCCGGTCTCAGGACGACAGGGAGCGCACTCCTCGGCGTCGGCGTCCTCGGCCCATCGGATCCGGATGGGGCCGCGGACCGTCGCGCGGTCGACCGCCGCGTCACCCTGCGTGATCCGCACCCGGCCCTCGTCGACCAAGCGCCAGGCGACTCGGCGGGTGTCGTCCATCAGCGCTCGCCAGTCGTCCCCGCCGACGGCTCGGGCCACGTCGGACGGACAGATGGACGACGTCGCGGCCCGCTTCCCCAGCAGGTCGAGCATCGTCGACTCCAGGACGTCGTCGCCCACGGCCGCCTCAGGCTGCGGGTCCGGTGCGGCTTCGTCGGTCATGGTCCCAGTATGCGCGCGCCGCTACGCGAGGTCGGCGTGCTGGGCCAGGTCCGCGTGCTGCGCGACGAATGCCCGCGCCAAGCGCTTCGTGACGCCGAGTTCCGCGACGAGATGCTCGAGGTCCGGAGCCCAACGCGCGATGGCCCGGAACTCGTCGAGGTCGATGAGGTTCGACGCGGCGAAGCGGTCGGCCTGCACCTCGTGCTTCGGTCGGTCGTCCTCGTGGCCGAGCACGCAGTGTGCGATGCCATGGGCGAGGGCGTTCCGCCGGTGGACGGACCGGAGCGACTCCTGGATGACGATCGTGTGCGCGGACGGCAGCCAGCGCTCGTGGGACACCCGCAGCGGCCGGAAGATCACGGCGAGACCGAGCTCCTCCGCATGCGCATACGGGTCGTAGGCGCGCCCACGCTCACGGGGCTTCCGGCTCGGGTTGCTCCAGTTCTCCATCGGTGATTGCCGCCCCACGTTCCCCCTCCAACTGCTCCGTCGTCCACGACGCAGCTTCCCGCTGCCGGCGTTTGCGATCCAGCTCGTCATTCGTAGCAGTGGTGTCCGACACCGGAGCCACGCGCTCGTCGTCGCTCGCCTGCAGTTCGGCCTCGATCTGACTCATCCCCCCGACCGCTTGCAGCGCGTCCGCCAGGAGGCGCACCGGATCGGCGCCGGTCGCCGCGCAGAGCGTGACGAAGGTCGGGCCACTGATCTCGCTGCGACCGGCGAGGACACGTTGCAGCGTCGTCGGACTCATCCCCGTCGCCTCAGCCAGGGCGCGCTGATTCATGCGTCGCCGCTTGTAGGCGGCGACGAGTTCGTCCGCCAACGCCTGATTGACCATCGCCTCTGCTGCGTTCACGCTTCGATCGTAGCCAGAAACCCTGTCGTGAGCGGCAGAAAACCTGTCCTATGCGCTCTATAGTGTCACCTCCGACCTGAATGATGCCAGATGAGACAACTTCTGGAAGCCATCCAGGTTGTCCATCACCACCCACGACGCCTGAGGAGGCACCATGACCGAACGCCGGACCACTCCGGACCAACCACCCACATCACCGACTCCACCACCCGTCCCGTTTCCGGCACAGCGGATCATCCGCACGGTGATCCAGACGACCGCGGCCGTGATCTTGAGCTCGGTGGCCTGCATCACCACCGCGAGCATCATCGCGCCACAGCTCCTGGAGGCGATCCGGGAACTCCTCCCGGACGACGTCTACGCCTGGGCGGCGGCAGCAGTGGCCACGACGGCCGCGATCGCCGCAGCACTGGCCCGGATCATGGCGATCCCCGGCGTGAACGGCTTCCTGACGAGACTGAGAGCGGGAACCACACCGCGCCATGCGCGACTCGATTCAGGCGTCGAATCTGCCACTGAAGAAAGAATTTCATGATAAATCGGCAAAATAAACTGGACAAGACGACGAGATGGCCATAGAGTCTCTTTCGAACACACGTTCGAATGTCGGAGGACACTTCCTCCACGAAACAACAGATTGGAGGCAGAGTGGCGCTCAACAACTACGTGCTGAACGGCCCGTCCACGGTGATCGCGGACGACAACCGCGATCCCTACGTGTCCTGGCAGCACCACCTCGACCGGAGCGGCCGCGGTGGGGTCGACCTCGTCGCCGCTGTGGGCACCCCGGTGCTCGCACCGACGCCAGGAACGATGAACTGGGTTCCGAACGACGGATCAGCAGGCAACTCGTGCCGCTTCAACCACGACCAGAACCCCGGATGGGCCGATGTGTTCTCGCACCTCGACCGGTACGTCGGGAGCAACGGTCAGCATTTCAACCAGGGCGACATCATCGCCTACTCGGGCGACACCGGACCGGTGGATCAGCACCTCCACCGTCACCTGCTCGACCCCTCTGGCAGCCGCCAGAACCCGTGGAGCTACTTCGGCTCCGCGAACCCATCCACAAACACAGGAGAACAACTCGTGAAGATCATCCGTCAGGGACAGTCCGGCTACGTCTGGCAGGGCAAGCAGACCTTCGGCGCCATCGCGCTCGTCGGCCCCGGCTACGTCCGCTACATCGCAGCACCCGTCGTCTACGACGCGTTGGTGCCGACCTACGGGCCGTACGTGAACCTCACGGGCGACCAGTTCTACACCACCATCCGGGAGCTCACGTCGAACCAGGCGTAGCGCACCGGTGACCGCGAGTCACCACTGACCGGCAACGGAGAACGGCCTCCGAGCAGACCGTAACTGCTCGGGGGCCCACCCTCCGCGCCACGAAAGGAGCCACATGGTCCTCCGCTATCAACACCCGTTCCCGCAGATGGATCTGGCCGACGGCTGGGGATCGATGGCCGGCGGGCGGACCCAACCGCACCGCGGGCTGGACTACCAACCGGGCGCCGGGGCCGCGATCCCGGCGGTCGCAGCCGGCATCGTCTCCGCCAACCGCTGGAGCGACGCGCTCGGCAACGTCCTCGTCATCGCCCACCCCGACGGCATGTACTCGGGCTACTCGCACCTGGCGGGCGCCTCACCTCATCAGGTCGGCATGGCGATCGCCCGCGGTGAACCCGTCGGTGTCGTCGGGAACACCGGATCCGCTTCACGCGGAGCCCATCTGCATCTCACCATCACCTTCACCGCGGACGGCACGTGGAACAACGCCGACCTCGGCGTCACCACGGATCCGTATCCGTTCATCAACGCTCGCCTGGACGGCGACGACCCGGGACACCCGCTCAAGGAGTCAGACATGCCCAAGATCATCAGCGTGCCGGCCGGCACCATCGCGCTCGTCACCGAGACGTTCGGAACGATGTACACCTCACCCGGCGGCTCGCAGGGGTTCTCCATCGCCGCCAACACGAAGGCCTACGGCCAGGTCACCGGCCTGACCGAAGACCAGGTGAAGACCCTCGTTGCCGAGGCGAACGCCCGAGGCCAGCGCATCGCCGACCTCGTCGCCGCCGCGCGGTAGTCCACGCCGGCACGAGGAAGCCCCCGAGCAGACCGTAACTGTTCGGGGGCTTCCTCCATTCTGCACCGTCCACGCCCGGAGTACGGCGTGCGGCCTCGATGCTCAGGCGAACTGCGCGTAGAACGCGTCCGGGCCGTGAGCGAGCGAGGCCTTGACCATGGCACTCCACTCATCGACGACGACCTCGGAAGCGCCGGACGTGACGCCGTCGAGGCTGGCCCGTGCGACGTCCGCCGGGTCGACCATCGGGCCGTCGTAGCCGGCCATGATGTCGGTGTCGGCGGCCCCGAGGTGGAGCCCCTGCACCGTGACACCCTTCGGCGCGAGCTCCAGACGGACCGCGTTCGTCATGTTCCACTCCGCCGCCTTGGCCGCGGCGTATCCGCCGGAGCCGGGGTGGGCGAACCAGCTCAGGGCGGAGAGCACGTTGACGATCGTCCCTCCACCGTTCGCCTCGATCACCGGCGCGAACGCACGCACCATGGCGAGGTTGCCCCAGTAGTGCGTGTCCATCTCCCGCCGGGCGTCCGCGAGGTCGCCGGTCAGCATCGAGCCCTGCGTCGCGATCCCGGCGTTGTTGACGAGCAACGTGACGTCGGTCGCGATCTCGGCCGCCGCAGCGACGGACGCCTGATCGGTGATGTCGAGCTGCAGCACCTCCACGCCCGGGATGTCGACGAGTTCCGGGCGCCGCGCGGTCGCGTACACCTTCGAGGCCCCGCGCTCGAGCAACTGCACGACGAACCTGCGTCCGATGCCCCGGTTCGAGCCGGTGACGAGTGCGACGGATCCTGCGATGTCCATGATTCCCTTCCGCGTGCGGGGCGATCCCGCAGCAGCCTGGTTAGGCTAAGACCTCACATCAATGTCAGGTGCAAGCCAGGAACGGAAGCTCGATGCGCATCGGAGATCTCGCGGCTCGGACCGGGGTGAGCGTCCGCTCGCTCCGCTACTACGAGGAGCAGGGGCTGCTCACCGCCACCCGCACGACGAGTGGCCAGCGGACCTATGAACAAGCGGCGGTGGAACGCGTCGAGCTCGTGCAGCAGCTCTTCGCCGCCGGGCTGCCGAGCCGCACGATCGTCCAGCTGCTCCCCTGCGTCGATGCGGGCGTCGCGACGGCTGAGTCGCTCGCGCTGCTCCAGACCGAACGCGACCGCATCACCGCGCAGATGGCCGACCTCGAAGCAGCGCGCGCCCGCTTGGAAACGGTCATCGACATCACCCTCCACCCGACGCCGGAGCACTGCCCCGCGCTGCGCGAGGATCGACTCCCAGACCTTGATGCCGCCTGAGCGCCGCCCGCGCAGCTGATGCGGGCGGCGCTCAGGACCGACGTTCGGGTTCCGTCACGAGGAGTGCGAACGTCCGGGATCGGACTCGGCCCGCGCCTCCGTGATCCCGCACCACTCGGCGATGAACAGCGCGATGGACTTGGTGATGCGGCGGACCGACTCGATGCTCACGCGTTCGTCGTACCCGTGGATCGCCTCCGAGATCGGGCCGTACACCAGCGCGGGGATCCCCCCGTACTGGGTGAAGACCCGGCCGTCCAGGTAGCCGGGGGTCGTGAAGGTGCGCAACTCGTCGCCGAACACCTCGCGGTGCGTGCTCCGGAGGACGTTCTCGGCGTCGCTGCCCTCGTCGAGGACGTACCCCTCGGCGAAGAAGCCGTTGCGGGTGGTCCTGGCGGTGATCGGGTGCCCATGCTCGTCGTCGACGACCGTGGCCAGGTGGTCGGTGATCTCCGTCCACGCGTCTTCGGCGGTCACCCCCGGGTACAGTGCCACGCGCAAGTCGACCTCGCACCAGGCGGGGACACTGGATGCCCAGTCTCCACCGGCGATCTTGCCGAGGTTGAAGTTGATGGGGTGTTCGAGATCCTCGAAGTACCGGTGCGAGTCCTTCTGCGCATTCCACCGGTCCTCGAGCTCCCGCAGCCGACCCACGACGTGGTGAGCGGCGTCGATGGCGTTGAAGCCGGAGGACATCTCGCGAGGGTGGGTGGGTTTGCCAGACACTCGGAGCCGGAACCAGATGACGCCGACGTTGGCGCGGACGAGCATGTCCTCCTCGGGCTCGGGGATGACGACGGCCTCAGCCGTGTACCCGCGCTGCAGTGCGGCCAGCGACCCGTTCCCGGTGCACTCCTCCTCCACGACGGACTGGAAGTGGATGCGGCCGGCTGGGCTGAGCCCCGCCCGACGGATGGCGTCGAAAGCGAACAGGTTGGCGACGAGACCGGCCTTCATATCCCCGCTCCCCCGCCCGGTCAGCCAGTCCCCGTCGATCCGCGAGTCCCACGGGGACGTCGCCCACTCGCTCTCCGGACCCGTGGGGACGACGTCGATGTGACCGTTCAGGATGAGGGAGCGGCCGGCTTCCAACGCGGGGTGGTAGGTGCCGACGACGTTGTCCACGTCGTCGTAGGAGACGTCGATGATGCCAGCGCCCTCATGCGACGCGATGTCGTCGACGTCCAGCTCCCAACGGTCCATCTCGAGGCCGCGATCCTGCATCGCCGCGAACATGAGGTCCTGCGCGCTGCTCTCCTCCGTTCGGAGCGAGGGGTGGCGGACGAGTTCCTGCGTGAAGGCGAGCTGTGCGTCGAACCCGGCATCCACCTCGGCGAGGATGCGTTCACGGGTGGCGTTGTCGAGTGTCATGCGGGTGACCTTTCGGTGTCGGCGGTGACGACGGCGTCTCGGATCCGGAGACGCTCTCCGATGAGACCGCCGACCGCGGTGATGAGGGATACGGCGACGAGCAGGAGCGCAGCGGACCAGGACTGGTTGCCGCTGGACGCGAGGAACGCGGTGGCGATGAGCGGCAGAAAACCACTGATGGCGCCGGCGAGGTTGTAGCCCAGCGCGACACCGCTGTACCGGAGGTGCGGCGGGAACAGATCGGTGAGCAAAGCGCCGGTGACGGCGTACGCGAGGGTGATCAGGAGGATACCGATACTCACTGCGGCGATTATGCCGATCGCGTTCTGCGTGTCGATGAGCCAGAAGAGCGGGAAGGCGGCCGCGGCGGTGAGGAGCGCACCGAACAGGGTCATGCGCCCGGGACCGAACCGTTCGGCGAGCCGCCCCGAGAAGATCGTCATCGGGATCTGCAGCACGGCGGCGACGAGCGTCGCATTGACCATCACCCCGCGGTCCACGCCGAGGGTGTTCGAGCCGTAGCTGACGACGAAGGTGGTCATCAGATAGAACCCGCCGACGCCGAGGAGGGCGGCCGCGATGGCGACGAGCAGGCGACCCCAGGCCTTCGTGAACACCTGCAACGCGGGGACCTTGACCCGCTCCTCCTGTTGGACGAGCTGCGTGAAGACCGGCGACTCCTCGACCTTGAACCGGATGTAGAGGGCTACGGCGAGCAACGGGAACGCGCCGAGGAACGGCAGGCGCCATCCCCAGGCGTCGAACGCCTCGGCCGGCAGGAGGAGGACGAGCGCGAAGGCACTGGAGGAGAGCAGGGTTCCCACTGGCGAACCGATCTGCACGAGTGCCGCGTACCGTGCACGCTTCTCGATGGGCGCGTGTTCCACGGCGATGGTGACCGCGCCGCCCCACTCCCCGCCGACGGCCAGACCCTGCACGAGCCGGAGGATCGCGAGCATGACGGGCGCCGCCACTCCGACGGCGAGGTAGTCGGGGAGTACACCGATGAGGCCGGTCGCGACGCCGATCATGACGATCGTCACCAGCAGCGCCGGGCGACGGCCGAACCGGTCGCCGATGATCCCGAACACGAACGCACCGATGGGACGTGCTGCGAATCCGACGCCGAAGGTGGCGAACGCGGCGAGCGTCGCTGCGGTCGCGTCGAGGTCCGTGAAGAACAGGCGGTTGAAGACGAGGGCTGCTGCAGTGCCGAAGAGGAAGTAGTCGTACCACTCGAGCGCCGTGCCGACGAACGCAGCCCCGGCGATGCGCCGCGCGTCCTTCGAGCTGACGTGGACGGGAGCGGTGGAGCGCGGGGATGAGCGTTGCGTCATGAGTGCCTCCGGAAGTCGGGATGGGGACCTGCGCTTCAATACTCCGAAGGCGCTCGCCCGGTCGCAATGCCACCCTGCATCGTCTTGGGCCCTCTAATGTGTGCATATGCACACCACAGCGCTCCGCGACGTCGCCGACCGATGCCGCGGCCGCCTGTCCAAGATCGCCGAGGAGTACGCGCAAGAGGTGCGCCGACTCCCTGGGTACGCAGTGGCGACGGTGACGGACGACGAGCTCTCCCGCACCGCCCGCGAGGTCCTGGACCTCCTCATGCGGATGCTCGCGGGTGACGACGTCCGCGGCACGCTGAGCGCTGTCTCCGAGCGGGTCGGGAGGCATCGCGCACAACAGGGCCTCGCACTGGACTCGCTCCTGCGGGCAGTCCGGATGGACTTCCGGTTCCTCTGGGAGGTGCTCCGCGACGAGGCGGATGCGGACGAGGTCCTCGCGCTTTCCGAGGAGGTGGCCACGGTCTGGGAGGCGGTCGAGGTCCACACCAGCCACATCCAGGCCGCCTACATCGACGAGCTCGTGTCGATGAACCGGCAGTTGGAGCTCGAACGGGCCTCATTGCTCCGGCGCCTCCTCGTCGGCGAGACGAGCGACCCGACGCAGCTCGCACACCTGGCGTCGGCGCTCGGCCTGCCGGTCCTCGGCCGGTATCGGGTCCTCGTGGCCGCCCCGCGCTTCGCGGACGCCTTCCGACGCTGGGCGAAGGAACACGTGGCAGGTGCCGACCTGCACGTGATCGACGGCACGCAGTTCCTCATCGTCGAGCGATCCGGGCCGCGGACGCCGCCCGAGGCCCGGCTACAATCCGCGCCGGCGGGCCTGTCGCCCACCATCGACGGACTGGCGGGCCTCGGCGTCGGCTGGCAGATCGCCCGCCGTCTGGCCGACGAGGTGACGGAGCCGCAGAACGCCGCGACGCTGCTCACCCACTGGCCGATGCTCGTCGAGGAGGGCCTCGGCGAGGCCTGGCCGATCGCTCGTCGTGAACTCACGAGCCGACTCGACGCACTCTCGGCGGGGAAACGGAGTGCCATCGTCGACACGGTTCGTGCCTACCAGTCTTCCGGATCGATCGGCGACACGGCTTCCCGACTCTTCGTCCATCGCAACACCCTCCTGAAACGCCTGCAGCGGTTCACCGAGCTCACCGGTCTCGACCCCACGGTTCCGTCCGACGCCGCGCTCATCACCCTGATCCTCGCGCGGCCGTAGCGTTCCATCGCGGCTACCATGTCGATGTCGGAGGCCCGGGATGCGAGCCGGGCTCCGTCGTCATGGCAACCGAGCCGGGCCTGTTCGAGCCCGGCTCCCGATCGGGGGATCAACGATGAGGGAACCAGCGAAGCAGGGACCAGCGACCGCAACCGAGTCGGTCGCCGCCCAGGCGGCGCGCACCCGGCTCGAGGAGCGCGTGGCGGGCATCGAGTCGATCCTGATCTCGGTCCCGATGCTGCTGCTCGAGATCGCCCTCATCCTCTCGCTGTTCGTCCCCTACGCGAGCCAGACGAAGACGGATGAGGACCCTGAGTCCTTCAACCTGTTCTTCTTCCTTGCGGGATTCGCCGATCGCGACGACGACGGCGACCCGGAGGCCGCCTCGATCCTGTTCGCGAGTGCGTTCCTGATACTCATTGTCGTGATCGTCGGCACGATCTGCACCGCGCCGACCCTCGCGGGCAAGCGGGTCTCGTCGCGAGCGGGAGCGACCGCGGTGACCTTCATCATCGTGCTCATCCTCGGCAACATCGGCGCCTGGATGGTCATGCTGATGGGGGTCTACGCCGACTCGCCCTGGACCATCGGTCCAGCTCTGCCACTGCTCAACCTCGGCACCCTGCTCGCGGCGATGATCGCCTTCATGCCCGGCTACCGTCGCATCTGGGAGCGATAGCAGTTCGAGGTCAGTGTGCGATGGGGAGCACTGCCCATCCGACGGTGGTCGCGCACTCTCGCCGCGTTGCCATACTGAGTCCGTGAGTGGAACCGACGTTGCGCCGACGGGCGTGCTACAGGACTATCAGTGGGCCGTGGACGCCGAGCTGCAGAACACCCCATTCACCGTCACCAGCCTCCCCGACGGGTTCCAGGTCGGATACGACCTGGCGGACGCCCGCTGGTGGAACGTCCTCCAGCTGAACGAGGTGTCCGACAGCATCACCTACACCGTGCGGGTCGATGAGCGACGGCGGCGGTTCAGCATCACCGACACGGTCAAGCGGATGAGCTGGTCGGCTGGGGTCTCCGGCTTCGAGCCGCGCCTCTCCTGGTCGTTCTCCTGGCAGTCCGGCCGTGTCCGGTACGGCAGGGTCATCATGCTCGGGACCTCTCCCGGCGGGTTCGAGATCGCGTTCAGCCCCGAGAACGAACGCGCGCGTATCAAGGAGATCGGCGAAGAACTCGGTCTGCGTCCTCGCATGAGCCCCCATGTCAGCATCGGGCTCTGGGCGGCGGCCGGTGGCGTCGCGATCGGCCTGATCGCGCCCGCCATCATCATGCTGAGTCTTTCCCTCACCGGGAACCGCTGATGCAGGAGCTTCGAATCGGGACGGTGGCGCACTGGTGATGGCGAGCAAGCGCGCGGCGGGCGACACACGGGGCTTCCTGCACAGCAGGGTGTTCCAGACGGCGGCGATCGTCCTGATGCTGTTGGCCGGTCCGGTGGCCGTGGTCGTCGGCTCCTTCATGATGGCTGCCGACAGCGACCTGTTGCAGAACGGGGAGCGGACGAGTGGGACGGTCACCGAGGTCGACGACGGCCGGAAGGCATCTCACCACCGGTTCAGGACCGACTATCTGGCACCCGACGGTTCGCCACAGCGAGTCTGGGCGGACTGGCCCCTCGACGGCAAACCCGCCGTCGGCGACGTCGTCACGGTGATCTATCGAGCGGACGACCCCGGCACGGCGGTGCTCGAGGGCTACGACGGTCCGGGGACCTCGGTCGTCGGTGTCGGTGTGGTGCTGACCGGCGCGAGTCTCCTGATCGGCACCGCGATGCTCGTCGGCGTCCTGCTCCGTGCGGGCCGGGGGCCCGAGCCCAAGGGCGCCTGACACGGGTGAAGGCGCTGTGCCCGGCAGTGCGAAGGAACACAATCGCCCGGAAACGCAACAGGCCCGGTCTCCCGGGCCTTGCTGTAGCAGGAGAGAGATTCGAACTCTCGACCTCACGATTATGAGTCGTGCGCTCTCACCAACTGAGCTACCCTGCCACGTCTCTCCGTATGCCGGCGAGAGCAGTGACGGAGAGAACGAGCCCCGAGCGGGACTTGAACCCGCGACCTCTTCCTTACCAAGGAAGTGCTCTACCACTGAGCTATCGGAGCGCGAACCAAACCGCTCACGCGGAAATGGCACCAGTAGAGACTAGCATCCCGCGAGGGGTGCTTCGTACACCGGATCGGGATCAGTTCGCGGCGAAGGTGTCCGCGGCGTGGACGACCTTCTGCAGGTACGACGCGGCCCCGTTGTACGAGCCGATCGCCGCGACCCAATCGGCTTCGATGCGGAGGTCCCGGCCGCCGTGACACAGGTAGTGCGCTGCGGCGAGCGCCGCGTCGTCGATCTGCTGTGGGTCCGCGACGCCGTCGCCGTTCCCGTCCGCTCCCCACCGCTGCCAGGTGGACGGGATGAACTGCATCGGGCCCACCGCGCGATCCCATCTGGCGTCGCCGTCGAAGGCGCCGCGGTCCGTGTCGGTGACGGCGTCGAACTCGGTGCCGGTGAGCGCCGGGCCGACGATGGGCGGAACGGCCCGACCGGCATCGTCGAGCGCACCGCCGAAGATCGTGCCGTGGCCGGACTCGACACTGCCGAGCGCGGCCAGCGTGTTCCAGGCGATCCCGCAGCCCGGCTGCGTCTCCGCGACGGCGAGCGCCGCACCGGCGTAGGCGACCATCGCCCGCTCGGGGATGCCGAGGCGGAGCGCCGTGGCCGCCGACCAAGCACGGTCCACCCGGTCGGTGACGGCCGCCGGAGCCGTTCCGGCCGAGCCCGCTGCCGGGATGCCGGGGCCCTCGACGGCCGCGTGGGGCGCGGTTCCGAGGATCGAGTCCCGCGCTTCAGCTCGATTGACGAGTTCCGGCCCCCAGACGACGGCGGCGATCACGACGGCGAGGCCGACGATCGCTCCCGCCCCGCCGGCGACGAGCCATCCCACGCGGACGCCCGATCGACGGTTCCGGCGTGCGGCTGCGGTCGGTCGCCGGGAGCCGCTGCGCGCACCGGCCGGTCGGGGGCGCGGCTTTTGGGTCGAGCGAGCTGCGCCGGCCGTGCGTCGTCCTGGCACGGCCGTCTTCCGTCGTGCGGGCCGGCGGGCACCACTCCCCTTCGCCGATGTTCCCACCGGTCCACCGTAGCCGGGCACTGGTGCCGGCGCGGTTCGCCCACGCGAGCCGGGTCAGCGGCACGCCGCAGGTTCAGTGCTCCCGGGCAGCCTTCGCAGCCTTCTTGGCCTGGCGCTTCGCCCGAAGGTCCTTCGCGACGGCGACGCCCTTCTTGGCAGCGGCGTTCGCCTTCGTGCTGGCCTGCTTCGCTCCCTCGAACTCCGACGCGAGGACGGCGAGCCCGCCGACGGCGATGAGAGCACCCGGTCCGGGGAGCGGGATCAGGGCCACGCCGAGCGCCACGGTGCCACCACCGACGACTCCGACACCCGCCCGGTACACCCGGTTCGCGGTCGGATTCCGACGGATGATGCCACGCGTCGTCCGGGCCGCTGATCCGGCGATGCCTCCCGCCTGCGCGGCGACGCGCTTCGCCGTGCTGCGGGCCGAGCCGTCCGATTCCGTCGTCATGTCCCCACTCTAAGCAGGGCGGGCGGGTCGATGGCCGGGAATCCGGTCCGAATCGACCGTCGCGCACCCGCCGTGGCGACACCGCGCCGGCCAGTCCACGAGCGGCGACAGGCTCCGCAAATGGCCTAGGGTAGCGACATGGACTCCGCCCTCCCGACCACGTCGGCGACCGCAGCTCAGCATGCCTCCCCCGCAGGAGGCTCCACCCCCGGTTCGGAGTGGTGGCGCTCCGCCGTCATCTACCAGATCTACCCGCGATCCTTCGCGGACGCGAACGGCGACGGCCTCGGCGACCTGCCCGGGATCACCTCCCGCCTCGGCGCGCTGCAGGAGCTCGGCGTCGACGCCATCTGGCTGTCCCCCTTCATGACGAGCCCGCAGAAGGACGCCGGCTACGACGTCGCCGACTACTGCGACGTCGACCCCATCTTCGGGACGCTCGCCGACTTCGACGCGATGACCGCCGCTGCGCACGCCGCCGGCATCCGCGTCATCGTCGACCTCGTCCCCAACCACTCCTCGAGCGCCCACCGCTGGTTCCAGGAGGCCCTCGCGGCCGGACCCGGCTCGGCGGAGCGCGCCCGGTACATGTTCCGCGACGGCAAGGGCGAGCACGGCGAGATCGCCCCCAACAACTGGGAGTCCGTCTTCGGCGGCCCGGCCTGGACGCGCGTCACCGAGGCCGACGGCACGCCTGGCCAGTGGTACCTCCACATCTTCGACTCCTCGCAGCCTGACTTCGACTGGACGAACCCGTGGGTCCGCGAGCAGTTCCGCGACATCCTCCGGTTCTGGCTCGACCGCGGCGTCGACGGGTTCCGCGTCGACGTGGCGCACGGCATGATCAAGGCCGACGGCCTGCCCGACTACACCCCGCCCGCTGAGGGCGGCAGCATGGGTGGCGCCTCGGCGGGCGTCGCACTCGAACCCGGCATCAGCACGGGGCCCGCCTCGTGGCCGGAGACCGCGCCGTACTGGGGCCAGGACGGCGTGCACGAGATCTACCGCGACTGGCACGAGCTCCTCGCGACGTACGACGGCGACCGTGTGCTCTGCGCCGAGGCCTGGGTCGACCCGCTCGACAAGATGGCCCTCTGGGTGCGCCCCGACGAGATGCAACAGGCGTTCAACTTCCCGTACCTCGAGACCCCGTGGAACGCCGCGGACCTCAAGGCGGTCATCGGTGAGTCGCTGCGGGCGTTCGCACAGGTCGGCGCTCCGAGCACGTGGGTGCTGTCCAACCACGACGTCGTCCGGCACGCGTCACGTCTCGCGCTCACGGAGGAGAACCCCCAGGGCTACGGCGTCGGTCCGAACACCCCCGGCCAGCCGGATCGGGCACTCGGGCTGCAGCGGGCCAGGGCGGCGACCGCCCTCATGCTGAGCCTGCCCGGCGGAGCGTACCTGTACCAGGGCGAAGAGCTCGGGCTCCCCGAGGTCATCGATCTGCCGGATGACGCCCGTCAGGACCCGACGTGGTTCCGCACGAACCACGAGCGGTACGGTCGCGACGGTTGCCGCGTGCCGATCCCATGGGAAGCCGGGCACCCCGCATACGGCTTCAACACCACCGGAGCGTCCTGGCTGCCGCAGCCCGACGACTGGAACGACTACTCGCGCGACGCACAGGCCGGCATCCCCGGTTCGACGCTGGAGCTGTACCGTACGCTGCTCCGCCTGCGCCGGGAGCACGCGCTGGGACTCGGCTCGATCGCCTGGATCGAAGGGGCACCCGACACCATCCTCGCGCTGACCAACGGCGCGGTGACGGTCGTCGCCAACACGGGCGCCGACGACATCGCCGTGCCCTCGTCGCTCGCGGACTCGGCCGTGCTCGTCGCGAGCGGACCCTTCGACGGTAGCACCATCCACGGCGACACCACGGTCTGGTTCACGACGCCGTCGACCCTGCCCGTCGCCTGAGTCACTCCGCGGGCCGGTGTGCCAGCGCGGTGCGCCGACGTGACCGCGGGCGTTTCGGCGCCGGCGCGGTGCACTGACGCGAGCGCGCCGGAAGCGGCCCCGCCGCGGGGCGTGCGCGTGAGCGCGCCCCTCCGGAGGGGCGCTCACGCCGTAGACCCGCGCTCGCGTCAGCGCACCGCGCTGGCCCAAGGGCAGGGCGGGCAGGTCAGTGGTGGAGGATCGCGACCGCGTGGGCGCCGAGCCGGAGTGATCCGTCCGTCGTGACGACCTCACCGAAGCTGTCGAGGAGTTCGCCGACCCGCAGTGCGAGCTCGACCGGCTCCGTCCCGAAGTTGACCGCCAGGGTCGCCGAGCCTCGACGCAGGACGAACGATCCGGTCGCCTCGTCGACGATCGCCGTCGTGTCGGCGAAGGCCGGATCGGTGAACGCCGGGACCGTCCGTCGCAGCTCGATCACCCGTCGGTACCAGGTCAGCAGCGTCGCGTGCCGTCCGCCGGATCGCTCCGACCAGTCGAGCACCGACCGACGGTAGGTCTCGGGATCCTGGGGATCCGGCACGTCGGCCTCGTTCCAACCCATCCGGGCGAATTCGGCGATCCGGCCCTTCGCGGTCGCCTCACCGAGCTCGGGTTCCGGGTGCGAGGTGAAGAACTGCCAGGGCGTCGAGGCAGCCCACTCCTCCCCCATGAACAGCATCGGGGTGAACGGTCCGAGCAGCGTGACGGCGGCGGCGATGGCGAGCTGGCCGTCGTCGAGGGTCGCGGCCAGCCGGTCGCCGGTCGCCCGGTTCCCGATCTGGTCGTGGTTCTGGTCGGAGACGACGAGCCGCCAGCTCGGCGTCCGTTCGAGGTCGATGCGGCGGCCGTGGTGGCGCTTGCGGAAGCTCGACCAGGTGCCGTTGTGGAAGAACCCCTCCTCCATGACCTTCCCGAGTGCACCGAGCGGCGCGAAGTCGGCGTAGTAGCCGGTCACCTCGCCGGTGAGCGCGACATGGAGCGCGTGGTGGAAGTCGTCGCTCCACTGAGCGTCGAGACCGTACCCGCCGGCGCCGCCGGGGCCCCGGGGCGTGATGAGCTTCGGGTCGTTCAGATCCGACTCGGCGATCAGCGTGAACGGCCGGTCGAGGTCGGCGCTGAGCGCATCCACCGCGGCGTCGAGTTCCTCGAGGAGATGGATGGCCCGGGTGTCGTGCAGGGCGTGCACGGCGTCGAGGCGCAGGCCGTCGACGCCGTACTCCTCGAACCACAGCAGCGCGCTGTCGATGATGTACCGACGCACCTCGTCCGAGTCCGGCCCGTCGAGGTTGAGGCCGTCGCCCCAGGTGTTCCCGGCGCCGTCCGCGAGGTAGGGGCCGAAGCGCGGCAGGACGTTCCCGGAGGGACCGAGGTGGTTGTACACGACGTCCTGGATGACGGCGAGCCCGCGCTCGTGACACGCGGCGACGAAGCGACGGTAGCCGTCCGGTCCGCCGTAGGCCTCGTGGACCGCCGACCAGAAGACGCCGTCGTAACCCCAGTTCCAGACCCCGTTGAACGCGTTGACCGGCAGGACCTCGACGGCGTCGACACCGAGCTCGACGAGGTCGTCGAGGCGTTCGATCGCCCCGTCGAAGGTGGCCGCCTCGGTGAAGGTGCCGATGTGGAGTTCGTAGAGCACGGCACCGATGAGGGAGCGACCCCGCCAGCCGGTCCCGTCGCACGGCACGGGGTCGGATGCGACGACGCGTGACGGGCCGTGGACGCCCTCAGGCTGCCGACGCGAGCGGGGGTCGGCGAACGGACCCTCGCCGTCGACGAGGTAGCGGTAGTCGCTGTCGACGACCGCCGCACGGGGCTCGGCACCGTCGAGCGCGATCCACCACCCCTCGGAGAGGTCGCGGGCCATCGGATGCTGCTCACCGTCCAGGACGAGGTCGACGCGCTGGGCCTCGGGTGCCCAGACGCGGAACCCGTCAGCCGGACTCGTGGTGCTGGTCGTCATCGTGCTCATTCCTCGCTCGCGGCCTCGGCCGCATCGTCGGGCCGCGTGAGGACGGCGACTGGATACTGCTCCAGCAGTGCTGCGAGACGGATTTCGCCGCCCTGCAACTCACGGCCGGTGAGGACGTCGACGAGCCGGCCTTCCGGCAGCGTGACCGTGGTCGACGTCCAGCCACCGTGCTCAGCGAGCCGGAGCGAGAGCCGGGTCGCCACCGTGGTCACGCCACCACGAGAGAACGCGACGACGTGGTCGGCGGCCGGTCCGTCCGCCCCGATGGGGGTGTACTCGGTGAACCGGGACGGGTGTTCCCGTCGCAGGCGCAGGAGCCGGCTGGTCACGAGGAGCTTCGCCGCTCCGTCCGCGTCGACCGGCGGCAACCAACCCTCGTCGAGACGGGCGAGCACCGCGCGACGCTCGGCGTAGTCGACCGGTCGACGGTTGTCGGGGTCCACGAGCGATCGGTCCCAGAGCTCGCTGCCCTGGTACACGTCCGGCACGCCCGGCATCGTCAGCTGGATCGCCTTGGCGACCAGACTGTTCGACCATCCGGCCGCCTCGACGTCCGCGACGGCGTCGAGCAGCGCGGCGTTCGCACGACGGCTGTCGTACAGTCCGTCGACCGCCGCATGCAGGGCGGCCTCGAACGTCTCGTCCGGTGCGGTCCAGGTGGTCGAGTCGCCGGCCTCACGGGCGGCCTTCTCGACGTAGGCGTGCAGTCGCTCGCGCTCGATCGGCCACGCACCGACGGCCGCCTGCCAGACCAACTGCTCGAGCTGCCGGTCAGGGAAGCCGTTCGAGGTGTGGAGGGCGACGGCGTGCTCCGCCCACCGGTCCGCGACCTCACTCAGCGCGTCGATGCGGGCACGGACGTCCTCGCTGCGCTTCGTGTCGTGCGTGCTGAGTGTCGTCATCGAGGACGGCCACTCCGCCTGCCGCCGCGCCTGTCGGTGGTGGAACTCGGCGACGCTGATGTCGGTCTCGGCGGGGTCTCCGCCGACCTCGGTCAGCGAGGTGAGCGCCGTGTAGCGGTAGAACGCGGTGTCCTCGACGCCCTTCGCCATCACCATGCCCGAGGTCTGCTGGAAGCGTGCGGCGAGCGGGTCGCTCGCGTTGCGCAGGCGCGGAGCCAGCGCGGCGAAGGCGTCGGCGAGCTCCGGGCGGCGGGTCTCCGCCTCGTCGAGGGCGGCGTCCAGGTACTCGTCGCCGAGCGGCAGGTAGGAACGGTAGACGGGGAACGCGGTCAGGATCTCGGCGAGCGCGTCGACGGCGTCCGGTACCTCGGGGACGAGCCTCGCGAGGCGTCGGACCTCGGAACCGAGGATTCCGTCGGCGATGCCCCGCTTGGTGGTGTGCACGAGGTCGTCCCAGGCGTCGCGCGTCAGCTCGACCCCCGCGAGCTGACCGAGCGTCGGCAGACCGGTCGGGTCGACGAGCACCCGGTCGATGTCGCCCAGGGCGTCGTAGCCGGTGGTGCCGAGCGTGGCCCACTCGGCCGGGAGGTCCTCTTCGCCCTCGAGGATCTTCTCCACCCAGACGGGTGCGCCGCCGATGCGCTCGGACAGTCGCTCGAGGTAGGCACCGGGGTCGAGGAGCCCGTCCGGGTGGTCCACGCGGATCCCGTCGGAGAGGCCGTCGTCGAACCAGCGGCCGATCTCGACGTGCGAGCCGTCGAAGACCGCCGGGTCCTCGACACGGATGGCGGCGAGCGTGTTGACGGCGAAGAACCGTCGGTAGTTCAGCTCGCTGTCCGCCCGACGCCAGTTCACCAGTTCGTAGTGCTGCCGGTCGTGCACCTCGCGCGGGCTCGCGTCGTCGTCGGCCGTCCCGGGGGCGATGGGCAGTCGGTGGTCGAAGTAGCGCAGTTCGCCGTCCTCGACACGGAGGTCGTCGAGCGCACTGCGGCCGTCCTCATCGTCGCCGAGGATCGGCACCCGGACGCGGCCGTCGCCGGCCTCCCAGTCGACGTCGAACGCGGCCGCGTGCTCTGCCTCGCGACCGTGCAGGAGCAGGTCCCACCACCAGGCGTTCTCCACCGGCGTCGCGACGCCCATGTGGTTGGGGACGGTGTCGATGAGGACGCCGAGGCCCGCCGCATGGGCCGCTTCGGCGAGCGCCGTGAGCCCGTCGGTACCCCCGCGTTCCGGGTCGACCTCGGTGTGGTCGACGACGTCGTAGCCGTGGGTGGATCCGGGTTCCGCTCGGAGGATCGGCGACAGGTAGACCCAGTCGGCGCCGAGGGCCTGGAGGTAGTCGACGAGCGCCGCGGCGTCCTGCAGCCGGAAGTCGGCGGTCAGCTGGAGGCGGTAGGTCGAGACGGGCACGGCGGAACGCTCTGGCCCGCCGCCGGACACGTCGGTCATGATGCGACCCCCGATCGCAGGAGGGTGAAGGAGGTCCCCTGCACGATCACCGTCGTCGACCCCTCGGCGAGCATCTGTTCCGGGTCACTCGACTCGACGAGCGTCCACGGCAGGCCGGGAGCCTTCGGCAGGTTGAACTCCACGCCGTTCTCGGCCGCGTTGAGCAGGAGAGCGAACGAGGCCGATCCGGCGTGACGGAACACGAAGGTGATCGAGCGGGCGTCGGGGTTGTCCCAGTCCTCGTCGGCGAAGGGCTCGTCGTCGGACCGGGTGATGAAGACCCGGTCGTCGGACTTGGAGCCCGGCCCCTGGCGGAACCAGTCGGGTCGCAGGGCCGGCTCGGCGAGGCGCAGGGCGATCAGGCGCTTCGTGAACCCCAGGAGGTCGTGGTCGGCGTGCTCCCAGTCGAACCACGACACCTCGTTGTCCTGGCAGTACGCGTTGTTGTTGCCGCCCTGGGTACGGGCGATCTCGTCGCCGCCGAGGATCATCGGGACACCGGCCGACAGCAGGACCGTCGCGAGGAAGTTGCGCCGCTGGCGGTCGCGGCGCGCGTTCACGGCGGGGTCGTCCGTCGGGCCCTCCGCGCCGTTGTTGCTGGAGCGGTTGTCGCTCTCGCCGTCGTTGTTGTCCTCGCCGTTCGCCGCGTTGTGCTTCCTCGAGTACGCCGTGAGGTCGGCCAGGGTGAAGCCGTCGTGCGCGGTGACGAAGTTGACGCTGGACAGCGGCGAGCGGCGGGACGCCTCGTAGACGTCCGGGCTGCCGAGGACGCGCTGCGACATGGTGCCGAGCACGCTGTCGGCGCCGTTCCAGAAGTCGCGGACGTCGTCGCGGAACTTCCCGTTCCACTCCGACCAGCTCGCGGGGAAGCCACCGACCTGGTAGCCGGCGGTGTCCCACGGCTCCGCGATCATCTTGATGGGTGCGAGCACCGGGTCCTGCTCGATGAGCGAGAGGAACGCGCTGTGGATCTCGGCGGAGCCGTCCTGGCGGGTGAGCGTCGTCGCGAGGTCGAAGCGGAAGCCGTCGACGTGCATCTCGGTCACCCAGTAGCGCAGGGAGTCCATGATGAGCCCGAGCGCCGCGGGGTGGCCGACGTTGACGCTGTTGCCGGTGCCCGTGGTGTCGAAGTAGTGCTCGCGGTCCTCGTCGACGAGGCGGTAGTAGGCCGCGTTGTCGATGCCCTTGAACGACAGGGTCGGGCCCATGTGGTTGCCCTCGGCCGTGTGGTTGTAGACGACGTCGAGGATGACCTCGAGGCCGGCCGCGTGCATCGCCTTGACCATGGCCTTGAACTCGTCGACCTGCCCGCCTGCGTCGCCGGCCGCCGCGTACTCGCCGTGCGGGGCGAAGAAGCCGATGGAGTTGTAGCCCCAGTAGTTGCGCAGGCCCTTCTCCTCGAGGTGGCTGTCCTGCACGAACTGGTGCACGGGGAGGAGTTCGACCGCCGTCACGCCGAGGTCGGTGAGATAGCGGATGGCCGCCGGGTGGGCGAGGCCGGCGTAGGTGCCGCGGATCTCCTCGGGCACCTCGGCGAGCTGCTTGGTGAAGCCCTTCACGTGGACCTCGTACACGATCGTCTCGGAGAGCGGGATGCGCGGAGCGACGTCCTGGCCGTCGGCGTCCCAGTCGAACGAGGACGGGTCGGTGACCACGCCGAGCGCGACATGGCCGGCGGAGTCGCTGTCGTCCATCGTCTCCGGTGCGTCGAGCCGGTGGCTGAACTGCGCCTGGCCGAGGTCGTAGCGCCCGGTGATCGCCGTCGCGTGCGGATCGAGGAGCACCTTGGCCGGGTTGTGACGGAGCCCGTTCGCCGGGTCCCATGGGCCGTCGACACGGATGCCGTACCGGGTCCCGGGGACGAGGCCATCGACCAGTCCGTGGAACACGTGGCCGGTTCGCTGTTCGAGGCGCGTCTGCTGCTCCTCCCCACCCTCGGGGAAGATGCACACGGTGACGGCGTCGGCGGTCTCCGAGTAGATGGCGACGTTCGCACCATCGCCCCGAAGGGTGACGCCGAGCGGATAGGGGGTCGAGAGCGTCATGGCGCCCTTTCACTCGAAGGGATCGATCGTTGTTGAGACGGTACACCGGCCGGGTGACTTCCCCGGATCCGGACGAAACGTGGTAGTGGGCCGATCAGAACGCGAAGATGCCGATGGCCACGCCGATCGCGAGGCCCGCGGCGGCCGTGGCGGCGGCGAGGAGCATGGCGATCCGCGGGTCGACGCCCTGGTCGACGACGAGTCCGAGTCTGGCCCGGACGCGGCGGACCCGCCGGACGCGCGACGCCGACCAGATCTCTCGCAGGCTCGACGCGACCTCGTGGGCGGCGGGTCGGTCCTCGGGCTTCCGGGCGGTCATCGACCGGAGCAGGGGGTGCCAGGCGGCGGGGAGTTCGGGCGGGATCACCGGGTCGCGGTGCAGACGCGCGACCGCGGCCTCCACGACCCCGCCGTCGAACTCCCGGCGGCCGGTGATCGCTTCCAGGAGCACGAGCCCGAGCGAGTAGATGTCCGTCTCGGTGCTGACCGTCTCGCCGAGCGCCTGCTCGGGCGACAGGTAGGACGCGGTACCCGAGATGGCCTCGGTGTTCGTCAGCCGGGACCCGCCGACGAAGTGGGCGATGCCGAAGTCGGAGAGCTTGACGAGGTTCGCGTGCCCGAAGGCGGCGATGTCACTGAAGAGCATGTTGTCGGGCTTGATGTCGCGGTGCACGATCGACCGGTTGTGGATGAAGGACAGCGCGTCGGCGACCTGCGCGCCGAGCGCGGCGACGTCACGAGGGAGCATCGGGCCGGCCTGCAGCTTGTCCGTGAGCGTGGCACCCGGGATGTACTCCATGACGAGGAACCGGTGCTCGACCCCGCGGTGGACGACGGAGCCGGAGTCGTAGAGCTCGACGAGGCCCGGGTGACGGAGTTCGCCGAGGAGGCGGATCTCCCGCTCCTGGCGCAGCCGGTCGTTCGCAGTCGCGGCCTCGTCGCGGAAGAGTTTGACGGCGACGGGACGGGAGAGCAGTTCGTCGCGTGCCCGGTAGACGTTGGCGGACCCGCCGGAGCCGAGCTGCTCACCGATGCTGTACCGCCCGTTCGACAGGCTGACACCGGTGACGACCGTTTCGGTGTGCTCGGTGAACATCACCGATGGATCGGTGATCGACCCGGCGTGTGCCGGGGGTCGGTGCAGGGAGTCGCTCACGGCCGCCCCCTTCACGGTGCAGTCGATGTTGGCCGCGCCACCGCGTTCTCGGCAGGCTGTTCCAGCGACCACGTTACAAGGCGTTCGTCGTTCAGCCGGATTCGTGTCGGAGTGTTGAGAACGGCTAGCGCACCTGGTAGGCGTCTGCAAGACCACGATGCTCCCTTGCGGGCCCCGAACCGCGACGAGGACCATGGAAGGGGCCGGGGAACCCGGGCCGAGTCGTCTGCTGCGAGGAGCACCCATGTCCACTGTCGCTGAAACCGTCGTCGCAACCCTCCAGGCCAGCGGTGTGCAACGCGTCTACGGCCTCCCGGGCGACTCCCTGAACGGCTTCACCGACGCCCTCCGCTCCTCGGGCGGCATCGACTGGGTGCACGTGCGCCACGAGGAGGCCGCCGCCTTCGCCGCAGCTGCGGAGGCGGAGCTGACCGGCGAGCTGGCGGTCGTCGCGGCGAGCTGCGGCCCCGGGAACCTCCACCTCATCAACGGCCTCTTCGACGCGAACCGCTCACGGGTGCCAGTGCTCGCGATCGCCGCGCACATCCCGAGCTCGGAGATCGGCAGCACCTACTTCCAGGAGACCCACCCCCAGGAACTGTTCCGCGAGTGCAGCGTCTACGTCGAGCTCGTGTCCGTCCCGGAGCAGCTGCCGCGGGTGCTCGAGATCGCGATGCGCACCGCCGTGGAGCGCCGCGGCGTGGCCGTCGTGGTCGTGCCGGGCGATGTCATGCTCCAACGGGCCGTGAGCGAGCACGTCTCCGCCATCCTTGCCACGCAGCCTCGGATCCTGCCGTCGGAGCACGAGCTCGACGAGGCCGCACGCCTCCTCAACGCCGGCAAGCGCGTCACGATCCTCGCCGGTGCGGGTGTCGCGGGGGCTCACGCTCAGCTCATCGACACGGCCGACGCCCTCGCCGCGCCGATCGTGCACGCCCTCCGCGGCAAGGAGCACGTCGAATACGACAACCCCTTCGACGTCGGCATGACCGGCCTCCTCGGATTCGCGAGCGGCTACCACGCGATGCTGTCGTGCGACGTCCTCCTCATGCTCGGCACCGACTTCCCCTACCCGCAGTTCTTCCCCGAGGACGCGACCGTCATCCAGGTCGACATCCGGGGTGAACAGATCGGCCGGCGGCACCCGGTGGACCTCCCACTCGTCGGCACTGTCCGCGACACCCTCGACGCGCTGCTGCCGAAGCTCGAGCGCAAGACCCATCGCAAGCACCTCGAGGAGTCGCTCAAGCACTACCGCAGTTCGCGGAAGGGGCTCGACGATCTGGCGACGGCCGACCACGACGGTCAGGCGATCCACCCGCAGTACCTCGCGAAGGTCGTCGACGAGCTGGCGACGGACGACGCCGTGTTCATCCCCGACGTCGGCTCCCCCGTCGTCTGGGCCTCGCGCTACCTCACCATGAACGGGCGGCGTCGACTCATCGGATCGTTCAGCCACGGCAGCATGGCGAACGCCGTTTCGCACGGGCTCGGGGCGCAAGCGTCCCACCCGGGTCGTCAGGTCGTCGCACTCGCGGGCGACGGTGGACTCACCATGCTGCTCGGCGAGCTCATCTCACTCACCCAGAACAAGCTGCCCGTGAAGATCATCGTGATCAACAACTCCTCGCTCAACTTCGTCGAGCTGGAGATGAAGGCGGCCGGGTTCGTCAACTACGGCACCGACCTCGAGAACCCCGACTTCGCCCGCGTGGCCGAGGGCATGGGTATCCACGGCGAACGCGTCGAGCGGGCGAGCGAGCTGGAGGGTGCCATCCGTCGGGCCTTCGACCACGACGGTCCGGCGCTCGTCGACGTCGTGACCGCCAGGCAGGAGCTGTCGATCCCGCCGACGATCACCGCCGAGCAGATGAAGGGGTTCACCCTGTACGCGCTCCGGACGGTCATGTCGGGCAGGGGCGACGAACTGCTCGACCTCGCGAACACGAACCTGCTGCGCCGCATCCTGCCCGGTCACTGAACGACAGCCGGATTCCCCCGCGGTATCCGGAGACCGCCGGGTAGACTCGTCTACCGTGTCCAGACTTCTCGTTACCGGCGGCGCCGGATTCATCGGCTCGAACTTCGTCCACTACGTCCTGAACAACACCGATCACTCGGTGACCGTCCTCGACAAGATGACCTATGCGGGCAACCGCGCCTCACTCGACGGCCTCCCGGCCGATCGTTTCGAGCTGGTCGTGGGCGACATCCAGGACGCGACGCTCGTCGACGAGCTCTACGCCCGTCACGACGCCGTCGTGCACTACGCGGCGGAGTCGCACAACGACAACTCCCTGCACGACCCGCGCCCGTTCCTCGACACGAACATCATCGGCACGTACACGCTGCTCGAGGCGGCTCGCAAGCACGGCACGCGGTTCCACCACATCTCGACCGACGAGGTCTACGGCGACCTCGAACTCGACGACCCGGAGCGCTTCACCGAGCAGACGCCGTACAACCCGTCGAGCCCGTACTCCTCGACGAAGGCCGGCAGCGACCTCCTCGTCCGCGCGTGGGTGCGTTCCTTCGGCGTCAAGGCGACCATCTCGAACTGCTCCAACAACTACGGTCCGTACCAGCACGTGGAGAAGTTCATCCCGCGCCAGATCACGAACGTGCTCGGCGGTGAGCGCCCGAAGCTGTACGGCACGGGCGAGAACGTCCGCGACTGGATCCACGCGAACGACCACTCGTCCGCCGTCCTCACGATCCTCGACAAGGGGGTCATCGGCGAGACGTACCTCATCGGTGCCGACGGTGAGAAGAACAACAAGGACGTCGTCGAGCTCATCCTCACCCAGCTCGGTCAGCCGGCGGACGCCTACGACCACGTGAACGACCGTCCCGGCCACGACCTCCGTTACGCGATCGACTCGTCGAAGCTGCGCACGGAGCTCGGCTGGACCCCGGCGTTCAGCGACTTCGAGGCCGGCCTCGCCGACACGATCGCCTGGTACCGCGACAACGAGTCGTGGTGGAAGCCGCAGAAGGCCACCACCGAGGCGAAGTACCAGGAGCAGGGTCAGTAGCCCTCCAGCATCTCAGTGAAGGCCCGTCCGGTGTCAGCCGGGCGGGCCTTTGTCGTTCCGTACCCGGTCCCTGCGCTTGAAGGCCCGGTCCCGGAGACCGGGCAGCGGTACCTGGGCCCCGACCCCGCTCCCTCAGCCCCAACACCGGTCCCTGAGCCTGTCGAAGGGCGACGTACCCCGCGGGCACTTCGACAAGCTCAGTTACCGGAGGAAGTCCCCGGGGCGAAACACGACTGCCCCGCCCGGAGTCGGGCGAGGCAGTCGAAGCGTCAGGTTCCGCGGCGTCAGTTGACGTTCGCGTAGAGCCATTCGAGCGGGTCGACCCAGGTGACGCCGTCGAGTCGGATCTCGAAGTGGAGGTGCGGGCCGGTGGACATACCGGTGCTACCGGTGAGTCCGAGGATCGTGCCGACCTTGATCGCCTGACCTTCGGTCACGCGGACCGAGCCGTGCTGCATGTGCGCGTAGACGCTCGAGACGAGGCGGCCGTTGATGGTGTGGTCGACGATGACGTTGACGCCGAGCGAGCCTTCACCGTCTTCGACATGGCGGACGACGCCGTCGGCGATGACCTGGATGGGCGCGCCGTTACCGGGGTTGAAGTCCTGTCCGTGGTGGTCGCTGGAGCACCCGGCGCAGTCGCGGGCACCGAAGCGGTCACCGATGGTGACGCCGACCGCGAACGGCCACTGGATCGTCCCGTTCGGGTTGTTCGTGAAGGTGTTCGCGGGGCGGATGCCCATCGCGGCGGCGGCTTCCTCGACGGTGCTCGTGGTGTAGTCGTCGCGGGTGAACGTCAGCTCGGCCGAACCCTCACTGTCGAGCGACTGCGACGCCTGGTTGCTCAGCCCGTTGCCGTCGCCGAGCTCTGCCTGCGAGGCCTCGGCCACCGAGGTCGCGACGTCTTCAGCGGTGAGCAGCGCGTTGGCGGGCACGGAGGTGGCCACGGCCATGAGGGCGACGAAGCCCATCGCGGCACCCGCGAAGATCTTGGTGGTGATGCGACGCTTGCGCGCGATGCTCGTCGGGCGGGGCGACGCCGGTGCGGCGGCCGGGCGGGACGATGCGCGGGGCTTCGAGGCCGGCTTCGGTGCAGCTGCGCGGCGCCCGCGGGGGGCGTCGACCGTGGACGCGTCGACAGTCACGGTGATGGACTCGGTGGCCGGAGTGGAGTCGGAAGCCACGGCCGGTTCGGTGATGAGCGGCTCAGCCTCGACCGGAGCGATGTCAGCGACATCGGTGGTGTGCACGGCGTCGATCGCCTCGGCGATCATCTGGTCGACCGGGTCGACGGCCGCGGCCGTCTCCTCCTGGTCGGCGCTGGCCTCGTGCGTCGGGTCCTGCAGCACGGACTCCTGGTGTTCCAGGGCGGCCGCCGCCTGACGCTCACGTTCGCGGAGTTCACGGCGGCTGAGCGGCGGCGTCTGCACGGGTGCAGCGTCGTTCTCGACAGACGTGTTCTGCGGGTCCTGAGGGTCGGGAAGCACAGGGGTGTCCTCAGGGCTGGCATGGCGTGACAAGGGGGCGGGGGCCTTTCAATGGGCTTGCAGGAAGGTCTCGACGTCCATCCGCGCGGGGGAACGCGAAGGTAACGAATGCATAAATGCTAGCAACGGGAGGCTGAAAAAGCCATGGCAGTGCTCGGTTTTACTCGGGAAAACCCTGGTCAGAGGCCATATGAGAGTTCTCTTATGAACGAGTCGCCACCGGAGCGTTACCGCGAGCGGCTCCAGCGCGCATGGAGTTTCACCCGGTCGGCGTCGCGAAGCCCTGCTCGACGAGGAGCCGTTCGAGGACCGCGAGCAGCGGCGCATCGGCGGCCATGATGAGCTGCGTGGTGGCCGGGGCACCGTCGAAGCCGGCGACCGTCGCGCCCGCCTCGGCAGCGATGAGTGCGCCCGCGACCTGGTCCCACGGCTTCAGGCCGCTCTCGTAGTAGGCGTCGAGGCGGCCGGACGCGACGCTGCAGAGGTCGAGTGCGGCGGAGCCGATCCGACGGACGTCGCGGAAGGTCCCGAGGAGGGCGCCGAGCACGGCCGCCTGCTCCATGCGCCGCGAGGCGGTGTAGGAGAAGCCGGTGCCGAGCAGCGCCACGTTCGGTGCCACGCCTCGGTTGACCTCGAGGGTGCGGCCGTTCAGTCGTGCGCCACCGCCGCGGGAGGCGGTGTAGTGCTCACCCAGGACCGGGTTCACCACGGCTCCGGCGAGGGCGGTCCAGGTGGCCGGGTCCGGTTCGCCCTCGACGACACCGATGCTGACGGCGTACGCAGGGATGTCGTAGAGGTAGTTGACGGTGCCGTCGATGGGGTCGACGACCCAGGTCAGGCCGGAGGTTCCCGTCGCTCCGCCCTCCGTGCCGGTCTCCTCGCCGAGGAATCCGTCGTCCGGTCGTGCTGCGAGGAGGCGGTCGCGGATGAACTGCTCGGACTCGCGGTCGGCTCGGGTCACGACGTCCTCGACCGACGACTTGCTCGCGGCGATCTCGACGCCCTCCCGGCGTCGGCGCAGGATCAGCTCGCCGGCCTCTGCGGCGATGTCGGTGGCGATCTGGAGGAGTTCTTCGTGTCCGGTCACCCCACCACCCTATGGCGGCACGACTTGAGTGCCCTTCGACAAGCTCAGGGACCGGAGCGTTTCCGGGCACGCCTCTCCCGGTCACTGAGCTTGTCGAAGTGCCCACGAAGGAGCCTTCGTCGGCGGGGTCAGAACGGCGCGGGATCGGGTTCGGTCCGGTGGTGTTTGCCGTCGGGTGTCGTCCACTCGAGGACTCCGCCGGGTCTGTGGTCGAGGTTCCACCCGGGCAGATGCTTCATTCGGTGATGATGTCGACACAGGCACGCGAGATTCCCGACATCCGTCGCGCCGCCGTCCTCCCACGCGACGGAGTGATCGAGGTCGCACGCTCTGGCTCGTCTGCCGCAGCCCGGTGCTCGACAGGTGCCGTCCCGCAACCGCACTGCCCGTTGCAGGTCGGCCGGAACCCGGTACTGATTCCGGCCGACGGAGAGGACCGCGCCGGTCTCGGGCTGGACGAGGATCCGGGTGAAGCTGGGGGCGTTCACCGCGATGCGCGCGGCGGTCTCCGGGTCGATGGGGCCGTACCCGTCGAGCGTTGCCGGCGCCTCGGAGACACCGGCCATGCTGAGCGCCGGGACGGTGATCTGCACGGTGGGGACGATGTGTTGCTGCACTTCGATCGGGTGTGGCAGGACCGGGCTCGACATGACATCGTCCGGCGTCACACCGGTGAGGGCGAGCGCTACGAGGGCGTCGGCCTGCAGCTGTGCGCAGGTGCGGGTGTCACCGGCATTGCGCGATTCGGCGGCGGCCGTCTCGATCCGTTCGACGATGCCCTGCGCGATCGGTGCCGTGGTGAACAGATGCACCCACGCCATCCCGTCCGCTGCGGGTTCGAACTCGACCCGGCGGTCGGCCTCGGAGCGGACCGCGCGGGCGGTGATGGACTCGGGATGCAGGCGCTCGCGGAGCACTCGGGCGCGGTTTTTGAGTCCTGCTGCGGTCATGCGCTCCGCTTCAGGCAGGACCTGGTCCAGAAACGCCGCCCGCCCAGCGGCCGGGACGTCGCAGAGCTGGTCGGTGATCACCTGCGCATGCCTCGCCGAGATGCGGCCTGCCTCGAGCGACGCCAGCACGGCCGGCGCTTCGTTGACGAGCCGTTCGGCGTCGTTGGTCGCACACTGGACCGTCCGCTCCGGGATCCGGGTCGCCATCGCGAGGGCCGCACACGTCGACCGACGAGACAGAGCCTTGCGTTCGGCCGGCGGGAAGACCGCAGGGACCGTGGCGTCGGCAAACGCGTCAGCATAGGCGGCGGAACGGGCCAGGAGGCGCGCCTTTCGTGCGTCCAAGACGGCCTGCTGACGGTGGAGGTCCGCCCACTCGTCCGAGAACTCCGCGAGACGCGCGGCGTATTCGTCGCTTGCGCGGATCGCGCTGAGCGTGGTCTCGGTCATGGGACGAGTCCACCATGGACCACTGACATTCCAGATACCGAGTCGGGTCGGATGTGGAAGGGTCCTCGTGTGCCCTTCGACAAGCTCAGGGACCGGGAGGAACAGCGCCGGACTCCCGAGGTTCCCCGTGTGCCCTTCGACAGGCTCAGGGACCGGAGGGAGGGTACCGGACTCGTGAGGGTCCTCGTGTGCCCTTCGACAGGCTCAGGGACCGGCGGGGGTTCCCCCGGCTCGCCAGCACCACGAAAAATCGCCCCATCCGGAGGATGAGGCGATTTGTCCGTGGCGAGTGAGGGATTCGAACCCCCGAAGGCTGAGCCGTCTGATTTACAGTCAGATCCCTTTGGCCGCTAGGGTAACTCGCCAAGCGCGCCCGACCGACTTTCGAACAGCCAACCGAAAGCGCTTGACCAATATAGCCGTCAGACCGCCGGACGCGAAATCAGCATCGGCATCCGTCACCGAGCCGCTCAGCCCTCGTCGGACGGCGCGGCTTCGGCGTACTCGTTCGCCGCGGCGGCGACCCGCCGAAGGTACTCGGGAGACGAGTTGTACGCCCGGATCCCACTCAGCCAGCCGTCCTCCGTCCGCATGTCGTAGTCGCTCGCCCGGCAGAGGTAGTTCGCGGCAGCCATCGCCGCGTCGTCGAGGTTCTGCGGGTCGAGCACGCCGTCACCACTCGCGTCGGTCCCCCAGTTCTCCCATGACTGCGGGATGAACTGGAACGGGCCGACGGCACGGTCGTGGACCGGGTCGCCGTCGATGACCCCCTGGTCGGTGTCGGTGATCTCCTCGGTCTCGCCACCCTTCAGCGGCACACCGAAGATCGGCGGTGTCACGACGCCGTCCTCGCCGAGCTTCGAGCCGTCGTGGCGACCGTGGTCGCTCTCGGCGAACCCGACAGCCGCGATCGTCGTCCAGCCGATGCCGCACTCCGGCGTCAGCTCGGCCTTGCGGATGGCCGCACCGGCATAGGACCGCAGGGCGCGCTCGGGGATGCCACTCGCCTCGGCAACGTCGGAGATCCACTGGGGATCGGCGAGGTCGACGTTCGCGACACCGCCGTCGGGGGCGTCGCTCTTCGGCGGGAGCTCGACGGGAACCGCATACGGGACGGGGGCCGGCTCGGGAGCACAACCGCTCAAGACGAGCACACCGATCACCAGGGTCGCTCCGGCGAGCGCCCCTCGTCGTCCGACGATGGTCCGCTGGTCCTGCTTCCCCGGGCTGCGCATCGCACCCACCCAACCACACCTGCCTGAGCGACACCGGCGCTACCATGGTCCACATGGCAGATTCATCGTTTGACGTCGTGAGCAAGGTCGACAAGATGGAGGCGGACAACGCCCTCAACCAGGCGCACAAGGAGGTCGAGCAGCGGTACGACTTTAAGAACGTCGGTGCCTCGATCGCCTGGAGCGGCGAGAAGATCCTCATGAAGGCCAACACCGAGGAGCGCGTGAAGGCGATCCTCGACGTCTTCGAGTCGAAGCTCATCAAGCGCGGCATCTCGCTCAAGAGCCTCGAGGTCGGCGACCCGTTCGCGAGCGGCAAGGAGTACCGGATCGAGGCGACCCTCAAGGAGGGCATCAGCCAGGAGATCGCGAAGAAGGCCAACAAGCTCATCCGCGACGAGGGCCCGAAGTCGGTCAAGTCGCAGATCCAGGGCGACGAGCTCCGTGTCTCGTCGAAGAGCCGTGACGATCTCCAGGCCACCATGGCGCTGCTGAAGGGCGCCGACCTCGACATCGACCTCCAGTTCGTCAACTACCGCTAGCGGGTCGGACGCGGTCGATCACCTCGATCGCGTCATGATCGATCCCCGCACCACTCTCTTCACCGGAGCACCCGATCCGGTGGGCTCCCGTTCGGCACGGTGCCGGACGAACCGCACCCGCGCGAGCGGGCTCGATGGTTGGAGTGCAGCAGTGGATCACCAGAGACCCGCGGACGGGTCGCATCTCGAACTCTTCCGGACCTCGCGCGCCGGCCAAGAGGTCGGTGTCCCGTGCTGGTGCGCGATCAGTGCGAACCACAGCTACGCCGACTGGCTCGCCGCCGGGCGACCGGATCCGCGCCGTCCGATGGGCTCGCGACGACACCTGCCGCCCACTGAACGCTAGCGGTCCGAGGTCGGCGGCTTCGTGAGGTAGCCGCGTCCCCACGCGACGATCTGCTCGAACGCGCGCTGTCGGACGGGCTCCTCGGACAGGAAGACGTCGTGCAAGGCGCCGTCGAGCCGCACGATCGTGACGGTCTCGCCCAGGTCGAGCGCGCGTTCCGCGACCGCGTCGACGTCGAGCGCCGTGTCACTCCGCATCATCGCGTCGTTCCACCGCGGCAGCAGGACACTCCGCGCCGAGAGCAGCGTGAGCGCCGGCACGCGCAGCTGCAGGCCCGCGTCGACGAGCCGATGCCCTCGCAGGATCGCGTTCAACCACCCGGGATGCAGCGGGAACCCGTGGAGCGGCCGCCAGGCGAGGTCGTAGTCCCAGGCCCCGTCCATCGTGCTCGACACGGAGCGGGTGTAGAACCCGAGATCGACGACGGGGAGCTGGGCACGCGGATCGATCCGCGATCCGGCTTGGACGAGCGGGGCGATCGCGAGCCGCCCGAGCTGCCTCGCCTGGAATTCGAGCCACGGACTGTTCAGGACGAGACCGGCGACGCGATCCTGGTTCCTGGCCGTCCAAAGACTCAGGGTGAGCCCGCCGGTCGAGTGGCCGAGGAGGACGAGTCGGCGCCGGGTCCGCCGCCCGGCGGCGTGTTCGTCGGAGCCGTGCCCCATCACCGAGAGCGCGGCCTCGATGTCCTCGTCGTAGGTGCGGAGGTCGTCGACGTATCCCGGCGTCTGGTGCGGGCGGAGGCTCCGGCCGTACTTGCGCAGGTCGAGTGCGTAGAACCGCGCTCCGAGCCTGGCCCAGAATCGCGCGAGGTGGCGTTGGAAGAAGTAGTCGGACCAGCCGTGGACGTACAGGACGTCGATGCCGTCCGCGACGTCGGGCAGCAGGAACTCGCCGAGCTGCTCGAGGGGCGGCATCCGGTAGCGGACGAGGGTCGCGACGACGTCACCTTCATCGTCCGGTTCGAGGGTCAGCGTGCGCTGCTGGAAGCCCTCGCCGAGGATGTCGGCGGTCCACCCGCGAGATCCGGCCATACCGCCACGTTACCGCGCCCCGTGATCGGTGGTCGGATGGTCGGGCTCGCCCGCCGACCATCCGACGTTCCGACTACTGCTGGTACGGATTGTGCTGCTGCGGGGCCTGCGGCTGCTGTCCGTAGGGCTGCTGCGCCTGACCGTGCTGCTGCGAGCCGTGGTCGTGCTGACCCTGCTGGTGCTGGCCCTGCTGCTCGTGCTGACCCTGCAGGAACTGCTGACCGTGCTGCTGACCGCTGTGCTGCTCGTACGGAGCGTCGGCGAGGCCCTCGGGTGCGACGAACCGCGTCGCGAGCACGGCACCGATCGCGAGGAAGCCCGCGAGGGTGACCCCGTAGAGGATCGGCGACAGGAAGCCTTGGTTGACGAAGAACGCCGGGGTGCCGTACTGCTCGACGACACCGCGCACGATGGTGACGATGAGCACCACGAGCAGCAGGACGCCGGTGCCGACAGCTGCAGCGATACCGACCGACTGGATCAGGTCGCGGGCGGTCCGGACCCGCGTGAGCGGACGGACCATGATGAGGATGAGTGCCGCCCCTGCACCCCAGAGGGCGATGTTCACGAGGTTCGCGCCGAAGCCCAGCAGGACGTCACCGACGGGGAAGTACTCCGAGATGCTGAAGAACGACCCGATGATGCCCACCAGTGCGACGGCCGCAGCGATACCCGCTGCGATGCCGACCGACACGAGCGCGAGACGCGTCTCGCGTGCACGAGGGTTCGGCGCCTTCTGCGGAGCCTGCCCGTACTGCTGCGGCTGACCGTACTGACCCTGCTGCGGCTGACCGTACTGCCCCTGGGGGGCTCCGTACTGACCGGTCTGCTGCGGTTGGCCGTACTGCCCCGTGTCCTGACCGTACTGGCCGGTGTGCTGCGGCTGGCCCGGGTGCTGCGGCTGGCCGTACTGGCCCTGCTGCGGCTGACCCCACTGGCCCGCCTGCTCACCGTTCTGCGGCTGGCCCCACTGGCCACCCTGCTGCGGAGCCGCGGTCTGCTGACCCGCCTGGTCCCACTGCTGCTGCACGGGATCCGGGTGCATCTCGCCGTAGCGCGGCTGCTGCTGGTGCTGCTGCCGGCCGTCGGCGACGAATGCCGGCGGCTCGGACGGCGGTACGGACGTCGGCTGCTCCGACGGGACGTTCTGGGGCGCGTTGGGGTCGGTCATCCGTCCAGCATAGTGACCGACGCCCGTCGGAACCGGGTTCCGTCGAGCGGCTTGACGCGGGGCGATCGGCGGGATCGCGGGCGCGGCTCAGGCGGACGGTGTCCCGGTGCCCGAGGGCTGCGCGCGCGAGATCGCCACCATCTCCTCGCGCGGCACCACCTTGATGCGGGCGCGACCCTGTGGTTCACCGAGCGCGATCTCATGCTGGTCGAGGAGGTGCCAGCCCTCGAGGTCCGTGTAGGCCACGCCGCGCGACTCGAGCAGCGCGACGACGGCCTCCTCCTCGGGTTCGGCCGGCGCCCACCAGTCCGCCTGATCGTTGATGACGTGGCTGATGGTCTCCATCGCGTCCGACTTCGTGTGGCCGATGAGGCCAACCGGACCACGCTTGATCCACCCGGTCGCGTAGACGCCCGGGACGCGCTCGTTGCTCTCGGGGTGGAGGACCTTGCCCTCGTGGTTGGGGATGACGCCGTGCCGCGAGTCGAAGGGCACGCCGGGCAGCGGACTTCCGAAGTACCCCACCGCGCGGTAGAGCGCCTGGATCGGCACCTCGCGGATCTCACCCGTGCCCTCGACCCCGCCCTGACCGTCTGGTCTCGTCCGCTCGTACCGGAAGGCGGCGACCTTGCCGGAACCGTCGTCGACGACTTCGACCGGCTTCGCGTAGAAGTGCAGATGCAGTCGGCGCGAGGCCTGACCGGTCTCGCGCTTGCGCCACTGCTGCAGGACGCGGTCGATGACCATGACCTGCTTGTTGCTCGCCACCGCCGCCTTCGACGCGTCGTCGTAGTCGAAGTCCTCGTCGGCGAGGATCATGTCGACGTCGTTGAGCTCCCCGAGTTCGCGGAGCTCCAGCGGCGTGAACTTCACCTGTGCGGGCCCGCGACGCCCGAAGACGTGCACGTCGGTCACCGGCGACTGCTGCAGCCCCTCGTGGACGTTGGCCGGGATCTCGGTCGGGAGCAGATCCTCCGGGTGCTTCGCGAGCATGCGAGCGACGTCGAGCGCGACGTTCCCGTTGCCGATCACGGCGATCGACTCCGCTTCGAGCGGCCAGGTGCGTGGGACGTCGGGGTGTCCGTCGAACCAGCTCACGAACTCCGCGGCACCGTACGACCCGTCGAGGTCGATCCCCGGGATGTCGAGCGAGGCGTCCTCGACGGCACCCGTGGAGAAGATCACGGCGTTGTAGTGGTGCTTGAGGTCGTCGAGCGTGATGTCGACGCCGAAGCGGACGTTGCCGAAGATCCGGATGTCGCCTCGGTCGAGAACGTCGCGGAGCGCGTTGATGATCCCCTTGATACGCGGGTGGTCGGGCGCGACGCCGTAGCGGACCAGGCCGTACGGGGCCGGAAGCTGCTCGAAGAGGTCGATGGAGACGTCGAACTTCCGTTCCGCCTTGAGGAGGATGTCCGCCGCGTAGATGCCTGCGGGTCCTGCGCCGACGATGGCCAGCCTGAGCTTGGTCACGGTGGTTCCTTTCGTGTCCCCGTGCGGGGTTCCGGGTGCAGCCGGTGGAGCGCTCCGGCCGTCATGCATGCGCATCTGGGATGCCGTGCCGCCCCGGTGGAGCGGCGCCGCCATCAACTCCTTCGGTCGACGATCGCCTTCGCGAAGTGCACGAGCGCCTTCTTGACCGAGCCGTCGGGCAGTGGAGCGAGTGCAGCGATCGCCTCGTCGGCCCACTGCCGGGCCTCGGCGAAGGTCCGCGCGGTCACGGCGTGGTCGCGCAGGGTGGCCACGAGCGCGGCGAACCGGACGGGGTCGTGGTCCGTCTCCGTGACCTCGGCGTCGAGACGGGCGACGAGCGCTGCCGCCTCGGGGTCGGCGACGGCCTCGCGGCGCAGGTAGAGCATGGGGAGGGTGACGACGCCGGCCCGGAGGTCGGTGCCGGGGACCTTGCCGGTCTCCTCCGGTTGCGGCGAGAGGTCGATGACGTCGTCGATGAGCTGGAAGGCGATGCCGACCTTCTCGCCGAACTCGACGACCGCGGTCTCGTACGCCTCGGGGGCGTTGGAGAAGATGACGCCGCTCCGGGCCGCGGCGGCGATGAGCGACCCGGTCTTGTCGGCGAGGACCTGGATGTAGTGCTCGACCTCGTCCTGGCCCTCGCGAGGACCGGTGGTCTCGTGCAGCTGCCCCAGCACGAGCCGCTCGAACGTGGCGGCCTGGATCCGGATCGCCCGCTCGCCGAGGTCGGCCATGATCTGGCTGGCGCGCGCGAACAAGAGGTCGCCGGTGAGGATGGCGGTGTTGTTGCCGAACACCTGGTGGGCGCTGGGCACGCCTCGACGCTTGTCGGCGTCGTCCATGACGTCGTCGTGGTAGAGCGAACCGAGGTGGGTGATCTCGATCGCCTCGGCCGCCCGCAGGACGTTGTCGGTGATGCCGTCGCCGAGCTGGGCGATGAGCATGGTGAGCAGGGGGCGAACCCGCTTGCCGCCGGCCTCGAGCAGATAGCGCGCGGTGACGTCCACGAGGTCGTCGGTGAACCCGAGCTGCTCCTCCAGACCGATCTCGAGTCGGGCCACGCCGTCGTCGATGGTCTTGGCGAGCTTGCGGTCTGCACCGGTCGCGAACATGCGTTCGGCAAGCCCGGCCTGGCTGGCCAGGTTGCTGACACGGCGGGTCGCGCTGGGATTCACAGCTCTAGCCTAGCCGGGGCAGCCCGTCACCGGTGCCGGAGGACCGGAATCGACGGGCGCGGTCAGGCGATTGGCAGCTGTGGTCGGACCACATGACTCGAATCAGCGGAGTCGCACGCCCTCGGCGTCGTAGAACGCCAGGTGCGGGAACTCGTGCGCGAGGTCGAGCAGCATCGAGTACCCGTCGGTGTTGAGGGGCGGCCACGTCCAGGCGTCGACGCCCTGAGCGGTCGGCAGCGCGGCGCGGAAGAGGCCGGCCTCGACGCCGGTCCCGAGGTGTTTCGGTGGCACGACGACGAGGGCGATCCTGGCCGACGGCCCGGACGCCACGAACTGGAGCCGCGCACCGGTCGCGTCGTCTCGCACGATGAACTCTCGGGTGCCCGGGGTGTCCGGCGGGATCTCCGTGGTGTCGTAGCGCTCGTACGGCTTCGCGAACGCGGACTTCGCCCGCCTGGCGTTCATGAGGATGACGACGAGCACGAGACCGACGATCGCGATGCCCCAGATCCACGGGCCGCCTGGCAGGGTGTCCAACATCCCTCCAGTATGCCCGGCCCGCCTGGACGACCCCGGGAGATGCCCTTCGACAAGCTCAGGGACCGGAGGAAAGCTCAGGGACCGGAGGAAAGCTCAGGGACCGGAGGAAAGCTCAGGGACCGGAGGAAGGCTCAGGGACCGGAGGTCAGGTGAGACCACCGTCGACGGAGCGGCCGTACTCGATCGGCTCGTCCGGCACGAGGACCTCGGTGTCGCGATTGAGGCTCTCCCCGCGGAAGAAAGGCCGCGAGGCCTTGCGGCCGTACCAGAGCAGCATGAGCACGAACCCGAAGGCCAGCGAACCGACTCCGATGACGAACGTGCCGCCGACACCGAACAGGACCGTGTAGCCGTAGTCCACGTCGAACATGTCGATGCAGCTCTGCACGAAGGCGTAGGTGAGCATCAGCGCACCCAGCAGCGGGAACAGCCCCTTGAAGAAGAAGTCCTGTGCGGAGCGGAAGAGCACCTTGCGGAAGTACCAGACGCACGCGTACCCGGTGATGCCGTAGTAGAAGGCGATCGCGAGTCCGAGCGACAGGATCGAGTCGGCGAGGATGTTCTCGCTCACGAGCGTCATGCCGACGTAGTAGACGATCGCCACGATGCCCATGACGAGTGTGGAGAACGACGGGGTCTTGAACGTCGGGTGGACGGTCGCGAACCGTTTCGGCAGCGCCTTGTAGGCGGCCATCGAGAGCGTTCCACGAGCTGTCGGCAGGATCGTCGTCTGCGTCGAGGACACGGCCGAGATCAGGACGGCCACGACGAGGATCCAGGCCCAGGGACCGAGCACGAGGTCCTTGAGCGCGAGGAAGATGTCGTTCGCGTTGTCCTCGTTGCCGAGCCCGGTGCCCGTGTCGCCGAGCCCGGCGTAGGCCATGGCGGCGACCGTCACCGTGACGTAGGTGACGAGGAGGACGACGGTCGAGATGAGCGCTGCGCGACCCGGGATCTTCTGCGGGTCCTTCGTCTCCTCGTTCAGGGCCAGGCAGGTGTCCCACCCCCAGTAGATGAACAACGCGAGCAGCACGGCCTCGATGAACCCGTGATAGTCGCCGAAGGCGAACGGATTGAACCAGTCGAGCGAGACCGGCGTGGCGTTCGGAGCCGTGCCGTTCGCGACGCCGATGAAGGCGAACACGGCGAACAGCACGAGCGCGAGGTACTGGATCGCCAGGAGGATGTTCTGGATCCGCTCCCCCAGCTCGATGCCGCGGTACGAGACCCACGTCATGAGGGCGATGAACACGACACCGGTGGCGGTGACGAGTGGGACGTTCGAGGCGAGGGAACCGTCGCCGATGAGCAGCCACAGGTACTGCCCTGCGATCTGTGCGAGGTTCGCGAGCACCACGATGCCGGCGAGCGCGACGCCCCACCCGCCGATCCAGCCGGTGACCGGGCCGAAGGCCTTCGTCGCCCAGGTGAAGGTGGTGCCGCAGTCCGGCACGTCACGGTTCAGCTCGCGGTAGGCGAACGCGATGAACAGCATCGGGATGAAGGCGACGATGAAGGCGATCGGCGCCTGGGCGCCCACGGCGAGCACGACGAACCCGAGCGTCGCGACGAGCGAGTAGACCGGCGCGGTCGACGCCAGGCCGATGATCACGGAGCCGAAGAGGCCGAGGGTGCCGGTGGCGAGACCCTTGCCGCCGGTGGGTGATGCCGGCTGCGACCCGCGGGCCGTGTCCTGTGCTGTCATGACGGAACGGTAGGGCCGGGTGCACCCGTGTGTCAATGCTCCCGTTCGGGACCGGGCTACGGAATCAGTCGCGCGGCCTCATGGGAAGTGACGGGATCAACCGGTTCCACCCCTCGAGAATGCCGAGACGAACCCCGATGGTGACGCGACTCAGGCCGGCTTGAGTCCCCGGTGCAGGGCGACGATCCCGCCGGTGAGGTTGCGGTACGCGACGTGCTCGTAGCCCGCTTCGCGCAGCCAGGCGGCCAGCTCCGGCTGGCTCGGCCAGGCGCGGATCGAGTCGTTCAGGTAGGTGTACGCCTCGGCGTTCGACGACGCGACGCCCGCGACGAGCGGCATGACCCGCTCGAGGTAGAGGTTGTACGCGGCGCGCATGGGCCCGAACGTCGGCGTGGAGAACTCGCAGATGACGATCCGGCCGCCGGGCTTCGTGACCCGGAGCATCTCGGCGAGGGCGTCCTTCGGACGGACGACGTTGCGGAGACCGAAGGAGATCGTCGTGGCGTCGAACTCCTCGTCGGCGAAGGGGAGGTCGGTCGCGTCGGCCTCGACGAACTGGATGTCGGAGCGGTCGGCGTACTTGTCGCGACCCACGGCGATCATGCCGGGCGAGAAGTCGGCGGCCACGACCTGCGCCCCGTTGCGGGCCAGCGCCGCGGAGGACGTTCCCGTGCCGGCGGCGAGGTCGAGGATGCGCTCACCGGCGGCCAGACCGACCGCACGAGTGGTCGCGATGCGCCACAGGGCGTCGTTCCCGACGGAGAGGACCGCGTTCATGCGGTCGTACTTCGTCGAGACGTCGTCGAACATGGCCGAGACCTGCTCGGGCTGCTTGGAGAGGTCGGCGCGGTTCACCCCTCCATCCTACGTCCGCGCCGCTGGGAGCCGGCCGTCCGAGCACGGCTCCCAGGCTCACGCTCAGTAGTCGATGCGTCCGTGCCGGTTGTGGAACTCGCCGGTGGGACCGTCCGGACCGAGCAGGGCGAGCGCGACGGTCGCGTCCGTCCCCTCGGTCACCGTCTGGTGGCCGCCGTGCCCGTTGAAGTCGGTCGCCGTGTAGCCCGGGTCGCTCACGTTCACCCGGAACCCGGGCAGGTTCTTCGCGTACTGCACGGTGAGCGCGATGACGGCCGCCTTCGACGCGGCGTACGGGATCGTCGGCACCGCGAACTCGTCGGCCCCCTCGGTGGTGAGGAAGCGCGGCCACCCGACCCCGGAGGCGACGTTCACGATGACGGGTCGGGACGAACGACGCAGGAGGGGCAACGCCGCCTGGGTGACGCGGACGAGACCCACGACGTTCGTGTCGAGGACGTCCTGCATCGACTCCGGCGCGAGGTCGTCGACGCCGAAGGACGTGCCGAGCACGCCGGCGTTGTTGACGAGCACGTCGAGCTCCGGGAGCGCCGCGAGGGCCGCATCGACGCTCGCCTGGTCGGTGACGTCGAGCTGGACGGGGTGGGCGCCGAGTGCGGCGACGGCATCGCCACGGCCCAGGTCGCGCATGCCGGCGTAGACGGTGTGGCCGGCGTCGATCAGTCGGCGTGCGGTTTCGAGTCCGAGGCTCTTGTTGGCCCCGGTGATGAGTGTGGTGGTCATGGGTCCATGCTCCGCCCGGCAGGGTCGGCCCGCCAGGCCCCGGTCGACAGGAGGACCGGCAGTACCAGGGTGCGGACCGCCGCCGGGGGCACAATGGCCGGATGGACGAATTCGCCGGTGTGCTCCGGGCCTGGCGCGAACGGGTCTCCCCTGCCGAAGTCGGTCTCCCCGCCGGCCCAGGACGACGGACTGCCGGCCTGCGCCGCGAGGAGCTCTCCGCCCTCGCCGGCATCAGCGTGGACTACATCGTCAGGCTCGAGCAGGGTCGCGCCAAGAACCCTTCGCCGCAACTCCTCCGGGCGCTTGCGGTCGCCCTCCGACTGACGGATCAGGAGCGCGACCACCTCTACCGGGTCGCCGGAGCCGCTCCACCACCGCCCGGGGTCGTCCCCCGGCACATCGGTCCTGGCGTCCAGCGCATCGTCGACCGGCTCGGCGACGTGCCGCTGGCGGTCTTCTCCGCCGCCCACGACATCCTGCTCTGGAACCCGCTGTGGGCCGCGGTGAACGGCGATCCGTCCGCCCTCGTCGGCGACGATCGCAACCTGGTGTGGCGGCACTTCACCGCGGGGCACGAGGGCACCGACTTCGACGAGCAGCACGATGAGGAGTTCGCGAGCGACCTCGCCGCAGACCTCCGGGCCGCGGTCGGGCGCTACCCGCGGGACGACGAGCTCGCACGGCTCGTGGCCCGGCTGCGATCGGTGTCGCCCGAGTTCGAGCGGCGCTGGGCGGAAGCCAGGGTCGCGGAGCACCGGGCGAGCCGGAAGACGGTCACGCGGACGCCGGTCGGACCGATCACCGTCGACTGCGACGTCCTGTCCACGCCGGGCGGCGACCTGCGCATCGTCGTCTACACGGCGGCACCGGGCACCGAGGACGCGGCGAAACTCGCACTGCTCGGGGTCACCGGGTTGCAGACGATCGGCACGCCCGGCCGGTGAACGCCCCGCCGACCAGGCCGTGAGCACCCCGCCACCGGTCAGGCTGCGGCGGGGAGGGACCCCTCCTGCGCGGGCGTAGGGTTGAACGGTGACCATTCCCCTGACCTCGTCACTGGTCGCCCAGACCGTCGCCACCGACGACCCGCGCCAGCTCCTCCCGTTCGCCGACCAGACCTCGCCGCTCCTCTGGGTGCGGAAGGGTCACGGGCTGGTCGGACTGGGTGAGGCGCTCCGCCTGGAGTTCTCTGGCCCCGACCGGTTCACGCGTGCCGCGGCGGCCTGGCGGGACGTCTGCGCCGCAGCCGTGGTGACGGACGAGGTGCGACGCCCCGGGACCGGCCTGGTCGCGTTCGGCACGTTCGCCTTCGACGACGAGTCCTCCGCGACGAGCGTCCTCATCGTGCCGCGCACGATCATCGGCCGGTACCCCGACGCGAGCTTCATCACGCGGGTCTCCCTCGGCGACGGCGCCGAGGACGTCGATCCCGTGACCACGGCGTACGGGCCGGAGTACCGCATCCAGCTGACCCCCGGCGTGCAGAGCCGCGAGGGCTACCTCGAATCGGCCGAGCGCGCCATCGCCCGCATCAAGGCCGGCGGCCTCAGCAAGGTCGTGCTCGCTCGCGACCTGACCGGGCACCTCCCCGAGGAAGCGGACCGCCGCCGGGTGCTCCACGACCTCGCCCTCGCCTACCCCGACTGCTGGACCTACGCGGTCGACGGCTTCATCGGCTCGAGCCCGGAGACGCTCGTCCGAGTGGATCGGGGGGCCGTCTCGGCGCGCGTCCTCGCCGGCACGATCTCGCGTGGTCCCGACGCCGAGAGCGACCACGACCAGGCCGTCGCACTCATGACGAGCGCGAAGGACCAGGGTGAACACCAGTTCGCCGTGCAGTCCGTGCTGACCGCTCTGCAATCTCACAGTCCGCAGTTGCGCCGCAGCGAGGTCCCGTTCACCCTCAAGCTGCCGAACCTCTGGCACCTCGCGACCGACATCGACGGACGACTCTCGGACGGCTCGTCCTCGCTCGACCTCATGGACGGCCTGCACCCGACGGCCGCCGTCGCCGGAACCCCGACCCGCGACGCCGTCACCCTCATCCGCGAGTTGGAACCGTTCGACCGCGGTCGCTACGCCGGTCCGGTCGGGTGGGTGGACGCCTCGGGCGACGGCGAGTGGGCGGTGGCCCTCCGCTGTGCGCAGATCGCACCCGACGGCGACATCACGGCCTACGCCGGCTGCGGCATCGTGGCCGACTCGGATGCCGCGACGGAGCTCGTCGAGACGAAGATGAAGTTCCGTCCGATCGTGGAGGCCTTCGGCTGAGCCGAGGCCCCACCGGTTCAGCTCGCCGCGAGTCGCGCCTGCTCGACGGCGATGTCGTAGTCAGCCGGCGGCCACTGCGGATCGATGTCCTCGAGGGCGTCGAGCAGCAGACGTTGGACCGCGATGCGCGCGTACCACTTGCGGTCCGCCGGCACGACGAACCACGGGGCTGCCTCGGTGCTCGTGCGCTCGAACGCCACCTGGTACGCGTCCTGATACGCCGGCCACAGCTCCCGTTCGTCCACATCGCCGGGGTTGTACTTCCAATACTTGTCCGGACGCGCGAGCCGATCGGCGAGCCGTTCCTTCTGCTCGTCGGCGCTGATCTGCAGCATCACCTTGACGATGCGGGTCCCGCTCGCGACGATCCCCGCCTCGAAGTCGTTGATCGCTCCGTACCGACGCTCGATCTCGTCCGGCTCCGCGAGCCGACGCACCCGGCCGATGAGGACGTCCTCGTAGTGCGAACGGTCGAAGACGCCGATCTGACCGGGCTTCGGCAGGTGCGGCTCCACCCGCCAGAGGAAGTCGTGGGAGCGCTCCTCCTCCGTGGGCTTCTTGAAGGCGTAGTGGTGCACGCCCTGCGGGTCGACGGAGCCGACGACGTGCTTGACGATGCCACCCTTGCCCGCCGTGTCCATCGCCTGCAGGACGAGGAGCACCGCTTCCGGGGCTCCCTGCGTGCTCGCCGCGAAGAGTCGCTCCTGCAGTTCGGACAGGGCGGGCACCCCCGCGTCCAGCTCGAGCCTGCCCTGCTGCTTGTCGCCGTCGAAGCCCGGCGTCGACCGGGGATCGACGTCGGCGAGGCTGAACCCCTCGCCCACGCGCAGCGTGTCTCGAGGAGGTGCGGTCCAGGTCGATGCGTGCTTCGATGCCGTCATCCGCCCATTGTGGCCGCAGGTCGCGTCGGAAGTCGACCCCGGGAGGACCAACGGATCAGGCGCGCGGCAGCGGGACCTCGATGAGGACGGGACCGGTCACCGGCGCGGTGAACGCCTGGTCGAGTTCCGTGCGGGTGCGGGCCGAGCGGTACTCCCAGCCGTAGGCCGTCGCGAGCGCCTCGAGCCGGACGTGCTGCGGCGTGTACTGGACGCGGTCGAAGAGCGCTCCGGGTGCACTCTGGGCGACCTCGAGCGCATCGAAGATGGTGCCACCGCCGTCGTTGCCGATGATCACCTGGAGACGCGGCGCGACGCCGTCGTCCAGGAGAAGCGCGCCGACGTCGTGGAGGAAGGCGAGATCGCCGAGGAGCACCCGCGTCACACCGGGACCACCGTCGGCCTGGCTCGCCAGCGCGATCCCCGTGGCGGTGGCGATGGTGCCGTCGATGCCCGCGAGTCCACGGTTGGCGTGCACGCTGATCTTGCGGCCGGGGACGAGGCCGTCGGCCACGCGGATGAGCCTCGACGCACCGACGACGAGACGGTCGTGCGGCCAGGTGGCGCGCCAGACCGCGTCGACGAGGACCTCGCGGGTGACCGGGAGCCGGACGGCCTCGAGCTCGGCCCGGACGGAGGCCAGTCGCTCGGCGGGTGTCGTCGAGTGCAGCCCGTCGAGATCGGGGGCTGCGGGCGAGGGGTCGATCACCCGTTCGCGGGATCCGACGACCCAGGCGCCGAGCCAAGCGCGATCCGCGGGACCCGCCTCGACGGCGACCGAGGACACGATGCGGTCGGCCCGTCGTCCGGGGTTGTAGACCTCGGCTCCGGCCGGGGCGACGACGATCGTCTCGACCTGCGGCTGCTGGAGCAGGAGCGGGACCTCGCGGCTGAGTGTCGGGTGGCCGAACACGACGACGCGCTCGACGGCCTCGCGGTAGTCGTCCTCGCGCAGCAGCTCCCGGTAGGCGGCGATGACGTTCCGCCCGAACCGCGATCCGCTCGACACCTCCGCGATGAGCGGCCACCCGCCGTCCGCCGCGAGCTGCTCGGCGGCCGGGCCGGAGTCGTGCCCGGCGACGACGAGGGTCCTGGGTCCACGCTCGAGCACGAGATGCGGTCGACCCGGGTAGAGCGGTGCCTCCGTGACGGCGTCCGTCGCGACCGGGACATCGGGGGCCGTCTCGGTCGCCTCCGGTTCGAAGCTGCCCGAGAGCGGCTCCCGGAACGCGAGGTTCAGGTGCACCGGGCCCGGGTCGAGGACGTCCGTCGCGGCACGGTACGCCCGCCGGGCGAGATCGCGGGCGGCGTCCTGCTCACCCGATTCACCGGTCGGGGCCTCGACGACCACGGCGAGGCGCGCGGCGAACCCGTAGAGGTCGTCCTGCTTCGTCGTCTGGTTCGCCCGGATGCCGTGCGCCTCGGCGGGCCGGTCGGCTGTGAGGACGATGACCGGCACGCGAGAGTGATGCGCCTCGAGGACCGCCGGATGCAGGTTCGCGGTCGCCGTCCCCGAGGTCGTGATCACGACGGCCGGACGGTCGGTCTCGACGCCGAGGCCCAAGGCGAGGAAGCCGGCGACCCGCTCGTCGATGCGCACGTGCAGGGTGATCCGTCCGGAGGCCGCGAGCTCGGCGGCGGCGAGCGCGAGCGCCTGGGACCGGGAGCCGGGACAGACGACGACGTCGGAGACACCCGCGGCGACGAGCTCGTCGAGGAGCGTCCATGCCGACGCGCTGGCCGGGCTCGATGAGGGAGCCGAGCCGACGGGCTCGGGAGCGGCGGACGGGTTCACGAGGCGCTCGGGGCGCCAGGCGGTCTGCGGCCGGAGCCGTCGTCGGGCGTGTCTGATCCTGGCGCGGGGTCGTCGTGCGTCGTCGCATCCGGGCTCTCACCCGACTCGTCGTCGAAGCGGTTGAGCTCGTCCTCGAGGTCGCGGATGCGCTTCGTCTGCGCGCGGTCGGCGTCGAGCTTCTTGAGGAAGTCCGGGTCGTCGTCCGGGGCTGAGCCGCGGGGCACGGCCTTCGGAGCGCGGACCCGGCCGATGATCCACCAGAGGACTCCGCCGATGACCGGCAGGAGGAGGATGGCGATGATCCAGGAGGTCTTGCTGATCCCTCGGACACGGTCGCGCGGCATCGTGGCACAGTCGACCACCGAGTACACGATGAAGACGACTGCCGCGACGGCGAGGCCGATCCAGAGACGAACCATGTCTCCATCGTAAACGCCAGGTGACGTGATTACCTGGGGTTGCCTTCAGGCGGGACGCCTAGACTTATGTGGTGAAACGCGTTCCCGCCGCCGTCCGGTACACCATCCTCCGCCTCCTGGCGTTCGTGGTGCCGCTCCTGCTCCTCGTCTTCCTCACGGGTCTGCAGCCCTGGGTCGCCGCGATCATCGCCGCGATCATCGGGCTCTGCGTGTCCTACATCTTCCTGCGCACTCCGCGGGAGACCGTCGCGCAGGAGCTGTACGCCCGTCGACACGGCGACAAGCCGACGCCGCACGACGACGAGGACTCCGAGGACGCTGCGCTCGATGCGAGCGCGGCGACGCCGGAAGCGTCGTCAGCCGGCGATGCCGGGCGTGTAGAAGAACGCCAGACCGAGGATCACCCCGAACGCTAGCTGCACGAGCCCCGTCAGCTTGAGCGCCAGGATCTGCTCTTTGGCCGTCGTGGAGAACAGCACGATCACGCACGCCGGGATGGCGGCGAGCAGCGCGAACATCGTGAACCAGGCGATCGGGTAGAACAGCGCGAGGAACGCGGCGATGCCGAACGGCACGAGCAGCAGGACGCAGTAGAGCACCTTCGACGCGATCCGGCCGATGAAGGTCGACAGGGTGCGCTTCCCGACCGCCTTGTCCTGTTCGAGGTCGCGGAGGTTGTTGACGACGAGCGCGGCACAGGCGATGAGGCCCGCGCCGATCGCGCCGAACCATGCCTCCTGGTTCACGGTCCCGACCTGGACGAAGGTCGTGCCGAGTGTGGCGACGAGGCCGAAGAACACGAAGACGAAGACCTCGCCGAGCGCGAAGTACCCATAGGGACGCTTCCCGCCCGTGTAGAACCAGGCGGCGACGATCGCGACCGCCCCGACGAGGAGCAGCCACCAGAACTGGGTGAGGATCGTGAGGACGATGCCGGCCACGGCCGCGATCCCGAAGAACACCAGCGCGACGGTGAGGACCGTCTTGGGCTTCGCCGCGCCGGAACCGGTCAATCGGCTCGGGCCGACCCGCAAGTCGTCCGTTCCGCGGATGCCGTCGGAGTAGTCGTTGGCGTAGTTGACGCCGATCTGCAGCGCGAGCGCGACGACGAGGCAGAGCAGTGCACGGACCGGGTGGTAGACCCCGGGGCCCGCGATGATCGTCGCGGCGCCGGTGCCGATGAGCACGGGGGCGGCGGCCATCGGCAGCGTGCGGATCCGCGCAGCACCGGCCCAGTCGCCGAACGTCGCCGGCTTCGCGAGGGGGACCTTGCGACCGCCACCGCGTGCGGGGTTGCCCGATCGTCCACCGTTCGCGCCACGACCCGCCGTGGGGCGCTGTGCGGACGTCTTCTGCTGTTTCGGCGCTGCTGGCCGTGCTCCATGTGCCACGACGGCGAGTCTACCCGCGGCGCCTCGGGGCGGACGGCGTCACAGGGCCCCGGCGGCCTGGAGCGTCTGGAGGACCGCCGGGGCGATGTGCTCGGCGAACGCCGGGGTGAGGTGCACGCTGTCGTACTTCGTCGGCGTGGTCCCGGCGAAGGCCGGGCAGACGCCGTCGACACAGCTGAACGGGAGCGACGAGACGAACCGCTCCCCGGCGGCCGTCGCGGCCGACTCGGTCGCCGCCGCGAACTCGTTCCAGGCCGCGTCGACGCCGACGGCGCAGTCCTGCGGACTGGACACCCTCGAGTAGCAGGACCCGAGATCCGCGCCGAGGGGCGGTGGCGCGAGGAACACGACGCGGCCGGGGACCTGATAGCCCGCAGTCTCGGCGAGCGCCGACTCGACCATCGACGTCGTGTCGAGCGATCGGCCGTCGGTGGTGCGACCTGCGGCGAACGCGTTCGAGACGATCACGAGGTCGGGCTGGTCCGCGGCGATGCGTTCGGCGATGTCGTGCTTCCGGGTCGGGCAGTCGTCCATCACCCCCGCGCCGCTGTTCTGGATGAGATCCTGCGTGAAGCGGCACCCGTACAGACCGATGGTGGTGATCCGTACGGCCCCGCTGCTCTGATCGGCGATGGCCCGGAACGCCGGCGCGTAGGCGAGCGCGGTCGAGTCGCCGACGAGGTAGACGTGCTTCGGCGCGGACGCATCGCCCCAGGTGCACGAGCCGTCGTCGGGCGTCGAACCCAGGTCGAAACAGGCCCGGGCGGGGTTGGTGCTCGAGGTCGCGCGGATCGCGTCGTCGAGGCTCGGCGAGAGGTTGTCGGGCCATGCGGAAGCCTGGCTCGCGAGTTGCAGCTCGGCGGCGATGCCCTGGAGCGGGTCTCCCGCCGGTGCCGCGACTGCCGCCGGTCCCCCGGTGGCCACCGGCATGCGGAGCGCGGGGCCGATGGCGATCACCGCGAGCCCGGCGACGATCACGAGCCCGACCGCCGAGTAGAGGAACTGGGAGGCGAACCGCTCGCGCCAGGCGGTCCAGGCGGCGTCCCTGGCGTCGCGGTCGCCGTGGAAGGAACCCACGAGCGGCGTGCGGTGCAACGGCTGTTCGATGAGCAGGAAGGAGAGCACCGAGACCCCGAGGATGAGCCCGAGCATACCCGGGACCGTGCTGAGGGCGGTGTCGGGGACGAGCATCGGTACGAACACGAGGATCGGGAGGTGCCAGAGGTAGAGCGAGTAGGAGATCGCTCCGACGCCACGGCTCAGCGGGTTCGTGAGCGGGAACATCCAGCGCGGGTACGCGGGACCGGCTCCGGTCCCGGCGGCGATGACCAGCATCGCGGCGGCGACGGGGGCGACCGCCCAGGGACCGGGGAACCCGATCGACCCGGTGATGAGCAGCGCGGATGCGACGATGCCGACGAGCCCCGCCCATCCGGCGACCACCCGGAGCGCCGGCGGCACCCGGGCGAGGAGCGGAGCGAACACGGCCAGGAGTGCGCCGGCCCCCAGCTCCCAGACCCGCGCGCCGGTCGCGAAGTATGCGGCCTGCGGAGCCGCCCCGGACTGCCACACGGCGACGGCGAAGGAGGCCGCGATCAGGACGACGAGGACGCCACCGACGACGAGGCGCGAGCGCAGCACGGGTCGGGCTCCGCGGGCCGCGACGGCGAGGAGGACGAGGAGCAGCACCGGCCACACGAGGTAGAACTGCTCCTCGATCGAGAGGGACCAGAAGTGCTGCAGCGGTGATGCGGCGTCCGTCGCGTGGAAGTAGTCGGTGCCCGACGCCTCGAAGCGCCAGTTCGAGACGAGCAGCGCGGCCGACACCGCGTCCCACCAGGTCGCGAGCGCCCGCGGCGCGTTGAAGAGCCACGACGCCAGCGCGACGGTCGCGGCGAGGACGACGAGCGACGCGGGCAGGATCCGCTTGATCCGCCGACCGAAGAAGGCCGGCAGGGAGATGCGTCCGGAACGCTCGTGCTCGCGCAGGAGCAACCCGGTGATGAGGAAGCCGGAGATCACGAAGAACACGTCCACACCCACGAAGCCGCCGGCCGGTCGGCCGGTCGCGTGGGCGAGGATCACGGCGGTGACCGCGACCGCCCGCATCCCCTGGATGTCGGCGCGGAACGCCGTCGTCGGCCTCGTGGGCGCAGCGCCCGTGTCGGTCCCCGTTGTCACCTGTCGTCGTCCCCCGGCTACGGTCGCTCGTCGACACGCATGAGAGAGCATGCCCTATGCGACAACCGCCTGCAAACCGGCCCTCGCGGTCACGCGGAGGACGGGCTCAACCCAGTCGCGAGCGGAGTGCGACGAGGTCGGGTTTGCCGCTCGCGAGCAGCGGCAGCTCTGCCAGACGGACCAGTCGGGCGGGGCGGGCCGGGCGGCCGAGCGCCTCCGCGACCGTGTCCCGCGCGGCCTGGAGCAGTGCGTCGTCCGCCAGATGATCGGCGGGGGTCGCGGCGTCCGTCACGATCACGGACGCCTGACCGAACCGCTCCTCGGCGACGGCGACGACGACGGCCTCGGCCAGCCCCGGCACCGACCGGACGACCGCCTGCACACGGTCGAGGGAGATGTTCACCCCGCCGCTGATGATCACGTTGTCGGCCCGCCCGGTCACCCGGACGACGCCGTCGACGAACTCGGCGGTGTCGCCGGTGCGGTACCACCGTCGGCCGCCGTCGTCCGGGAAGGCGGTCGCCGTGCGGTCCGGTTCGCCGAGGTAGCCCTCGGCGAGCACCGGCCCGGCGAGGAGGAGCTCCCCGTCCGCCAGCCGGGGTTCGACACCGGGGAACGGCACGCCGTCGTAGAGACAGCCGCCGGACGTCTCGCTGGAACCGTAGCTCCGCACGACGCGGATGCCGAGCGCTGCGGACCGCTCGAGCAGCGGAGCGGGGGTGGCCTGTCCCCCGACGAGCAGCCCGGCGAGTCCGGCGAGCGCGTCGCGCACGGAGGTGCTCGTCTCGGCGGCGTCGACGAGCAGGCGCAGCTGCGCCGGCACGAGGGCGGCGAAGCCGGCATCGGCGTCGAGCCGCTCGACGAGTCCGCAGAACGCCCGGGCGTCGAACGATCCAGCCGGGGCCTCGATCGGCCTGGTCCCGGCGACGATCGACCGGAGCAGCACATTGACGCCGGCGATGTAGTGCGTCGGGAGCGCCAGGATCCACTGGGACGAACGGCGGTGGGCCTCAGGGCCACCCAGAGCCATCGCGGAACCCGCCGCGCTGGCCAGGAGGGCGTCGGCCGTGAGGGCGACCCGCTTCGGAACGCCCGTCGAGCCGGAGGTCTCGATCACGAGGGCCACCCGGTCGTCGACCACGGCCGGTGCCGCGGACGATCCGTGTTGCATCGGGAGGACCGCGGGTCCGGAACCGTCGAGCGCCGTCTCCAGGGCCGCGAGCATCGCCGAGGCGGACGCGTCGACGGGGAGCAGCTGACGGGTCATGGATTCAGCGTACGCCGGGTCCATCGGTGCTCCGCCGCCCCCTCGGCGTCTCGGAGCTCAGAACTGCCAGGGGAACGGAGCCCAGTCCGGCTTGCGCTTCTCCAGGAAGGCGTCGCGTCCCTCCACCGCCTCGTCGGTGCCGTACGCGAGGCGGGTGGCCTCGCCTGCGAAGACCTGCTGGCCGACGAGACCATCGTCGACGGCGTTGAAGGCGAACTTGAGCATGCGGATGGCGGTCGGCGACTTGCCGAGGATGGTGCGGGCCCAGGCGACCCCGGTCTGCTCCAGCTCGGCGTGCGGGACGACCGCGTTGATCGCGCCCGCCTGCAGCGCGCGCTCCGCGTCGTACTCCTGGGCGAGGAAGAACACCTCACGGGCGAACTTCTGGCCCACCTGCTTGGCGAAATACGCGCTCCCGTACCCGGCGTCGAAGGAACCGACGTCGGCGTCGGTCTGCTTGAACCGCGCGTGTTCCCGACTCGCGATCGACAGGTCGCACACGACGCCGAGGGAGTGCCCGCCACCCGCGGACCATCCGGGCACGAGGTTGATGACGACCTTCGGCATGAAGCGGATGAGCCGCTGGACCTCGAGGATGTGCAGGCGACCGTTGCGCGCGGCGTCGATGCCGCTCGCCGTCTCGTCGTCTGCGGCGTCGTCGCTCGCGTACCGGTAGCCGTCGCGACCACGGATGCGCTGGTCGCCGCCCGAGCAGAACGCCCAGCCGCCGTCCTTCGCGCTCGGACCGTTCCCGGTGAGGAGCACCACCCCGACCGTCGGGCTCTGGCGCGCGTGGTCGAGCGCGCGGTACAGCTCGTCGACGGTGTGCGGACGGAAGGCGTTGCGCACCTCGGGGCGGTCGAACGCGATGCGCACGAAGCCGCCCTCGCGCGCGACGTGGTACGTCAGATCGGTGAGGTCCTCGAACCCCGGTACGACGTCCCAGATCTCCGGGTCGAACAGTTCGGACACTCGATCGCTCATGCGTCCAGCCTAGGCACTACTTCGGCTTGTCGAGGTCCGCGTAGGGTTTGAGCGCCTCGAGGTAGTCGGCGCGGTCCGCCTCCTTGAGGAGCGCGTAGGAGTCGAGGTGCAGCTCGACACCCTCCGCCGCCATGTCGGAGTAGTCGACGTCGAACTCGCGGTCCTTCGCGACCGTGCCGGCCGAGTCGAGCGTGAGATCGACGATGCTCGTCCGGAAGTCCCCGGCCCCCGTGATGGCGTTGTAGGTGTGCAGGTCCCACAGCGCCTGGGTGTCGAGGGTCTCGCCGCCGTACCGCTCGGTGAGCTCGCCCGGCTCGCGCCAGGAGGACGGTGCGTTCTGCATGTCGAGGTTCGCGATGCCGTAGCGGAGCAGCACCTGCCGGATGAGCTCGACCACCCGCGACTTCTCCTCGAAGGTGCGCACGGTCGTCGTCGTCTGCCACACCGGTGCCGTGTACTCGAAGAGCATGGAGTCCCCGCCGTACCCGTTCTGATCGGCCTCCGTCTCGGCGGGCTGTCGCTCCACCCAGTCGAACCCGAACTCGGCGGTCAACGCCGTCCGGATCTCCGCGAGCATCTCGTCGGACGTCCCGACGAAGTCCTCGTAGCTCGGCCCGTCGAGGGTCTCCTTCGCGGCGACGTAGGCGGACCCCGGGTAGGTGTCCCAGATCGGGTCGTGCTCCTCGTCGCCGCCGCCACCGGCGGAGGCACCATTCCCGGCCCGATCCGTGGAGAGACCGCCGACCGCCATCGCCGTGACGGGGTTGACGACGAGGATGAGCACCAGCGCCAGCACGCCCCAGCGGCGCCGCACCTTCCGGCGGATGACGACGACACTCCCGATGAGCAGCACGATCTGCACCACGACGACGAGGGCGAACGCCACGAGGATGGCCCATGCCCCCTCGCCGGGCCGGTAGCTCACGGCCAGCAGGACGGTGAAGAGGGTGACGGCCACGACCGCGCCGAGCAGGGCGAGCGGGGAGAAGGAGGCGACGACACCCCGACTCCGCGCGCCGAGTTCGTCCCGACCCGTCGGGGATGCGCCGGCGGCAGGCGGGTGGGCCGCCGGACTCCGCTCGCCGTCGTCGGCCGGGATCGCCGCAGATTTGGGTTGCGAGGCAGCCGCGCGCTCCGCCGCCTTCCGTTGACGACGCGACGACGGCTTCCGTGATGCTGGCTGCCGCGGCGTCCGTCGTCCTCGGGACCCCGGACGACGGAACCGGGCGGTCTCCGCCTCCAGCTCCTCGGGCGTGCGCTCCGGGGCGGCAGGCGCTTGCGCGGTCGAGGACGCGGCTGCCTGCGGCGCTCCGGGGATCGGCGGGGCGTTCGGATCGCGCGGCTCGTCGGAGGATCCGCCGGGCGACTCCTCGATCACCGGGAACACCTCGGCCTCGGGGCTCGGCTCGAAGATCGGCTCGGGCACCGAGAAGGCGGTGGGTTCGTCCGCGGGCACGCTTCGCCGATCGCCGGGCGTCGGCTTGCGTCGGGAGAACAGCGGCACGGGATCGATTGTGTCACGGGCGTCCCGCGACGGCTTCCGACGTCCGGGTGCAGGATGGGGACATGCAAGCCAACCTCGACGACGTCCTCGCCACCGCCCGCGTGGTCTCCATCCCCCTCCGCGTCCGGTTCCGGGGCATCGACACCCGCGAGGCCGTGCTCTTCCGTGGGCCCGCCGGGTGGACGGAGTTCTCCCCCTTCGTCGAGTACGACGACCAGGAGTCGGCCGCGTGGCTCCGGGCCGCCATCGACTTCGGCTGGTCGGACCTCCCGCCCCTCCACCGGGATCGCATCCTCGTGAACGCGACGGTCCCGGCCGTGGACGCGGCGGACGTGCCGTCGATCCTCTCCCGCTTCCCGGGCTGCCGGACCGCGAAGGTGAAGGTGGCCGAGCGCGGGCAGGTGCTCGCCGACGACGTCGCGCGCGTCGCCGCCGTCCGGCGGGCCATCGGGCCCGAGGGTCGACTCCGAGTGGACGCCAACACCAACTGGAACGTCGACGAGGCCGAACACGCCATCCGCGCCCTCGAACCCTTCGACCTCGAGTACGTCGAGCAACCCTGCGCGACCGTCGCGGAACTCGCCGAGATCCGTGAACGGGTCTCCTCCCTGGACGTCGCCATCGCGGCGGACGAGAGCGTCCGCAAGGCTGAGGACCCCCTCGCCGTGGCTCGCGCCGGTGCCGCCGACCTGCTCGTCGTGAAGGCGCAGCCGCTCGGCGGCGTGCACGCCGCGCTCCGCATCGCGGGCGAGGCCGGCCTGCCGATCGTCGTCTCGAGCGCCCTCGACACCTCCGTCGGCATCTCCATGGGTGCCCACCTCGCGGCGGCCCTGCCGGAACTCGACTACGACTGCGGGCTCGCCACCACCGCGCTGCTCGGCGGCGACGTGACGACCGCACCGCTCGATCCCGTGGACGGCGGCATCGGCGTCCGGCGCGTCGAGGTGGACGTCGATCTCCTCGAGCGTTTCACGGCGTCGCCGGATCGCACGGCGTGGTGGCTCGACCGGCTCCGCCGCACGCACGCGTTGCTCGGCTGAGGGCCGGTGCAGGGACCTACAGGCCGCTGTAGGCGTGCAGACCCTTGAAGAACACGTTCACCACGACGAAGTTGAACATCACGGCGCTGAAGCCGATGATCGCGAGCGTGGCCGCCCGTGATCCGCGCCAGCCGCGCGTCGCCCTGGCGTGGATGTACCCGGCGAAGATCACCCAGATGATGAAGGTCCACACCTCTTTGGTGTCCCAGCCCCAGTACCGACCCCAGGCGCGCTCCGCCCAGATGGCACCGGCCATGAGCGTGAACGTCCAGAAGATGAAGCCGATGATGTTGACGCGGTAGGCGAGGTTCTCGAGACGCTCCGCGCTCGGGAGGGTGAGCAGGAAGCGGAGACGCCCGGAGCCCTGGGTGGGCTGCACGAGCCCGAGCCGACGCTCACGACGCCCCTGCAGGAGCTGCACGACGCTCAACGCGAAGCCGATGGCGAAGAACGCCGTACCGAGGCTCGCGACGAACACGTGGATGACGAGCCACGCCGACTGCAGCGCCGGCGGCAGCGGCACGACCTCGACGTAGAAGTTCGCGGTCGCAAGGCCGAGGAGCACGGTCACGAGGCCGATCACGAAGCTGCCGAGGAACCGGAGGTCCACGCGCGCAATGACCACGAGGAACACCGCGACGATGAGCAGCGTGCCCGTCATCGCGAACTCGTACATGTTCGCCCACGGGACACGACCGGCGGCGATACCGCGCGTTACGTCCGCGACGAGGTGGAGCAGGAAGGCGATGACCGTGAGCGAGACCCCGACCCGCAGGCTCGGCGACTTGCGCGACGCCTGCTGCTCGGGCTCGTCCGCGGGACGGCGGGTCTTGCGCGGGACACCGTCGCTCGTGACGATCGGTGCGGCGGTCCGCGCCGCGGCGGAGGCGAGTGCGCCGACGCGTTCCTCGGCGGCCGCCGACCGTTCCAGCTCGGCCCGCTCGGCCGTGTCGATCGCCGCGGTGACCTCGGCGCTGCGGCGCGCGAGGTCGAACGTGAAGGCGATGAACGCCAGCGCGTAGACGGCGACGGCCGACCAGAGGCAGAGGTTCGAGATTTCGACGAGGGTCACGGGGTGATTCTACCTTCGGGTTCGGACGGGACAGGCGTTGGACTGTGCGCTTCGGCGATCGCCGCGACGGCCGCTTCGAGGCCGGGGTCCTCGCCGCGGGCGAGCCCGGCGTATTCGAGGGAGACGGTGCCGTCGCTCCCGGTCACGGCCTTCACCCAGACGCGGCGTCTGGCGACGAAGAGCGAGGTGATGAGGCCGGACAGGGCGAGGATGGCGAACGCGAGCACCCAGAGCTGGGTCGGGTCGTGGTGCACGTCGAACGAGGCGAACCGCTTGACGGAGCCGGCGTAGTTCTCGGTCGACGGGTTGGCGGCGACGTTGTCGAAGGACACCGTGCCGAGGCCGTTGGGGAGGTCCGTGATCTGGCCAGGCGTGAGTTCGATCGACTCGACGCCGGTGTCGCCGCCCGTGAGCTGCTTCATGTCGTCGACGTCGAGCGCGTAGACCGACTTCGGAGCACCGGCGTTGATACCGAGGTCGCCGGAGTAGACGTTGAGCGTCAGCACCGGGTAGGCGAGGTCGGGGTAGGACGAGAAGAACGGCGGCTTGGACGCGGCCTGCGTCGGATAGAAGAACCCGATCATGCCGAGCTGCTCCGCCAGACCGTCCGGGACCTTGACGATGCCGAGCGAGGTGAGCTGGGCGTCCTGCGGCAGGAACGGGATGGAGTCGCTGAACACGACCTTGCCCTCGGGATCACGGACGGTGATCGTCGGCGCGTAGCCGTTGCCGAGCAGGTAGACGTCGGTGCCCTCGAACCGCAGCGGATCGTTGACCTTGATCGTCGCGTCCTGCGGCTTCCCGCCGGGCGAGGTCGTCGTGACCTTCGCGCGGTAGTCGATCGCCTGACCGTACGCGTCGAGGTTCTCGGTCTCGTAGGTGACGCCGAACTCGTCGAGCGTCAACTTGTAGGGGGCCAGCTCCGACTCGTTGAAGAAGCGGCCGGGGTTGAAGGAGTCGTAGTCGAGCAGGGTGTTGACGAAGGTCTGTCCCTCGACGAGCACGCGCTGACCGGAGAAGCCGAAGCCGCCGCCGAAACCGACCGTCACGAGGATGCCGACGAGGGCCGAGTGGAACACGAGGTTGCCGGTCTCGCGGAGGAAGCCGCGCTCGGCGGACACCGATGCGGACCCCTCGGCGTCGTAACGCTCGACACGGTAGCCCTGGCGCTTCAACTGCTTCGTCGCGTCGTCGATGAGCTCGGCGGCGGTCGCGCCGCTGTCGTCGCTGCGACGCTCGAACGCGGAGAGCCGAGACAGGCGCGCGGGCGTCCGCGGCGGGCGGGAGCGCAGGGCGAGCCAGTGGTGCTTCGTCCGCGGGATCACACAGCCGATGAGCGAGATGAACAGCAGCAGGTAGATCGCGGAGAACCAGGCCGAACTGTAGACGTCGAACGCCTGCACCTTGTCGAGGATGGGCGCGAGGTCCGGGTTGTCGGTGAAGTACTGGGTGACGCCGTTCGGGTCGCTCGACCGTTGCGGGACGAGCGATCCGGGCACCGCGGCGATGGCGAGCAGCAGCAGCAGGAAGAGCGCCGTGCGCATGCTCGTGAGCTGACGCCAGAAGAAGCGGAGCCAACCGACGAACCCGAGCTTCGGCTGGTTGATGCCGTCGGCCGGAGCCGGTGCGGCAGAGTCGATGTGATCAGAGGGGCGTGACAAGGCCGCTCATCACCCCCTGCAACGAGTACATCCAAGCGGACCAGAGACCAGACACCATCAACACACCGATCACGATGAGGAGCACGCCGCCGATGATGTTGATCGTGCGGATGTGCCGTTTGAGGAACGCCAACGACCCCGTGACCCAACCGAGTCCGAGTGCGACGAGCAGGAATGGGATGCCGAGACCGAGGCAGTAGAACAGCCCGAGGAGCGCTCCGCGCCACGCGGAGCCGCCCGAGAGGGAGAGCGCGCTGATCGCGGTGAGCGTCGGGCCGAGGCAGGGCGTCCAGCCGATGGCGAAGACGAAGCCGAGCAGCGGCGCGCCGGCGAGGCCGGTGGCGGGTGCCCAGCTGGTGCGCACCGTGCGCTGCAGCCGGGAGAACTGGCCGATGAAGATGAGCCCCATGAGGATGACGACCGCACCGAGGACGCGGGTGATGACGCCCTCCCACTCGACGAACCAGGCGCCGATCGTCCCGACGAACGCAGCGATCGCCACGAACACGACGGTGAAGCCGAGGATGAAGAGACTGACGCCGAGCAACACGCGCCGGCGACCCGCACCGGAGCGCCCTTCCTCCACCGTCGTCATGCCGCCGACGTATCCGAGATAGCCGGGGACGAGCGGCAGGACGCACGGCGAGAGGAAGGACAGCAGACCGGCCGCGATGGCGATCGGGATCGCCACGAGGAGCTGGCCGCCGTAGACGAGCTCGCCGGGGGTCACTCTGGGGCGCTCTCGGCGATCGTGTCGCGGATGAGGGTGTCGAGGATGGTGCGGTCCTGCAGCTGCCCGAGGATGCGTGCGGCGACCCGACCTTGGGCGTCGAGGACGATGGTGGTCGGCACCGCGTTCGGTGGGACGCTGCCCGTGAAGGCGAGCTTCGCCTCCCCGCTGTCGACGTCGAGGATGGAGGGGTAGGTGATGCCGAAGGTGCCGTTGAACGCCTTCGCGGTGTCGGCGGTGTCGCGGACGTTGACCCCGATGAAGGTGGCGCCCTGGTCGGTGTACGCCTCGTTGAGCGCCTGCAGATCCTTCGCCTCCGCGCGGCAGGGTGCGCAGGCGGCGTACCAGAAGTTCACGACCATGACCTGGCCCGCGTGGTCCGCGGAGGAGATCTGCTCGCCGTCCTCGCCGACGCCCGAGAAGCTGATCGACTCGCCACGGTCGTCGAGCGCGACCTCGGTCACGCTGCCGTCGCCCGCGACGTACCCCTTGCTGCTGCCCTCGCGATACTGCTCGGCGAGCGGGTCGCTCCCGCACGCCGTGAGCAGGAGCGCCCCGACGGCCAGCACGGCGGCGACGGCCAACGTCCTCGATCTGCGGGCCATCAGACGGCCCCGACATCGGTCGCACCGGACGAGAGACGGGCGGCCGGATCGACGTAGCCGACCTCGACGAAGCCCTGCTCGGTCCGCTCGAAGCTGGTGATGCTCGACAGGGCGCACCGTCGCTTCCGCGGGTCGTGACGATAGGGCGCCCCGACCACAGAGCTGTGCAGCATCCAGATGGGCAGCTGGTGGCTGACGATGACCACGTCTCCCGACGGCGTCGCGCGCCAGGCGTCCTCGACGGCCGCGGTCATGCGGTTGACGATCGACGCGTACGGCTCACCCCAGCTCGGGCGGGACGGGTTGCGGAGCTTGGGCCAGTTGAGCGGGTTCTTCAGGGCGCGGCTCATGCGCTTGCCCTCGAACTCGTTGAACGGTTCGATCACGCGCGGCTCGGCGACGACGGCGAGCCCGAACGCGGCGGCGACCGGCGCGGCGGACTCCTGGGTGCGCTGCAGCGGGGACGCGTAGAGCGCGCCCACCGTGCGATCACGGCTCACGAGGTCGTCTGCGGCGGCCTGTGCCATGCGCTCACCGAGCTCGGACAGTCGGAATGCGGGGAGTCGACCGTAGAGCACACGAGAAGGATTGTGCACCTCGCCGTGACGCACGAGATGGATCTGGTCGGCTACCACCCTCCAAGTGTACGTTTCCCCAAGCTGCGGATTCACCGTGACCTCCGTCCAGGTCCGAGCCACGAGCGACGGCTAAGCTGTCGGGGTGAGTGAACGCGTCGTTGTGAAGAACCTGGCCGCCCTGTCCGACGGTCCCGTCACCGTCTCCGGATGGGTCGAGACCGTCCGCGACCAGAAGAAGGTGCAGTTCGTCGTCCTCCGCGACGAGAGCGGCGCCGTCCAGCTGGTGAACCCGGCCGTCCGCGAGGTCGACCCGGAGGTCGAGGGCTCCGCCGACCGCCTCGCCACCACCGAGGCGATCTCCGCCCTCGCGCACGGCTCCTTCATCACCGTCACCGGCGAGCTCAAGCACGACGAGCGCGTCAAGCTCGGCGGCATCGAGGTCAAGGTCGCCACGCTCGAGGTCGTCACCGCCGCCAACCCCGAGACGCCGATCGCTGCGGACTCCTCGCTCGACAAGCGGCTCGACTGGCGCTTCCTCGACCTGCGCCAGCCGAAGCAGGCACTGATCTTCCGCATCCAGACGACGTTCGAGCACGCACTGCGTCAGTACTGGATCGACAACGACTTCATCGAGATCCACACCCCGAAGCTCATGGCGAGCGCGAGCGAGTCGCGCGCCGAGCTCTTCGAGGTCGACTACTTCGAGGGCAAGGCGTACCTCGCGCAGTCCCCGCAGTTCTTCAAGCAGATGGCGCAGTCCGCCGGCTTCGGCAAGGTGTTCGAGGTCGGACCCGCATTCCGCGCCGACCCGTCGTTCACCAGCCGACACGCGACCGAGTTCACGAGCGTCGACGCCGAGATCAGCTGGATCGAGTCCCACGAGGACGTCATGCAGCTGCACGAGGAGCTCCTCGTCGCCGGCTTCACGGCGGTCAAGGACAAGCACGGCGAGCAGATCTCGGAGCTCTTCGGCATCGAGCTCGAGGTCCCGTCGCGTCCGTTCCCGCGCATCCCGCTGGCCGAGGCCAAGCGCATCGTCGCCGAGCGCGGCTACGAGATCCCCCGCGCCGACGACGACATGGACCCCGAGGGCGAGCGTCAGATCGCGGCCTACGTCAAGGAGACGTTCGGTCACGACTTCGTCTTCCTGACCGACTACGCGTCGAGCATCCGGCCGTTCTACCACATGCGCAACGCCGAGGACGGCTCGCTCACGAACAGCTACGACCTCATCTACAACGGCGTCGAGATCTCCACGGGCGCGCAGCGCGAGCACCGCGTCGACGTCCTCGTCGAGCAGGCCAAGGAGAAGGGTCTGGAGCCCGAGGAGCTCGAGTTCTACCTCGACTTCTTCCGCTACGGCGTCCCGGCGCACGGCGGCTTCGGCATGGGCCTCGCCCGCGTGCTCATGCTCATGCTGCACGAGACCTCCATCCGTGAGGTCACCTACCTGTTCCGCGGCCCGACCCGCCTCGCCCCGTAACCCCGCAAGAAGGACGCCATGCAGATCGTCATCCTGTACGGGACCGAATCCGGCAACGCCGAACGCCTCGCCGGCGACCTCGGTAAGGCCATCGGCTCACAGCACCAGTGGCGCGTCGTCGACCTCGGCGACGTCGACCCCGCGGAGCTGTCGGCCGACGAGATCCACATCTTCATCACGTCGACGTACGGCGACGGCCTCCTCGGTGAGACCGGCCAGATCTTCTACGAGGCGCTCGAGGAGTCCGACGTGGAACTCGACGGGCTCCGGTACGCCATCTTCGGGCTGGGCGACAGCAGCTACGAGGACACGTACAACCAGGGCAGCTCGCTGCTCGACGCCCTGCTCACCGAGCACGGCGCGACCCGGTTCGGTGAGTTCGGTCTGCACGACGACGGCGGGTTCGAGCGCAAGAAGGACGTCGCGCTCGCCTGGCTGCCCGGCGTGCTCGCCGCAGCAGAACAGCTCTGACCACCGCTCTGGTGCGAGCCCGGACGCGACGGTAGCGTGACTCGCACCGACCGTGCGGCGTCCGTCGCAGGTGGGCGAGGGGTGTAGGCCAGATGAACGCGACCGCCGAATCCGTGGTCCTGCGCCTTCGTGCGGCGGGGTGCGTCTTCGCCGAGGACGAGGCGGCTCTCCTCCTCGCCGAATCGGATGATCCGGATCGACTCGAACGGATGGTCGCGGCACGGGTCGCCGGCCGGCCGCTCGAGCATGTCCTCGGCTGGGTCGCGTTCCGGGGCCGCCGGGTTGTCGTCGAGGACGGGGTCTTCGTGCCGAGGCGACGCACCGAGCTCCTGGTCGACGTCGCCCTCCCGCGCCTCCGGAAGGATTCGGTGGTCGTCGAGCTCTGCTGCGGTGCCGCGGCCGTCGGGAGTGCGCTCCTCACCGAGGCGCCCGGCCCCATCGATGTCTGGGCGTCGGACATCGACCTCGCCGCGGTGGACTGCGCACGGCGCAACGTCGAGCCGCTCGGTGGGCACGCCCTGCTCGGAGACCTGTTCGACGGGCTACCCCGAGCGCTCGCGGGGCGCGTCGATGTCCTGCTCGCGAACGCCCCCTACGTCCCGACGGCGTCGATGGCGACGATGCCGCCCGAGGCTCGGGAGCACGAGGCCGTGATCGCGCTCGACGGCGGTGCCGACGGGCTCGACGTCCAGCGTCGGATCATCGCGCAGGCCCCGGACTGGCTCGCTCCGACCGGCGCCATCCTGATCGAGACGAGCGAACGTCAGGCTCCCGAGACCGCAACGCTCATGCGGGCGGCGGGCCTCACGGCGTCGATCGTCCGCGACGACGAGCTCGACGGCACCGTGGCCGTCGGCGTCATGGCCTGAGTCCTGCGGGCGCCGGGCTCAGTCGAGCTGGAAGTCGACCGCGGAGCGCTCGACCACGAGCTGGCGGACGATCTGCACCACGCGGACATGCTCCGGGTGGACCTGGTAGCGCTCCAAGGCTTCGAGGCTCGGGTAGTCGCCGACCAGCACGACGTCCCAGTTGCTCTCCGGGTAGGCGATGTTGCGTCCGACCTGGAGGCGCTCGATGTCGTCCGGCATGAACCCGGCGAGTGCCTCGAGTTCGGACTGCATCGTGGCGAACGCCGCGTCGCGCTCGGCCTCGTCCGTTGCTGCCAGCTTCCAGCTGACGATGTGGCGGATGGTCACTGGGCCCCCAAGGGTCGATGTGGATGGATGGTCGTGCGGATCAGTCGGCGAGCAGCGCGGACCGCAGGCGGTCGGGGTCGATGCGCCAGTAGTTGTGGACCCTGCCGTCGATGAGGACGACGGGGATCTCCTCCCAGTGGCGGTCGTGGAGCGCCGGATCGTCGAGGATCGAGAGCTCCTCGCGTTCGATCGTGGGGCCGTCGGACGGGAGGCCTGCGACCACCTCGTCGATCACGGCTCGCGCGTCGTCGCAGAGGTGACAGCCGGGCTTGCCGATGAGCGTGACGTGCAGAGTGGACACCTCCTCAACTGTACGGGGTGCTCGAGGCCGCAGCACGTCCAGAGATCCGACACGTGTGGTGTTTCTTCACGACATCTGGCACGATGCCGGAGTGATGATGCCGTTGAACCCAGGAACGAGAACCATAGGTGGCGTATCCACCCGACACAGACGCTCTGGCATGCGCCGGTCGAGGTCCGTTGTCATTGAGTGATGCCTACACATTCGGAAGCCGCGACCATCCTCGGCGAGCGGTTGCGGGCCGCCCGCAACGAGCGACAGCTGACCCTCGAGGACCTGGGCGTGTTGGCGGGGATGCACTGGACGAACATCGGCAAGATCGAGCGAGGGCAGGTGCACCCGAGCGTGGAGACGCTCGTCCGACTGAGTACCGCGCTCGACCTCGACCCGGCCCCGTTCATCACGGGCCTCAACGCGGACATGTACCCGGGCCGGGCGCACAAGCTGACGGCCCGCGACCTGCTGGCCGCTCGCCGCGACCAGGAACGCTGATCCGCGCATCGGAGACCACTCCCCTCCACCGGATGGCGTCCGTCAGAAGGTGACCCGCCAGAGGTACTGGTGACCGCCGGGACGGAACCAGGACACCTGCACACTGGTCGCGCGGGCCAACTCGGTGCCCAACACCTCGAACTCCAGAGCGCTGCCAGGCGTCAGGCGACACGGTTCCAGTGGGGCGAGGAGTCCGGGCCCGTTCAGGCGCAGCACGACCCAGTGCACGGCTTCGTCACCGACGTTCCGGAGTCGATAGCGAGGCGCGTCGTCTCGTTCGACGACGAACGGCACCCGGTAGGCGAGCTCGCGTCGGTTGCGGCGGGCGGTTGGAGGAAGATCGCGGGTCATGCGAACACCGTACGAAGGACCGCCGACGATCTCGGGCCGACGGATCGCGTGCCGCGACGCGCTGTGGATCAGTCCCCTCCGGCCTCGCCTGTGGAGGAACCTCGACGCCGCTCGACCCGCGGGGATCCCACGCCACGACCGGCGACGAGACGATCACCTCGACAACGCCAGAAAGCGCCGTACCCCATTGGGCAGGCGCTTCCGGTGGACGAAGAGTCGTCAGGCGCTCCGAACGGAGCAGCCGGCTACTTCTTGTTGCGGCGCTGGTGACGGGTCTTGCGAAGCAGCTTGCGGTGCTTCTTCTTCGCCATACGCTTGCGGCGCTTCTTGATAACAGAACCCACGGATTTACCTCACAGAATTGGGGGGCTTGGCCGCAGGGATCGCGACCGAAGAGAACAAGTCTTGTTGCCAGTCTAGCCGATTGCAGCGCGCGTCGTTCACACGCCGTACGCCTGCAGGCTGCTAGGAGCGGGGAACGCCTCAGCCGGCGTCGGCGACCGGGCGCTGCCGGACGGCGTCGACGGCGGTCTCCGGCACTCGGAACGACTTCCCGAACCGGATGGCCGGGAGCTCCCCCGAATGCACCAGGCGATACACGGTCATCTTGGACACCCGCATCATCTCGGCGACTTCGGCCACGGTGAGGAAGCGGACGTCGGCAGTGTCCTGCGTCATCGAACCCCTCCTACGCCTCTGGAAACCTGCTTGAACGGCGCCCCGAGGACCGGAACGCCGCATGGCAACTCTAGAGGTCCGACGCCCGCCCTGTACATCCCCTGTGTGAACGGTATGCGAGGCCGGCCTAGGGGCGGAGCTTCTTCGTGACCGACTGCACCGCGTGGGTCACGTCCGCCGCGACCTTGCCGACCGATCCGGCGACCGCCTTGGCCTGGTCCGGCAGCGACAACGCCGCGAAATCGACACCGTCGTCCTGGTAGTCGACGCTGAGGAACGGGATGAGCCAGTCCTCCACGTCCTCGAGCGGCGCCGAGTCCAGGCTGTAGTAGCGGTGCTGGCCCTCCTCGCGCACCTCCACGAGCTCTGCTTCGCGCAGGACCTTGAGGTGCTTCGACACCGTCGGTTGGCTGAGGCCGAGCTGCGCGACGATCTCGGAGACGCTCGTCCCGGTGCCACCGTGCCGTTCGAGCAGCAGCGCGAGGATGTCCCGCCTGGTGGTGTCAGCGATCACGTCGAAAATGTCGGCCATGGTCCAACGATAGTGATGGAGCGCACGGAGTACCATTGCCTCCGGCGCAGTCCTGAGGTGTTGAGGGGTCAGATGAGCGGCAATGCCATGGGTCGTCGTCCCGAGATCATCGTGCGCCACGGCCTCGCGAGGGTCCGGGAGGCCGTCAGCGACTTCGCGGCGAAGTCGACCTCCCGGTTCGCCATCCTCGTGTTCAGCTTCCTGATCTTCGTCTTCACGATGCTGTTCTCACTCCCCATCGCGAGCGCCGACCGCCAGGTGACCCCGATCGCCGACGCGCTCTTCACCGCCGTCTCCGTCATCTGCGTCACCGGGCTCTCGACCGTCGACATGGCCACGCACTGGTCCCTCTTCGGTCACGTGCTCGTGTTCATCGGCGTCCAGATCGGCGCGCTCGGCGTCCTGACCCTGGCCTCGATCCTCGGGTTCGTGATCGCCCGACGACTCGGGCTCCGCCAGAAGCTCATGGCGGCGAGCGACACGAACCCCCTGCGGTCGCACCACGGCCCCGTCGCCGAGGGTCAGGCCGTCCGCCTCGGGGAGATCGGCAACCTGCTCGTCACCGTCGCCGTCAGCGCGCTCGTGATCGAGGCGGCACTGGCGGTCCTGCTCTTCCCGCGCATGCTGCTCGACGGCATCAACCCGTGGGACGCCGCCTGGAACAGCGTCTACTACGCGGCCATGGCCTTCACGAACACCGGTTTCACGCCGAACGCCGAGGGCCTCGCGGCGTTCGAGAACGACTACTGGTTCCTCAGCATCCTCATGCTCGGGGTCTTCCTCGGCAGCATCGGCTTCCCGGTCATCTACGCGCTGAGCCGCAACTTCCGTCGGCCGAGCCGCTGGTCGCTGCACGTCAAGCTCACGCTCGTCACGACCATCATCCTGTTCTTCGCCGGAGCGCTCGCCTTCATCCTGCTCGAGTTCAACAACCCCGAGACCTGGAACAAGTGGAACCTCTGGGACACGATCTTCCAGGGGTTCTTCCTGTCGGCCATGACCCGGTCGGGCGGCTTCTCCACCGTGGACATCGGCGACCTCAACGGCTCGACCCTGCTCGTCGCCGACATGCTCATGTTCATCGGCGGCGGCTCTGCCTCGACCGCCGGCGGGATCAAGGTCACGACGCTCGCCGTCCTGTTCCTGGCGGCGTTCGCCGAGGCCCGCGGCCGCGAGGGTGTGGAGGTCTTCCGCCGGCGCATCCCGCAGGACGTGCTTCGCGTCGCCGTGAGCGTCGTCCTCTGGGGCGCGACGATCGTGGCCCTGTCCACGATCGTCATCCTGCAGATCACCAAGGCTCCGCTCGACCACGTGCTGTTCGACGTCATCTCCGCCTTCGCGACCGTCGGGCTGAGCACCGGCCTCGTCGCGGACCTGCCCGACGCCGGGGTGTACGTCCTCGCCGTCACCATGTTCCTGGGCCGCGTTGGTACAGTGACACTCGCTGCAGCCGTGGCCGCGAGTCAGAGCGGCCAGCTGTTCAAACGTCCCGAAGAGAGGCCCATCGTTGGTTGACCGCATCAAGCACGACGCCCCGGTCCTCGTCATCGGACTCGGTCGGTTCGGTGCGGCCTGCGCCGGCGAACTCGACCGGCTCGACCGCGAGGTGCTCGCGATCGACGACAACTCCGACCTCGTGCAGAAGTGGTCCGACCGGGTCACGCACACCGTGCAGGCCGACGCGAAGAACATCGAGGCGCTCCGGCAGATCGGCGCGCAGGACTTCTCGGTCGCGGTCGTCGCGGTCGGCTCCTCGATCGAGGCGAGCGTGCTCATCACCGCCAACCTCGTCGACCTCAAGATCCCGCAGATCTGGGCCAAGGCCGTCTCGCAGTCGCACGGCAAGATCCTCGCCCGGGTGGGGGCGAGCCACGTCATCTACCCCGAGCGCGAGGCCGGCGAACGCGTCGCCCACCTCGTGTCGGGCCGCATGCTCGACTTCATCCAGTTCGACGACGACTTCGCGCTCGTCAAGATGTACCCGCCGAAGCCCATCCGCGGGCTGAACCTGACGGAGTCGGGTGTCCGGACGAAGTACCGGATCACCGTCGTCGGGGTGAAGTCACCGGGGAAGCCCTTCACCTACGCGACCGCCGACACCGTCGTGTCGAACCACGACCTCATCATCGTCTCCGGCACGTCGGCCGACATCGAGCGCTTCGCCTCGCTCGAGGGCTGAAGCCCCCTCAGCTCAGGCTGCGCGCGTAACAGCGTGACTGCGGCTCGTCGACGTACGGCCCGAACGCCTCGATCAGGTGGTATCCCTCGCGCTCGTAGAACCGCATCGCGTCCGGCTGTTCCGTGCCGGTCTCGAGGAGGAGCTCACCGAGACCCAGCGACCGCGCTTCGTCCTCCAGTGCCCGCAGGAGCGCAGTGGCGACGCCGGTCCCCCGGGCCTGCTGCACGACGAACATGCGTTTGATCTCCGCCCGGTCCTCACCGAGCATCCGCAGGCCGCCGCAGCCCAGCGGGGTGTCGTCGACGTCGCTGGCGAGTAGGAAGAGCGTGATGTCGGCTGCGGTCGGCGGTGTGCCGGGTTCGTGATCGTCGCTCCCGTAGCGGGCGTCGAGTTCGCGGCGCTGGGCGGCCCGCAGCGCGGTGCCCGCCTCGTCATCCCAGGCCACCCGGCTGATCCTGATCGTCATTCGCGTTCTCCAGTCATTCCGTAACAAGCATTACGGTAACATCGGTTCCGAGGTGATCACGACATGGCAAGAACCAAGGACCCAGCGGCCCAGGCGCGGATCTCGCGCGCGGTCTGGGAGGTGCTGGGCGAACGCGGGCCGCACGGGTTGACCCTCCGCGCGGTCGCGGAGCGGGCCGGGTGCACGACCGGCCTCGTCCTGCATCGCTTCCCCGACAAGCGCGCGCTGCTGCTGCACGCTCGCGATCTGCTCCACGAGCGGACGGCCGCGCGGACCGAGGCGCTCGAAGCCGCAGCGGAGACCCCGCGTGACGCTCTGCGCGCCGTCCTCCGGCAGGCCCTGTCCCTCACGGACGAGACGCGCCAGGAGGCACGGGTCTGGCTCGGTTACCTCGCGGCGGCACTCGACGACGCGGTGCTCGCCGAACGGCACCGTGCGGGTCACGGCGTGTTCGTCGCGCGCACCCGCCGCCTCGTGTCCGAGATCCGCCCCGAGCTCACCGAGGCCGAGGTCGCCGCGACGGCCACCGCCGTCGTCGGATTCATCGAGGGCGTCAGCACCCTGAGCACAGCCGACGACGACCACTACGACGCCGCTGCCCAGCTCGCCGCGCTCGACCGGCTGCTGCTCGTCCTCGGGCTCGACGAGACGGGCGGCAAATGATCGTCGTGGAACGCCGGGCCGATGCTCCGGCCCATCGGCGAGATCGGTTCGCCGAGCTGCTCGAGGAGTACCACCGTCGGACCGAGCACGAGAAACTCCTCGGTCGAGAGCCGCGTCCGGACGAGCCCGCTCCGACGACCACCCTCCCCGACCGCTACCGGGCCGAGATCACCGACCCGGGCACGGTCTTCGCCTCCGACGAGGTCCTCCTGGCCGTCGAGGACGACCGGGTGCTCGGCTGCGTCGTCCTGACGGACGGCCCGTCGCCGGAGCTCAAGCGACTCTGGGTCGCCCCCGACGCTCGTCGCAGGGGCGTTGCCGCAACCCTGCTCGAGGCCGCGACCACCGTCTCGCGGCTGCGGGGCGACGACGCCGTGCGTCTCTCCGTATGGCACTGGCGCTCCGCCGCGATCGCGCTCTACCGGCGGTCCGGCTTCGTCGCGGTCGCTTCCTGGGACGACAGACCAGGTCTCGACTGCTTCGCGCGGTCCTTCGACTGATCGGGTCGCCGCCGGATCAGGACGCCGACAGCTCCTCGGCGCGTGCGATGGCGGCTGCCGCAGCACGGTCGAACGTCTCGCTGAAACCCGCCTCGGCGAGCACGGCGAGCGCCCGCTCCGTCGTCCCCTTGGGGCTCGTGACGTTGATCCGCAGCTGCTCGGCGCTCTCCCCCGTCGTCGCGAGGAGTTCCGTCGCGCCGCGGAAGGTTCCGTCGACCATCACGGACGCCTGCTCGGGGGTGAATCCGAGGCCGATCGCCGTGCGGGTCAGTTCCTCGATGAGGTAGTAGACGTACGCCGGACCGGAGCCGGAGATGGCGCTGAGGGCGTCGATCTTCGATTCGGGGATGACGACCACCTGGCCGACGGTCTCGAAGAGCGCGGTGACGACGGCGAGGTCGTCCTCGCTCGACCGGGTACCCGGCGCGAGCCCGGTGACGCCGAGCCCCACGTAGGACGGAGTGTTCGGCATGGAACGCAACACCGAGACCGACTCCGGCAGGGCGGCCTCGAAGGCCGCACCGCGGATGCCGGCCGCAAGGCTCACGACGATCGTGCCCGGCTGCAACGTGTCAGCGATCTCGGCGAGGAGGTCGGCGACCAGGTAGGGCTTCACGCCGATCAAGACGATCTTCGCCGCGGCCGCCGCCCGACGATTGCCGTCGGCGTCCTGCTCGAGGGCGATCGAGGTGACGCCGGGCAGCTCGGCCAGAGCCTCCGCCTTGGCGATGGTCCGGTTCGTCACCGTGATGCCACCGTCGACCTCGACACCCGGCTGGACGAGACCGCGGAGGACGGCCCCTCCCATCGAACCGGCTCCGAGGATGGCGATGCTGGGCAGGCTGATCGTTTCACTCACCCTGCGAGTCTAGGCACCTGCATGCTCGGCGGCACGTGCGCGGCCGACTCAGTCGGCGAGGCAGGCGCCCGACGGGACCGCGGACTGCAGTGACCCGGCGAGCGCGACGACGGGCAGGACCTCGTCCATCGCCAGCGCGTAGCCGACCGGCGCGGAGTTCGCATCGCGGGCGAAGATCACGCCCGCCACCTCACCGGACTCGGTAAGCAGCGGGCCACCGGAGTTGCCCGGCTGCACCGTCCCGGACAGCGTCACGACCTGACGGCTCGTCGGGTTGTTCCCGCTGATGTCGGCGACGAGGCTCGGCCCCACCACGATGACCTGCGCGCCACCGGCCGTGTACGGGCCGCCGAACGGATACCCGGCGACGACGGCGTTCGATCCGGGCGCCGGATTCGGTGCGAGCGGCAGCGATCGGGCGCCGAGGTCGTCGACGCGGATGACGGCGAGGTCGTCGACCGGGTCGAAGTAGACGATCCGCCCTTCCCGAGGCATGGACCCCGGGACCTCGACGACCGGGTTCGTCACGCCGGCGAGGACGTGCGCGTTCGTCATGACCAGGTCGTCGGCGAAGACGAAGCCGCTCCCGGTGAGGCTCCGCGAGCAGGACTCGGCGGTGCCGCTGATGCGCACCACGGACGCGGAGGCCGTCTGCAGCGCCGGCGTCGAGGTGTCGAGCTGCGGGGCGGCGGGGACGTCCGCGGTTCCGCCGAACGCCTCGATGACGCGTTGGGCCCCGCCGTCGACCACCGTGGAGCGGAGCTGCGCGAGCGTGCTCTTCACCTCCACGGGCGTGACGCGGTCGATCGTGCCGATCACCGCGGACGACCCGACCGCCTGGGCGAGCAGCGGGATGCCGAGAGAGCCGACACCGAGGGCCGCCGTCACGAGGACGAGCGCGGTGACGACGAGATTGAGGGCGGCGCCGAGCAGCCGTTCCAGACCGCGCAGCGGGGTCTTGCGGACGACGGAGCCGATGGCCCCGCCGATGAACGCACCGATCGTGTAGCCGACGGCGAGGACGACCACCGCCGCCGCGACCGCCGCCCAGCCACGCCAGGCCGCGTCCGGCACCCACGAGGCGACGAGCGGGATCGCGAAGAACGCGCCGACCCCACCGGCCGCCAGCCCGACGAGCCCGCCGAGGCTCCCGAGGAGCCCCGCACGCCACCCGCGGATCAGGAAGCCGATCAGGACGACGACGAGGATGATGTCGAGGATCACGCCGGGTTGCATCCTGCGATCCTGCCATCACCCGCCGACCACGGGCTCCGGAAGTGCTGGGAGCAGCCGCATCCGATCAGCGATCCTGTCGACGCATGGAGATCTCCGGGGCCGCCTGCGCCCTCAGGAGGCTCCGACGCCGTCCGCGCCCCGGAAGAAGTCGGTGAGGAGCGTCGAGCAGCGCTCGGCCTCCACGCCCGCGTAGACCTCGACGCGGTGCTGCAGTCGCCGGTCGCGCAGGACGTCGTAGACGGATCCGACCGCACCGGCCTTCTCGTCCCAGGCCCCGAAGACGACCCTTGGGATCCGGGCGGCGAGGATGGCGCCGGCGCACATCACGCAGGGCTCGAGCGTGACGACGAGCGTCAGCTCCGTCAGGTGCCAGTCGTCGAGCGCGGCCGCGGCAGCCCGGATGGCGACCACCTCGGCGTGGGCGGTCGGGTCGGTGTGCAGCTCGCGCTCGTTGCGCCCGACGGAGACGACCGTGCCGTCCGGGGCGACGAGGACCGCGCCCACCGGGACGTCGTCGCTGGCGAGGGCCGCCTCGGCCTCGGCGACGGCGAGGTCCATCCACACGGCGAACTCGGCCGGTGCGTGCATCCGTCATCTCCCCGAAATCCTGGTCGCCGCGCGAGCGACTAGATTGATCGTATGCGAGTGCACGTAGCCGACCACCCACTCATCACCCACAAGCTCACGGTGCTGCGCGACAAGACGACACCCTCACCGGTGTTCCGTGCCCTCACCGAGGAGCTCGTCACGTTGCTCGCCTACGAGGCGACGCGCGGCGTCACGGTCGAGGAGATCACGATCCAGACGCCCGTCACCGAGACGGTCGGCGTCAAGATCAGCGAGCCGCGTCCGCTCGTGGTCCCGATCCTGCGGGCCGGCCTCGGCATGCTCGAGGGCATGGTGAAGCTGCTCCCCACCGCCGAGGTGGGCTTCCTCGGCATGGTGCGCAACGAGGAGACCCTCGAACCCACCACCTACGCGGAACGCCTCCCCGACGACCTGTCCGACCGCCAGTGCTTCGTGCTCGACCCGATGCTCGCGACCGGTGGCTCGCTCGCGGCTGCCATCGACTTCCTCTTCCAGCGCGGTGCGATGCACGTCACCGCCATCTGCCTGCTCGCCGCCCCCGAAGGGCTCGAGCGCCTCGAGGCCGAGACGGCCGGCAAGGACGTCACGATCGTCCTGGGCGCCCTCGACGAGAAGCTCGACGAGAACGGGTACATCGTCCCCGGGCTCGGCGACGCCGGCGACCGCCTCTACGGCGTCGTCTGACCCCTGCTCCCGCCGACATGAGGCGGATCGTCGTCCATCCCCGTGCTGGACGACGATCCGCCTCATCTCAGTTGTGCCGCCAGCCGGCAATCCCCGAGTAACAGAACGTCATCTTCCGCTCGCACTTGACAGGATCCGGGGGATTCCTGTTGTATTGCGGACTATGACGACCAACGCGCCCACCCTGACCTCCTTCGAGGCCCCTGGGAACGCCGGCATGATGATGCCCGGCCGCGCTGTCATGTGCTGTCGAATGTGTCGCTGATCCGACTCCTCCAGCACCGGTAGCGATCCATATGGATCCGCTCCACTGCTCCCAGCACCTCCGAGTCCGCCGCTCCCCCACCAGGTGAGCCGACTCCCGGACGCACCCCGTCCGCACCCGGCCGACGCGCCACTTCCCGGATCGCGGGACCGCAACTGCCCACCGGCAAGCGGGATCACCCCGAGCGCACCGCGCACGATCCGTCGCAGCATCATCACTCCCGAGGACCTCGCACCCATGTCTCTTGCAGCCGTTCAGACCACCCGCCCCGCCCGCCAGCTCGCCGCCGTCGAGGACGCACCTCGGGCCGCGACCCCGCACGTCCGTGCCGTTCCGGCCGGCCCCGAAGCCCGAGGCTTCGTCCTCTACGTCGGCCTCGACGAGGCGAAGGCGGCGGCCGCCGGCACGAGCCTCGGTGAGATCGTCGAGGCCATCAAGGCCCTGACCGCCCAGTTCGCCCCGGAGGCCGAGACGCACGCAGCCGTCGCACTGGCCCCGCGCGGTGCCGGCGGCCGCGACCTCGACGTCGTCCGGCTCGCCCTGCAGGACCCCTCGGCACTCGCGGCCCACCGTGACGAGGTCGACGAGGAGGAGCAGGACCGTGCCCACGCGGGTGTCGTCGTCGACATCTCCCGGAAGCGCCTCGTCCTCGACAACGAGGCCGCGCCGCTCACGTACAAGGAGTTCGAGCTCCTCCAGTACCTCGTCCTCCGCGAGGGACGCACGATCGAGCGCGCGGAGCTCATCTCCTCGCTGTGGCGCGCCGGCGACGACGAAGAGGTTCCGAACGAGCGGACCATCGACGTCCACGTTCGTCGCCTCCGCGCCAAGCTCGGCCGCTACGAGGACATCGTCCGCACCGTGCGCGGTGTCGGCTACCGCTTCGACCGCCACGCGGACGTCTCCATCCGCTACGCCAGCACCCCGTCGCCCGACCTGTTCTGAGCCGGTTCGGCGGCCCCACCGACGAGACGACGGGCCCGGTGCGTGGGTGTTCCACTCACCGGGCCCGTCGAAGGTTCTGCGTCAGATGACGCGGGGCTTCTTCGGCTTGTCGCCGGGAGCCGGGACCGGTCGCATCGCGAGCTTCCAGACGCCGAACACGGCCACCGCTCCGGCGACGACGAACAGCACGAGGGCGTACCAGGGGGCGTTCGAAGCCTCGCCCAGCACCACGATGCCGATGCCGACCGCTACGAGCGGGTCGACGACGGTGAGTCCGGCGACCACGAGGTCCGGCTGCCCGCTCTGGTGCGCCTTCTGGACGAAGAAGCCACCGAGCCCGGCGGCCACGAGCAGGCCGATGATGCCGACGACGGTGAGCCCCTCGAAGTTCTGCGTGATCACCCGGTTGATGACCACCTTCGCGAGCGTGACGACGAAGCCGTACAGCACACCGGCTGCGACCACGTAGAAGACGGTGTGCAGCTTCCGCCGCCACAGGGCGTACGCCGCCGCGAGTGCAGCGGTCACGACCGCGAGCATGATGAGGATGATGATGAGCTGCGGCTGACGGATCGGCTCCTCCACCGCGTACAGCGCCGCGACGATGACGAAGAGACCGATACCGGCGACGCACAGCACCATCGCGCGGGTCTGCTCCTTCGTGATCTTCACCCGGGTGACCCTGGCGTTCAGGAGCGCCGTGATCACCAGGGCGATCGCCCCGAGGGGCTGCACGACGATGAGCGGAGCGAAACCGAGCGCGACGAGCTGGAACACGATCGCCAGGCCGAGGAGCAGCGTCCCGATGAGCCAGGACGGACGCCCGAGGAGCTGCGGCAGCTGCTTCAGACCGAAGGCCGAGGACGCCGCCTCCACCTTGCCGACACCGCGGGACTGCAACTGCGTCCCGACCGCGAGGAAGAACGCTCCGACGAGCGCGATCGGGATGCCGATCGCCTGGTACGGCGTGACACTGATCGTGGGGATGTCGATGTCGACCGCAGTGCGGGCGGACTGCGCGACGACACCGGCTGTACCCGACAGCAGCAGGGCGCCGGCCGCAAGGGCCGGGAACGACGTGGCCGCCATCACTTCGCCGCCGCACTCGTGCCGACGGCCGCCGTCTCGGCGTCACCGAGTTTGTTCTCCGGTACCACTTTGGAGTCCTGGCTCGGGAAGACGACCTTCTGCACGATGATGATGATCGACGCGGCGACCGGGATCGCGACGAGGGCTCCGAGGATGCCGCCGAGGGCGCCGCCACCGAACGCCGCGATCACGACGAGGGCTCCTGGGACGGCGACCGCCTTGTTCATGATGCGCGGGCTGAGGAAGTACGCCTCGATCTGCATGTAGATCAGGTAGTAGATGATCGCGATGAGTGCCGTCACCGGCGAGACGAAGAGGCAGAGCGCACTGTTCACGATCGAGGCGCTGAGTGTGCCGACGAGCGGGATCATCGATCCGATGAACGCCAGCAGGGCGAGCAGCGGCGGGAACGGCGCTCCGATGATGCTCAGGAAGATGAAGCTCAACACACCGTTGACCAGGGCGAGTCCGACCTGTCCGACCACGTATCGCCCGACGGCCTGGGTGATCTCCTCGAGCACCTGAGCGAAGCCCTCGCGGCGGTAGGCGGGGAGGAATCGGTACGTGACGGCCTTCATCGACCGCAGGGAGGCGAGGAAGTAGAGGGTCAGGATGAGGACGATGATCGAGCCGGTGATGCCCGACGCGACCCCCGCTCCGACCGCGACGATGCCGCCACCGATGTTCAGCAGGTTGTTGGGGTCCTTGAGGAACGAGAACGCGTCGTTGAGCGCCGAGTCGATGTCGAGCGTGTTCCCGATCGTGTTCTGCACCCACGCGACGAAGTCACTGTTGAGGAACTGCTGGGAGATCCGGGGGTAGTCGCTCACGAAGTTCGAGATCTGCGTCACGAGCAACGGCACGATGGCGAAGATGATCCCGACGAACGCGCCGATCACGGCGAGGAAGACGACGGCGATGGCGAGGCCGCGCGGCAGCTTCTGCTCGAGCCATGACACGAGCGGGTCGAGGCCGAGCGCGATGAAGAGCGCGACGCCGACGTAGATCAGCGTGGTGCTGAGCTGCGACACGATGCTCCCGATCACGAGCGCGACGAGGACGCCGATGCCACCCACGAGTCCGATCCGGAACGCGTTGATACGGACGCTCGGAGCCGACGGCTGGAGGGCGGCGACCACGGCTGCCGACGGCGGGGAGGATGCGGCGGCCTTCGCCGCCCGCTCCTGCTTGGCTTCCTGGTGCTTGGCGCGCCTGGCTTCGCGTTCCTCCGGGGTGGAGGAGAACCCGGGCAACCGGAGTTTGGGGGTCTTCATAGTGCGGTCTCCTCGGTGATGATGCCGTCGTGGTGCTGGGGGCGTTCACATGGACCGCCGCTCTGTGCCTACAGTAGTGAGACGGAGCCCGACCCGCTGATGTCACGGTCCGGTACGACGAAATCGGCGGAAGTCGTCTCGGGCCGGAACAGAGAGGTGGTGCGACGGTGGGAGCTGATCCAGTGCGCACATCGGCCGGCCTCCTCGACCAGGCGACCGACCGCACCCTCGTCGAACGGTGCGTCGACGGCGACACCCGCGCGTTCCAGGTGCTCATCACGCGCTACGGCCGGATGATGAAGGCGTACGCCGTGCGACTCACGCGTTCCTCGGCGGACGGCGACGACGTCGTCCAGGAGGCGCTCATCTCGGCCTGGAAGCGGATCGACACGCTCGAGGACGGCGCGATGGTCAAGAGCTGGCTGATGCGCATCGTCAGCCGTCGAGCGATCGACCTCATGCGGCAGCGCAAGGACACCGAGTCGACCGACGACGCCATCATCGAGGCCCCGGAGCGCGACGGACCCGAACGGAAGGCCGAGGCATCGTCGCAGCTGGGAGCACTGTCAGCAGCACTCGACAGACTGCCGCACGGACAGCACCAGGCTTGGGTGCTCCGAGAGATCGGCGGATACTCGTACGAGGAGATCGCCGAACAACTGGGGCAAAGCGTCGCCAGCGTCCGAGGGAGTCTCGCACGGGCTCGGGCGACACTGGTCAAGGAGATGGAGGGGTGGCGATGAACACCGATATTCCGGGCCCCGGACCGGGTGAGCCGGGCGGCTGCGCGCACGGCATCGACGCCCTCACGGATTACCTCGAACGCGACATGCTGCCGGCCGACCCGTCGATCGACGACTCACCGGAATGCCAGCGGATCCTCCGGTCGCTTCGACGTGTCCGCGCGCTTGCCACGCCCTTGCGGGAGGCGGACGAGGCGGCGGTCACCGCGCTCGACCAGGACTGGATCCGCGGGATCATGGAGAACATCGGCCGCGAGGCGAAGGCCGGGCGCGACATCCCGTTCGCCGCATCCGACGACGACGCGGCGCTCGTCATCACGGAGGGCACGGTCCGCGGGCTGGTCCGCGGCGCCGGGGATCGCACCCCCGGCGTGCTCGTGGGTCGCTGCGTGCTCGAGGGCGACGTCACCGTGGTCGGCGAACCGATCATGCTCCATGTCACCGTGAGCATCGGTTGGGGCAAGTCGGTCGCCGAGACGGTCTCGCTGTTCCGCGAGGAGGTCGCAGCCAGCCTCCAGCAGCACACGGACCTCGTCGTGGCAGGACTCGACATCGTCGTCGACGACCTGCACTTCGAGGCCGACGAGATCGGAGAGGTGGGGGACGATGCATGACCTGACGGAGACGGACGACGATCTCGGAGCGCTCGCGAGCTCACTCGACGACGTGGTGCTGGCGGTACCGGGCGTCGACGGGTTGACCGCCGTCGAGCCCACACTGCTCCGGGCCGCCAAGGAGGGCGTCGGAGCACTGCTCGGCTCGCCCGACCAGCAGGCGAGGGTGAGCGTCAGGCGCGTCACAGGTGTCCTGACCGTCCACACCAACATCTCCGTGGCAGCTGAGGCGACCTCCCCTGCCGTCGCGCAGGCGGTCCACCGCGCCATCGCGGACCGGCTCCCCTCGTCCCCCGGCGAGGGCGCTCCGTCCATCACCGTCCGCGTGATCGACGTCGTCCCGAGCGGCTCCCAGGACTGACCCGACGGCAGGAGTTCCTCGCCGCGACAGGAACGCGGATCGCCTTCCGTCCGGCTTCCCAGGGTTCGTCCTGCGTTCGCGCTCCGCGCTGGTAGCGCACTCGGACAACTCCCAGTAAAAATAACGTTCTGATAACTACCGCTCGTTACCGATCCGTTATATGGTTTTGGAACGTTGGTTGTTTTGCTGTGGCAGCTGACGGAATGTGATTGCAGGACACTCTTGGTGCAAGGGAAAGAGAGCCGGTCGTAGCCTCTGCGACCGGCTCTCGTCATGTCCGGAGACGATACGGATCGCAACCACCTCGTCCCGACGCGCGGCTCGACGTCCGTCCAGGATAGATTCAGGTGGTGGATCGTCGGACGGCAGCGGGAGCAGGTATGGACGAGAGGCGACTCGCGATCGCCGCGTGGGAGTCACTCTTCCGCGCGCAGGTCGACGTGATGCGCCACATCTCGCACGACTTCCCGAGCCACGGCATCTCGCTCAACGAGTACGACGTCCTGCACACGATGTCGCGGGAGCCCGATCGTCGCATCCGTCTGCGCGACCTCAACTCGAGTGTGCTGCTCTCGCAGCCGAGCATCAGCCGTCTGGTCGACCGGCTGGTCGCGCGCGGGCTGGTCGGCAAATGCCCCGACCCGGACGACGGCCGCGGCACCCTGGTGCGCATGACCGACGCGGGATACGAGGTCTACCGTGCGGTCGCCATCGCCCACGGTGCGACGATCGCCGAACGCGTGACCACCTCGCTCAGCCCGCAGGAGATGGCGACCCTCGCGGCGCTCAGCGACAAGCTCCGCGGAGCGTGAGCCGCGCCGACTGACCCGGCGCGGACGGCCCCCACTGTCGTGTCCGATTTCCGCTCGTCCGACCCGGTGGCGCATGTCAGACTCGGATCATGGACGACACCCGGAGCATGGACTTCGCCGAACGCTACCGCGCGATCCAAGCCCGCGACCAGCGCTTCGACGGGCAGTTCATCACGGCCGTGAGTTCCACGGGGATCTACTGCCGGCCGTCCTGCCCGGCTCGGACCCCGAAGCCGGAGAACGTCACCTTCTACGCGACGAGCGCTGCAGCGCACGAGGCCGGTTTCCGCGCGTGCAAACGGTGCCTGCCCGAGGCCGTCCCGGGCACGCCCGCCTGGAACCTCGGTAACGACGTCGCCGCGCGCAGCATGCGCCTCATCGCCGACGGCGTCGTCGAACGCGAGGGCGTCCTCGGGCTCGCCTCGCGTCTCGGGTACTCGAGCCGCCATCTGACACGGATCCTCAGCGCCGAGCTGGGCGCGGGTCCACTCGCGCTGGCGCGTGCCCACCGTGCGCAGGGTGCTCGACAGCTGCTGACCGGCACCGACCTCCCCTTCGGCGACATCGCCTTCGCCGCCGGGTTCTCGAGCATCCGGCAGTTCAACGACACGATGCGGGAGGTTTTCGAGCTCACCCCCGGTGAGTTGCGCGCGAAACACCGGACGGTCGGCGAACACGCCCCCGGCTCGATCACCCTGACCCTGCCGTTCCGCCGCCCGTTCGACGCCGCGGGCGTCTTCGCGTGGCTCGCGCCACGGGCGGTGGACGGCGTCGAGCTCGCGGGCCCCGACCACTACGCCCGGCTCCTCGCCCTCCCCGGTGGCACGGCGTGGTTCGAAGTCCGGCAGGTCGGCGACGACCTCCGACTCACCGCCGAGGTGACGGACCTCGCCGATCTGCCGGTGCTCGTCTCGCGGGTCCGCCGGCTCTTCGACCTCGACGCCGACCCGACGTCCGCCGACGCCGTCCTCGCGACGGACCCGCGTCTCGCCGCCTCGGTCGCGGCCACACCGGGCATCCGACTCCCCGGGGCGGTCGACCCGGAGGAGATGCTGGTCCGGGCGATGGTCGGGCAGCAGATCACCGTGGCCGCGGCGCGCACCCAGCTCCGTCGTCTCGCGGACGAGGTGAGCACGACGGTCCCCGAACGACACGGACTGCACCGGCTCTTCCCGACGGCGACGCAGATCGCGAACGGCGGGGAGGCCGCACTCGTCGGGCCCCGAGCGCGGATCGACAGCCTGCTCGGCGTCGCACGGGCGCTCGTTTCCGGCGAACTCACGATCGGCTTCGGTGACGACCGTGACGAGCTCCGAGCCCGCCTGCTCGCCATGAAGGGGATCGGCCCATGGACGGCCGACTACGTCAGCATGCGGGTGCTCGGCAACCCCGACGCCTTCCTGCCCGGCGACGTCGCCGTCCGCACGGGTGCGGGCCGGCTCGGTCTGCCCTCCGACGCGCGCACGCTCACCGCGGAAGCGGACGCCTTCGCCCCATGGCGCTCCTATCTCTGCCTCCACCTGTGGAAGGCAGCCTCCACACCGGCACCGTCCTCCGCACCATCAGCCCTCGAGAAAGGTCCAGCAGCATGACCACCATCATTTCCAGCACGAGGATCCGCCGCGGTGACGGCCACGCGTCCGGCGCACAGCTCACCGCGACCAGCCAGACCGTCGACACCCCGGACGGCCCCTTCACGATCCTCGCGCGCGAGGACGGGGCGGTACTCTCCTCAGGGTGGTCCGACGACATCGGCGTCATGCTCGAACGGATCCGACCCGCCGACCGCCCCGGCGAGACGGTGGCGGGGACGATCGGGGCGATGGACGCCGTCCGCGCGTACTACGACGGCGACCTGACGGCGATCGACGTGGTGCCGGTCGCCCAGTTCGGCGGCCCGTTCCGCACGCACGCCTGGACGGTGCTGCGGACGATCGCCGCGGGACACCCGGTGACCTACACGGAGTTCGCCGCGGCGAGCGGTCGTCCGTCGGCGGTCCGCGCTGCGGCGAGCGCCTGCGCGACGAACGCTCCGGCTCTGTTCGTCCCGTGCCACCGGGTCCTCCGGACCGACGGGACGCTCGGCGGGTTCGCCTGGGGACTCGACGTCAAGCGGTCGTTGCTCGACCGCGAGGCCGCGCTGAGCTGAGCGCATCGGGGAAGAGGGGACACGGTCCACGGTCCCTGAGTACTCGGCCACGGTCCCTAGGTACTCGTCCTCGGTCCTTGAGCCTGTCGAAGGGCGGCGTCAGCCCGTGGGCACTTCGACAAGCTCAGCGACCGGAGGATGGCACAGCGACCGGAGGAGGGCTCACGACCGGAGGAGGGCGCCGCGACCAGGCGGCCGATGACCGGAATGGGCGGGTCCGGTCAACCCCACGGCTCGGACGGATCGTCCGCGTAGGCTGACGGCATGGCTGCCGCACCGACGATCGTATGGTTCCGTGACGACCTCCGCCTGGCGGACAACCCCGCACTGCACGCGGCGGTCGAGCTCGGTTCCCCGATCCTCTGCCTGTTCGTCCTCGACGACAGCGAGGAGCTGCGACCGCTCGGCGGCGCGTCCCGGTGGTGGCTCCACCACAGCCTCGAAGCCCTCGGAGACGACATCCGTGGTCTCGGCGGCACGCTGCTCCTCCGATCCGGAAGTGCGGCGACCATCGTGCCTGAACTCGCCCACTCGATCGGCGCCGGCGCCGTCCTGTGGAACCGTCGCTACGGCGCGGCCGAGCGGGAGATCGACGCCGGGATCAAGTCGGAGCTGAAGGATGCCGGCCTCGACGCCCGCAGCTTCGCCGCGAACCTCCTCGCCGAGCCGTGGGAGATCGTCACCGGCCAGGGCCAGCCGTACTCCGTGTTCACCCCGTTCTGGAAGGCGTCGCTCCAGCGACACGCGGCGAACCCGCCGAGGCACCCGCTCCCCGCACCCACCACGTTGACGTCGATGTCGGAGCCGCCCGCCGGCGACGAGCTCGAGTCCTGGGACCTGCTCCCGACGAAGCCCGACTGGGCGGGGGGACTGCGCGAGCAGTGGACGCCGGGCGAGGCCGGCGCCGACGCACGGCTCGCCGACTTCCTCGGCGGTGGCGTCTCCGGCTACACCGAGGATCGCGACTTCCCGGCCCAGCCGTCGACCTCGGGGCTCTCCCCGCACCTCCGCTTCGGCGAGATCAGCTCGCCGCAGATCTGGTACGCCGCCCGCGACGGACGCCGACACCTCGGCGACGACGGCGCCACCTTCCTCAAGGAGCTCGGCTGGCGCGAGTTCGCCTACCACTGCCTCTTCGCCTTCCCCGACCTCGCGACGCGCAACTGGCGTCAGGCCTTCGACCGGTTCCCTTGGCCGGACGTCGACCAGGAGGCGTTCGACGCGTGGAAGACCGGCAAGACCGGGATCCCGCTCGTCGATGCCGGCATGCGGGAGTTGTGGGCGACGGGCACCATGCACAACCGGATCCGGATGGTCACGGCGTCGTTCCTCACCAAGAACCTGCTCATCCACTGGAAGCTCGGCGAGGACTGGTTCTGGGACACGCTCGTCGACGCCGACCCGGCGTCCAACCCCTTCAACTGGCAGTGGGTGGCCGGCAGCGGCTTCGACGCCTCGCCCTACTTCCGGATCTTCAACCCCGAGCGACAGCGCGAACGCTTCGACGCCGACGACGCGTACATCAAGCGGTGGGTGCCCGAGTTCGGGACGCCCGACTACCCCGAGCCGATCGTCGACCTCGGCGAGACGAGGCAGGCTGCGCTCGCGGCGTACGAGCAGGTCAAGGGGGCGTAGCTCCGGGCCGTCGTCCTGCGACACTTCGACAAGCTCAGTGACCGGGGTGGGGCTCAGGG
>NZ_LWCT01000007.1:0-118932 GCF_001650455.1 Plantibacter sp. H53
CCGGTCCGGAAGGTGGGCTCGTCGCCTACCTGAAGCGCCCCATCGCCGACTGACCCGACGCCCCGGAGGAACCCCCATGTCCCAGATCGCCGCCCGACTCGCCGAGCTCGGTATCACCCTGCCCACCGTCGTCCCGCCCGTCGCGGCCTACATCCCCGCGGTGGTCTCCGGTGAGCACGTCTTCACCTCGGGCCAGCTGCCCATGACCGACGGCAAGCTCCCCGCCACCGGCAAGGTCGGCGAGGGCGACGGACTCGTCTCGCCCGCCGACGCCAAGACCTACGCCCGGACGTGCGCCCTCAACGCGCTCGCCGCGGTGGAGAGCCAGATCGGTTCGCTCGACCGCGTCACCCGCATCGTGAAGGTCGTCGGCTTCGTCGCCTCCGACCCGGCGTTCACCGGCCAGCCCGGCGTCATCAACGGTGCGTCAGAGGTGCTCGGCGACATCTTCGGCGACCTCGGCGTGCACGCCCGCTCTGCCGTCGGCGTCGCCGTGCTCCCGCTCGACTCGCCCGTCGAGGTGGAGCTCATCGTCGAGTTCGCGTAGCGCATCCCGCGCCACATGCACGAGAGCCGGACGGAATGACTGATTCCGTCCGGCTCTCGTGCTTGGAGCATCGACCTACGTGTTCTTCACCATCTTGTCGGTGATGATCTGCATGACCGTGGTGTCGGCGAGCGTCGTCGTGTCGCCCACCTCGCGGCCCTCGGCCACGTCGCGCAGGAGACGGCGCATGATCTTGCCCGAGCGCGTCTTCGGCAGTTCGTTCACGAGGTAGACCTCGCGGGGGCGGGCGATCGGACCGATCTGTTCGCCGACCCAGCTGCGGAGCGCGCCGGTGATGTCCGCGAGTCCGGACGCCTGCTCGAGGTGGGACTCCTTGATGATGACGAAGGCGACGACCGCCTGCCCGGTGGTCTCGTCGGCCGCACCGACCACGGCGGACTCGGCCACCATCTCGTTGGCGACGAGCGCCGACTCGATCTCTGCGGTCGAGAGTCGGTGCCCGGAGACGTTCATGACGTCGTCGACACGGCCGAGCAGCCAGACGTCGCGGTCCGAGTCGAGCCGTGCGCCGTCGCCGGCGAAGTAGAAGGGGCCGCCCTCGACGTCCCAGAACTTCTCCCAGTAGGTCTCCTTGAACCGCTCGGGGTCGCCCCAGATGCCGCGGAGCATCGACGGCCAGGGCTCGGTCACGACGAGGAGTCCGCCACCGCCGGCACCGACTGCGTCACCGGCGTCGTCGACCACGTCGATGGCGATGCCGGGGATCGGGACCTGCGCGCTGCCGGGCTTCGTCGACGTCACACCCGGGAGGGCCGACACCATGATCGCGCCGGTCTCCGTCTGCCACCAGGTGTCGACGATCGGCGCGACCTTGTTGCCGATGATCTTGCGGTACCACATCCACGCTTCGGGGTTGATGGGCTCGCCCACCGAGCCGAGCAGGCGGAGCGACGACAGGTCGAACTGCTTCGGGATCTTCCGACCGAGCTTCATGAAGGAGCGGATCGCCGTCGGAGCCGTGTAGAAGATGCTGACGCCGTACTTCTCGATGATCTCCCACCAGCGTCCCGGGTGCGGGGCGTCCGGTGTGCCCTCGTAGAGGACCTGCGTCGCGCCGTTCGCGAGGGGGCCGTAGGTGACGTAGCTGTGGCCCGTGATCCAACCGATGTCGGCCGTGCACCAGTACACGTCGGTCTCGGGGTGGAGGTCGAAGACGTTCTTGTGGGTGAACGCCGTCTGCGTCAGGTAGCCACCCGAGGTGTGCAGGATGCCCTTCGGCTTCCCGGTGGTGCCGGAGGTGTACAGGATGAAGAGCGGCTGCTCTGCGGGGAACGGCTGCGCGTCGTGCTCGGGATCGGCGTCGGCGATGGCCTCGTGCCACCAGAGGTCGCGTCCGGCCGTCCAGTCGACCTCGTTCTCGCCACGACGGACGACGAGCACGTGATCCACGGTCGCCTGCTCGGGCAGCTCGCCGCGGCTCGCGAGCGCCGCGTCGACGGCGGGCTTGAGCGCGGAGACCTTGCCCTTGCGGTAGCCGCCGTCGGCGGTGATGACGAGCTTGGCCTCCGCGTCGTCGATGCGGGAGCGCAGGCTGTCCGCGCTGAACCCGCCGAAGACGACCGAGTGGACCGCGCCGATGCGCGCGACGGCGAGCATCGAGACGATCGCCTCCGGGATCATCGGCAGGTAGATGGCGACCCGGTCGCCGGCTTCGACGCCGAGGCTGGTGAACAGGTTGGCCGCGCGCTTGACCTCCGCCGTGAGCTCGGCGTAGGTGATCGTGCGGGTGTCACCGGGCTCGCCCTCCCAGTGGAGGGCGACGCGGTCGCCGTTGCCGGCCTCGACGTGCCGGTCGAGGCAGTTGTAGGCGACGTTCAGCTCGCCGTCGTCGAACCAGGTCGCGAAGGGAGGGTTCGACCAGTCGAGGGTCTTCGTGAACGGCTTGCTCCACGTGAGCAGCTCGCGGGACTGCTCGGCCCAGAAGGCGAGCCGGTCACTCGACGCCCGCTCGTAGAGCTCGGCGCTGGCGATCGCCTGCGCGGCGAACTCCTCCGACGGTGGGAATCGTCGGTCTTCGTGCAGCAGGCTGTCGATCTGAGTGCTCATCGTGTGTGTCTCGCTCCCTTGCGAATCCGCGTTCCTGACCCGACCTGCCCAGGCGGGTCGAGTCCGTGCCATGCACGAGCGTAGCGCGTTCTCGGTTGCGGATTTGTCACTCATCCGAACAAATCCACCGGCCCAGTCTGTGAATGATCTGGGCATGGTAGGGAAACCACTCGATCTGGGGTCGTCTGAATGCTTGTATTCCCCGTCCGCTGGCGTACACTTGGACCCGGCCGAATATACATTCGTGCATGCAGTGCCAGCGATTCCCCCCAATCCGGCACTGTAGAGGCGGCACCCATTCCCCCCAATGGGTGCCGCCTTCTTCTGTTTCCGGCGCTTGCGGTCGGCGGCCACCGACGAGTATTCGGATATTGCTTATAGTTTCACTACTATCAGCTCTATGCTTCTGAGATGACCGATCTCTTCCTGGCCGTCGTCGTCGACATCGTCGGTTCCCGCCGTCTCGTCGATCGCACCGGTGCTCAGCGCGCGATCCAGGACGTCTTCCTCCAGGTGGAGGCCACCTGGCCCGCCGAGCAGCCGCTGCGCCCGACGGTCGGCGACGAGTTCCAGGTCGTCTACGCGGACGTCGCGACCGCACTGCGGGCCACGACCCTCGCGCGACTGCTGTTCCCTGCGGGGGTCGATTGCCGGTTCGGTCTCGGCTGGGGCGAGGTCACGGACATCGACGCCGGGCAGGAGGCCCGCATCCAGGACGGTTCCGCCTGGTGGCGGGCCCGAGCCGCCATCGACGAGGCGCATCGGCGAGAGGACAAACGTCAGCCGTACCTGCGATCGTGGTTCGAGGGCGAAGCGCCCCAGGACGGAGACGCCATCGTGAACGCACTCCTCACCCTGCGCGACCACACGATCGATCAGATGCGGAACCCCCGACAGCGTCAGCTCGCCGCGGGCGCGCTCCTCGGCCGATCGCAGGAGTCGATGGCTGCCGAAGCCGGCATCTCGCAGTCCGCGGTGTCGCAGAACCTGCAACGATCGGGCGGTGCCGCGCTCGTCTCGGCCCTCGACCTGCTCGCCGGAGCACCGACCCGATGATCGCGGCCGTCCTGCTGCTCATGATCGGGGTCGCCGACCTCTGTCGTGGTGTGGTCCGCGGCCCGCGCTGGTCTCCGGTGATCGGGCTGGTGGTGGTCTGGCTGTTCGCCGTGCTGGGCCTCGGGCTCGACTGGTGGTGGCCGACGCTGACCGGCCTCGTCTCCCTCGGATGGATCGTGACCATGCCGTCCTCGGACACGTCACGACCGCGCGGGTTCTGGCCCGTGCTCCTACTCGGGCTCCTCGTCGTCGCATCCACGCTCGTGTTCGGTGCTGGCGGGCTGGCCGACAGCCCCGCTGCACAGGTCTACGCGGGCTTCGACCTCGGCGTGCTGCAGGAGGTGCCCCTGGCTCTCGCCGTCGCAGCCGGGTCGACGCTCGTCTTCCTCACGCGGAGCAGCAACCTCATCGTGCGGGCGTCACTGCGCCGCGCGCGTGAGGACGACGAGCCGCAACCGACCGCGGCACCCGCCTCCGCCTGGACGGTCACGATCCGCGGACGCGAGTTGGGAAGCGTCGAGCAGAGCGCCACGCCGCGGCGTCCGACGACACAGCTGCTCGGTGGCCGACTCATCGGCCCGCTCGAACGCGTCTTCATCGTCGTCCTCGCACTGAGCGGCACCGGCACGGTGATCGCCGCCCTCGTCGCTGCGAAAGGCATCGTGCGCTTCCCCGAGATCTCCGAGGATCGCGGGGTCGGCGGCAAGGCGGAGGAGTTCCTCGTCGGCAGCTTCACGAGCTGGGCGATCGCTGCTGCCGCGGTGCTCTACCTCTGGGTGATCGCCGCCGGCTGAGGCGACACGGGGTCCCGCGTCGGTTCACGCGGGACCCCGTGTCTCATCGCTGCTCGAGGAACGACGCGAGCTGCTCCTGATCGGGGTACGACGCCTGGGCGCCGGCCCCGGTCGCCGCGTAGCTGCCGACGGTCGAGGCGAATCGAGCCGCGTCGACGAGCTCGTCGCCGGCAGCGAGTCGCAGCGCGAGGGCGCCCATGAACGCGTCGCCGCAGCCGGTGGTGTCGACGGCGTCCACCGTCGGCGACGGAACCGGTGTCGGGGCGGCCTCGCCGTCGATCACGACACTGCCCGCGGCCCCGGTCGTGACGACGGCTCGTCGGATGCCGTGGCTGCGCAGCGCCGTTGCGGTCGCCTCCCACCCGGCCTCCTCCGGGTCGACCCCGGCGAGATCGGCGGCCTCGTGCTCGTTCACGAGGAGGACGCCGGTCGCCTGGAGGAGCTCCTCCGGCACCGGACCGTAGGGGGAGAGATTGAGGAGCACGAGCGCGCCGGCCGCGGCGCCCCGCCGGGCCGTCTCGAGCACGGTGTCGATGGGTACCTCGAGGCACAGGCAGACGACGCCGGCACCGTCGAGCGCCGTCCACGCCTCGCCGATCCGGCCGGGCGTGAGGGTGCCGTTCGCCCCGGGCGACACGATGATCGTGTTCTCCCCGGCGTCGTCGACGGTGATCACCGCGGTGCCCGTCGCGACGTCGTCACGTCGGGCGATCCGGGTGACGTCCACTCCCGAGCTCGAGAGCGACTCGAGCAGGAGGGACCCGTGCGCGTCGTCGCCGACCGCGCCGACCATGGTGACGTCGCCGCCGAGTCTGCCCGCGGCGACCGCCTGGTTGGCGCCCTTGCCGCCGGGGATGACGGCGAGTTCGGATCCCGTCAGCGTCTCCCCGGGCTGCGGGAATCGTGCCGTGCGGACGACGAGGTCCGCGTTCAAGGACCCGACGACGACGATGCGTGGACTCTGCATGGTGACCCTCCTAGGCTGCCGAGGCGGTCTCGGCCGGACGGACCTCGGCGCCGGTGGGCTTGGGGATGAGGAACGACACCAGCAGGGCGACCGCGGTGATGCCCGCGCCGACCAGCATGGCACTCGTGTACCCGGCCGTCGACGTCCCTCCGGCGGGTGCGACGGCGATCTGGACGGCGGGGAGGACGACGAAGCTGAGGCCGGCGCCCAGGTTGAAGGCGCCCGCGTTCAGTCCGGGCAGGAAGCCCGGGTTCTCCTTCGGCGACAGGACGATGCCGAGCCCGTTCAGCATGATGTTGCCGATGCCCGCGTAGGTCGCACCGATCAGGACGGTCGTCGCGATGAGGACGGGGAGCGAGTGCACGCCGACGAGCGCCATGATGACGATCGAGACGATGCTGCCGATGAGACCGATGCGGAGCACGTTCAGGTAGCCGAGCGTTGGCGCGAGACGACCGGCGAACGGGCCGACGAGCCAGCCGACGAGGGCGTACGGCGTCAGGAACGCGAGCGAGGCGAGGTCGGCCTCCATGCTGAAGCCCGCGTCGGCGTTCTGCGCGATCGAGGTGACGAGGCCGTTGGCGACGGCGAAGACCCCGGTCATCGTGAGCAACGTCGTGAGCAGGAGTGCCCAGGTGCTGCGTTGGCGGAGGTACTTCGTGGCGACCAGTGGCTCGGCGACGCGGTTCTCGACGGTCCAGAAGATCGCGAATGCGACGAGGGCGACGACGATGAACCCGCCGACGAGCAACCAGTTCGCCGCCGCGAGCTTTCCGGCCTCGTTGAACGCGGTGAGCAGTGCGGCGATCGACACGACGAGTGGGAGCACGCCCCACCAGTCCATCCTCGTGCCCTTCGAGGGCTGCGAGTTCGCAGCCCACAGGACGACGAAGACGATCGCGACGGCTGCGACGACGGCCATGGTCCAGAAGACGGACCGGAAGCCGTGGTTCGTGACGAGCCATCCGCCGGCGAGGGCGTCGATCCCGGCGATGCCGCCGTTGACCGCGGTGATGAGGCCCATCATGGCGCCGTACCGCTTCGGGTCGGTGACCTCGGCGCGCAGCATCAGCAGGGTGATGGGCACGACCGGCCCGGACACGCCCTGGATGATGCGGCCGACGAACAGCATCTCGACGTTCACGGCGAGGGCCGCGACGACGGTGCCGACGAGCATGATGACGAGCATCGCGGTCAGGACGCGCTTCCGGCCGACGATGTCGCTGAGGCGGGGGAGGAAGACGGAGAACAACGCCGCCGTGGTGAAGAACATGGTCTGCGACAGGCCGATGGTGGCGTCGTCGGTCTGCAGTTCGCGCGCCATGCTGACGAGCGCGGGGCTCAGCATGCTGGCGTTCAACTGGAACGCGACGCAGGCGGCGAGCAACGCCGTCATGAGGGCGCCGACGCGGACGGCGGGCTTCGTGGAGTTCAGGAGGTCGCTCACAGCTCGATCTCCCCGATGTTCTCGAGGGCGTCGGTGACGAGGCCCCAGAAGCGTGCGTGGTCGAGCTCGGTCGCGGCCCAGGTGCTGCAGTCGTCCGGAGCCGGGCTGCGGAAGTCGGCGACCGTCATGCCGAGGGTGAGCGTGCCCGTGAGTTCGATGTCGATCGGCACCTTGACGGTCCGCACGATCGTCGGGTCGATCACGTAGGCGACGGCGCACGGGTCGTGCACGGGCGGGCTGTCGAAGCCCTGCGCGTCCTTGTAGGTGGTGCCGAAGAACTCGAGCAGCTCCTCGACGAAGCGTGCCGGGCCGGTGCCGATCGTGGCGATCCGCTCGACGACCTCCGGGGTGGCGAGGGCCTGGTGCGTGAGGTCGAGGCCGACCATGACGACGGGCCAGCTCTCGTTGAAGACGATGTGCGCGGCCTCAGGGTCGATCTTGATGTTGAACTCGGCCACCGCCGACCAGTTGCCGACGTGGTAGCCGCCGCCCATGAGGACGACCTCCTTGACGCGCTCCACGATGCGCGGCTCCTTGCGGGCTGCGAGGGCGATGTTCGTCAGGCCGCCGGTCGGGACGAGGGTGATCTCGCCCGGTTCGTGCGACATGACGAGGTCGATGATGAGGTCGATGGCGTGCCGGTCGTCGAGGGCGATCGCCGGTTCGGGGAGGACGGGGCCGTCCATGCCCGATTCGCCGTGGATGTCCGGTGCGTTCTCGAGTGGGCGCACGAGCGGGCGGTCGGCGCCGGCGGCGAACGGCACGTCGGTGATCCCGGCGATGCGGGCGACGGCGAGGGCGTTCCGGGTGACCTTCGGGAGCGTCTGGTTGCCGACGACGGTCGTGACGGCGAGCAGCTCGATCTCGGGGTTGCCGTGCGCCAGGAGGATGGCGATCGCGTCGTCGTGGCCTGGGTCGCAGTCGAGGATGATCTTGCGGGGCATGGTTCTCCACATCGTTGGGGTGCTGGGGAAGCGGGCGGCAGGGCACGTAAAGCGCTTCAGGTCTGCCGGGAGCAGCCTACGTCAAGCGCTTTAGGTTCGCCAAACCGGGTCGTTCGGCCCAGGGTTCCGCGGCCCCGATACGATCGACGGGTGCCCCTCGAACCGAACGATCCCCAGCCACGCGCCGCCCGTCGCGTGACGGCGGCGATGGTGGCGGAGCGGGCCGGGACGTCGGTCGCGACCGTGTCGCTCGTCGCCAACGGCAAGGACGCCGGTCACGTGTCGGCGCAGAACGCCGAACGGGTGCGTCAGGCGATCGCCGAGCTCGGCTACGTCGCCGACCACGCCGCGCGGGCGCTCGCGAGCGGGTCGAGCAACCTGGTCGTCTTCGTGACGCCGGATGCCTCGAACCCCTACTTCGGTGCGGTGATCCGAGGACTCAGGGCTGGCCTCGGCGACGCGTACCAGCTGCTCGTGTCGGTGACCGGGGAGGGCGACGTGCCCACGGCGGCGGCGCTCGGCCGATTGGCGGCCCTCCGACCGGCCGGGCTCGTGGTCGACGCGCCGAGCGAGGCCTTCCTCGAGGAGCTCAGGCTCGACACCGCGCTCGTGTTGCTCGACGCACCCCGCCTCCCGACGACGACGGCGGAGGCCGCGTCCGGTGCCGTCGTCGCCGACCGACGTGCCGTGTCCGTCGACTTCGACCTCCTCGGCGGTGTCCGAGCACTCCTCGACCACCTCCACGTCCTGGGTCACCGGCAACTCGGGTACCTCGGTGGGCGCACCGCGACGGACACGTTCCTCCTGCGTCGACTGCTGCTCGAGCGCGAGGCCGCCGTGCGCGGGATGCGCGTGCACGCGGACGATCGCGCGGAGAGCATCATCGACCTCGAAGCGGCGGCCGCGGCGTTCGTCGACAGCTGGCCGCGGTGGCGCGACGCCGGGGTGACCGCGTTGGTCTGCGCGACCGACACGCATGCGTACGGGGTGCTGCAGTCGGCGCGGGCGATGGGCATGCCGGTGCCGGGTGAGCTTGCCGTGGTGGGGTTCGACGACCTGGCGTCGTCGGTCGTGAGCGACCCGCCGTTGACGAGTGTGCGGTTGCCCGGTGAGGCGCTCGGTCGCGCAGGCGCCGAGCAACTCCTCGCCCGGATCGAGGGCCGGACGGTGGCACCCGCCCCGGTGATCGCCGCGGACCTCGTCATCCGCGCCTCGACGATCGGTCGCTGAGGTGCACTGAGGGTCGCCGACGACGCTCCACAAGCGAAGCCGGTCTCGTGAGTTTGCGAGGTCCGTGCCTCCGCGCCTCGGGGTTCGAGCCTGGGCTTCTACGCTCGCCGCATGTCCGATCGATTCGTCGTCTCCGTCCCGCCCGAGGCCGCCCCGCCCGATCCGCCGGAGGCGGCGGTCGACGCCGAGCCCGCGCGAGCAGGCGAGTCGCGCGGTGTCACGGCGCTCGCCGACTTCGGCGCGCTCGCGCCCTACCTCGCCGATCCTGGGGTCACCGACCTCTTCGTCAACGGCTCGTCCGGCCTCTGGCTCGACCACGGTGCCGGGCTCGTCCGGGAGGCGGGATGGCGCTCCGATGAGGCGACCATCCGCGCGCTCGCGGTGCGTCTGGTGGCGAGGGGCGGGCGGCACGTCGACGAGGCGACGCCGTGCGTCGACGTGCGTCTGCAGGACGGGGTGCGGGTCCACGTGGTCCTCCCGCCGGTGTCGACGCGAGGGACGCTCCTGTCCATCCGGGTGCCACGGGACGAAGCGCTGGGGTTCGATGCGCTGCAGGCCTCCGGGATGTTCCCGGCGTCGGTCGCCGAGCTGCTGCGCGACGCCGTCGCAGCCCGCACGAACATCCTCATCACCGGTGCAGGCGGCTCCGGGAAGACGACCCTCCTCGGCGCCCTGCTCGGCCTCGCCTCGCCAGCCGAGCGGCTCGTCGTGATCGAGGACGTCGCGGAGCTGCGGATCCTCCACCCGCATGTCGTCGCTCTCCAGTCGCGCCAGGCCAACCTGGAGGGGGCCGGCGGTATTGACCTCGAACGCCTCCTGCGCGAGGCGCTCCGCATGCGTCCCGACCGGCTCGTCCTCGGCGAGTGCCGGGGGCCCGAGGTGCGCGAGCTGCTGTCGGCGCTCAACACCGGGCACGACGGCGGTGCAGGCACCCTCCACGCGAACTCCGTGACCGACGTGCCCGCCCGTTTGGAAGCGCTCGGGGCGCTCGCCGGCATGAGTCAGGAGGCCGTCGCCCGTCAGGCGACGAGCGCGATCGGACTCGTCGTGCACCTGGCACGGCTCCCGGTCGGACGGCAGGTGGTGGCGGTCGGTCGCCTCCTGATCGACGAACACGAACGCCTCTCCGTCGAGGAGTTGCCGTGACCCGGCTGCGGGTCCTGCGGCGGGTGCTCGCGGCGCTTCCCGGCGCGGCTCCGCCCGATGACGACGGTCCCGCCCGCGTGGCGCGCACCACCCGTCGTCTGGCCGTGCTGCTGGGCGCCGGTGTCGCGCCCGGCAGCGCCTGGAGGCATCTCGCCCTGGAAGCCGACGCCGATGCGCGAACGCGATCAGCAACGGTGTCCGTCGGCCTCGCGGCGGATGGACCGGACGACGAAGCCGGCCCGACGAACGATCATCGGGCCGACGCGGCGGTGCTGTCAGCGGTGGCCGATGCTGCAGCGCACGGCGGCGACCTGCCGGCGGCGATCGCCGCCATCGCTGATCAGGAGACGGGTGCCGGCGCGCGCACGGCCTGGGCGGGCCTGGCCGCCGCTTGGCAGGTCGCTGCCATCAGCGGCGCGCCGCTCGGCGTCTGTCTGCGCGACCTCGCCGGGTCGCTGCGCGAGTTGGACCGCATCGGTCGCGACGTCGGCACGGCGCTCGCCGGACCGTCCGCGACGGCGAGGCTGGTGCTCTGGTTGCCGCTCGTCGCCGTCCTCCTCGGGATGGCCCTCGGCTTCGACACGCTGCGGACGCTCTTCGCGACACCTCCCGGGCTCTGTTGTCTTGCGGCCGGTGTGGTGTTCCTCATCGTCGGTGCGCGCTGGAGTTCGGCGCTCAGTGCACGGGCGGCCAGGCGCGACCCCGCGCCGGGGTTGTCGCTCGACCTCGTCGCTGTGGCGATGGCGGGTGGGGGAGCGGCGCCGGCGGCCCGGTCGATCGTCGAGGAGGCGTGCGAGCGGTTCGCCGTCCCCTACGACGGTGCCACGATCGCGGGCGTCCTCGCGCTCTCTGCCAGGGCCGGGATTCCCGCCGGTGAGCTGCTCCGCGGCGAGGCGGAACAGCAGCGTGATCAGGCACGGTCCGATGGCGAGCGGGCTGCAGCGATCCTCGCGACCCGCCTCATGATCCCGCTCGGGGTCTGTGTGCTGCCGGCCTTCCTCCTCGTCGGTGTTGCTCCGCTCCTCCTCAGCGTCGTCACGTCGACGACGCTCGGCTTCTGACCGACTGTTCGACGCCGACCCGCCTTGCTGCAGCGGCGTTGCCGCGTCAGCCGCGGGAGCGTGGCAGTGCCCGCCAGCAGCGTGCTCCGACGAGCACGGCGACGGTGATGATCACGATCGGCACGAGGATCCACGCGACGTCGCCGGACCATCCGACGCCGATGCCGTCCTCGTTGGCGAAGGCGAGCACGTCGACGAAGAAGAACCGTGCGTGCGCTTCATCGAGTGTCGACTGCTCGACCACCGCGAGCATCCCGAGGGTGAACAGGGCGAACGAGAACCAGTAGGCGAGGATCGCGACGCCGCCCCAGATGACCCCGATCGACCAGGTCGGTCGCAACCGGGCCGGGTCGTCGGCGTAGCGGGCGGCCAGGGCGCGTGGCGAGCCGAGGTCGGCCAGAGCGATCGTCATCGGTCGCCGATCGACCGAGAGTTCGTCTCGGAGTGAACGGATGATCGAGCGGCGTTCCCGCCCCGTGACCACGGCCTCCAGGTGCCAGTCGAGGCGCTGGAGGTATGAGTCGCGTCGCCAGCGGTCAGCGAAGCTCAGTCCGCGTGCAGCGCGCTCGGCGAGCAGGTCGTCCGCTGTCGGGCGCTTCTGGTCGATCATGCTGATGCTCCTTCAGGGTCGATTCCTCGTTCGGCGATGTCGGTCATCGCCCTCCAGCGGGCGATGGCGTCGAGCCTCGCCGCGTCTCCTCGTTCGGTGATCGCGTAGTACTTCCGTGCTGGGCCGCCCGAGGAGGCGACCCGACGCGCGGTCACCAGTCCGTCGCGTTCGAACCGGCTGAGGACCGGATACACGACGCCGGTCGCCAGATCGGCCAGGCCGAGGGCGCGGAGGCGTTCGACCAGCTCGTACCCGTAGGTCTCACCGCGGTGCACGGTGGACAGGATGAGCATCGGCAACACGCCCCGGAGGAGTTGCGAGTCGCGCGTCGCCAGCTGTTCATCCATGACTATTACTCAAGCATGAATAGCGGTCGGGTGCAAGGCGAGATCGCTCCACAACCGGCCGGTCGACGCGGCCCGTCGCCGACGTCGGCTCCGCTCGCGCGTCGCTGAACGCGGTCGCCGAACATGGAGGTGTTCGTGCCACGAGCGCAGCACTCCGGTGCGGGGAAGGAACATCATGATCACGATCGGTCGTCGAGTCGAGCACAGAGTCAGGCGCGAGGTGCGGCGCGTCCTGCAGGACGAACGGGGGTCCGCCACGGCGGAGTACGCGGTGGCCACGATGGCGGCCGTCGGGTTCGCCGGGCTCCTGGTCGCCATCCTCCGCGGAGACGAGGTGCGGGGCATCCTCACCGACCTCATCCGACGAGCCCTGACGGCGAACGGTTGAGCCGTGCGGCCGAAGGTACCGCCATGCCGTTCGGAGGACGGCGCGGTGACGGCGGAGTTCGCGGTGGTCGTGCCTGCCGTCGTCCTCGTGCTGGCGATGGGGCTCTCCGCGGTGCAGGTCGGGCTGACCCAGCTTCGCGCGACCGACGCGGCTGCGGACGCCGCCCGGAGTCTGGGGCGAGGCGACGATGCCGGGACCGCGGCGGGTCGGGTCGCGCGCGTTCTTCCTGGGGCGACCATGACGAGCGGTGTGGAGGGCGACCTCATCTGCGTGCGCGTCGACGCGGTGGGCGGATCCGGCCTCGCCGGCGTCGTCCCGGTGTGGGCATCCTCATGCGCCATGGGTGGCGGCCGATGAGCGTGCAGCCGCGTCGGATCACCCTCCGCGCGGCGCGTGCCCTGCGCGACGAGACCGGAGCCGGGTCGGTTCTGGCGGCAGGCATCCTCGGAGCGCTGGTCGCCGTCCTCCTGGCGACCCTGCCCGTGGTGACGCTGTTCGCCGCTCATCAGCGAGCGGCCAACGCGGCCGACGCAGCCGCGTTGGCGGCAGCCGACACCGCGTCCGGTCGTCTCCCAGGCTTCCCCTGCGAAACTGCTCGCATAGTCGCGGCGCGCAATGCGGCGTCGCTCGGCACCTGCAGTGTGGAGGGCGTCACCGTCCTCGTCGACGCCACTGTCGACACGGCCTTCGGCGCCATCACGGTCGCCGCGAGAGCCGGGCCTCCTCCGGAGGCCTCCAGCGCCGTCGTCGGGGTGTCCGTGACCGCCACCTATTAAGAGGTAGCGGTGCGATCGGTCAGCCCTGACCGGAGTCGGTCGTGAAGACCGCCTCCAGGAAGCGGTAGTCGACGGCGCTCGGGGCTCCGGAGTCGTCGTACTCCTCGCCGGTCGTCCGGGCGTACCGGTAGACCTTGCCGGCGGTGCCGCTCGGCACGTCGACGGTGGGCGTCGGTGATCCATGGTCGCTGAGTCGGGCGCTGATCGTCTTGCCCTCCAGTGGACCGTCGGTCAACTTCACGGTGTAACTCGTCTGGGTACTCATGGCAGACATTCTGCTCCGAACGCCGCAGAACGCAAGGGGTTGGACACGCGCGTGGCCGCCCCACGATTGGACAAGCCTGCTGTGCACGTGTGTATGGTGTGCCTGATGGAAGGAGCCTCGTGGCAGGCAAGAAACTCGTGATCGTAGAGTCACCGACCAAGATGAAGTCGATCGCCGGATATCTCGGTGACGACTACGAGGTGCTGTCCTCGGTCGGTCACATCCGCGACCTCATCGAGCCGAAGAACCTTCCCGCCGAGCTCAAGAAGGGCTCGCTCGGCAAGTTCTCGGTCGACGTCGACAACGGCTTCGAGCCGTACTACGTCGTCTCCGACGCGAAGAAGAAGACCGTCGCGGACCTCAAGCGCGCACTCAAGAACGCTGACGAACTCCTCCTCGCGACTGATGAGGACCGCGAAGGCGAAGCCATCGCGTGGCACCTCCTGCAGGTCCTGCAGCCCAAGGTCCCCGTCAGTCGCATGGTCTTCCACGAGATCACCAAGGACGCCATCCTCGCCGCGAAGGACAAGACGCGGCCCCTCGACACCGACCTCGTCGACGCCCAGGAGACCCGCCGGATCCTCGACCGTCTCTACGGGTACGAGATCTCACCCGTGCTCTGGCGCAAGGTCGGCCCCGGACTGAGCGCCGGACGCGTGCAGTCCGCCGCCACCCGACTCGTCGTCGACCGGGAGCGCGAGCGCCTCGCCTTCCGCGCCGCCTCCTACTGGGACGTCATCGCCCGCTTCCTCCCCGAAGCCGGCGCCACCGGAGCGCCCTTCACCGCACGGCTCGTTCGGCTCGACGGCGACCGCGTCGCCACCGGCCGCGACTTCGACGACCTCGGACAGCTCAAGGGCAGTGCCGTCCCGCTCGACGAACAGCGGGCCACGGCGCTCGCCGCAGCACTCGAGCAATCGAAGGCGACCGTCCTCTCCGTCGAGTCCAAGCCGTACTCCCGCCGTCCGGCGGCTCCCTTCACGACCTCCACGCTCCAGCAGGAGGCCGGTCGCAAGCTCCGGTTCTCCGCTCGCCAGACGATGAGTGTCGCGCAGTCGTTGTACGAGAACGGCTACATCACGTACATGCGTACCGACTCGCCGTCGTTGAGCAAGCAGGCGATCGACGCGGCTCGGAAGCAGGCTGCTGCGCTCTACGGCGCCGAGACGGTGCCCGACAAGCCGCGCCTCTACAGCGGCAAGAGCAAGAACGCGCAGGAGGCGCACGAGGCGATCCGTCCCTCGGGCGACACGTTCCGCACGCCGTCCTCGCTCGCATCGACCCTCCGCGGCAACGACTTCAAGCTGTACGACCTGATCTGGAAGCGCACCGTCGCAAGCCAGATGGCCGACGCGAAGGGCTCGACCGCGACGATCACGCTCGAGTCGAAGACCGACGTGGGCCGCGCCGAGTTCACCGCGTCCGGCACCGTCATCACCTTCCGCGGCTTCCTCGCCGCCTACGAAGAAGGCCAGGACGAGGACCGCAACTCGCAGGACGACGCGTCCGAGGCGAAGTTGCCGCCCCTCACCGAAGGCCAGCAGCTCGGCATCGAGGACCCGGAGGCGAAGGGGCACGAGACCTCGCCGCCCCCGCGCTACACCGAGGCCAGCCTGGTGAAGCGACTCGAGGAGCTCGGCATCGGCCGACCGTCCACCTTCGCATCGATCATCTCCACGATCATCGACCGCGGCTACGTGACGCAGCGCGGCCAGGCGCTCATCCCCAGCTGGGTGGCGTTCAGCGTCGTCCGTCTCCTGGAGGAGTACTTCGAGGAGCTCGTCGAGTACGACTTCACCGCTGAGATGGAGAACGACCTCGACCGGATCGCCGGCGGCTCGGTCGACCGCGTCGACTGGCTCAAGGGCTTCTACTTCGGCGACGACTCGGGTCGCGGCCTGCGTCAGGTCATCGACAACCTCGGCGACATCGACGCCCGCCGCATCAACTCGATCGTCATCGACGACGGGGTCACGCTCCGCATCGGCAAGTACGGCCCGTACCTCGAGGTCACGCCCGACGGTCCGCCGCCGGCCGAGGGAGAGGAAGCCCCGACACCGCGTCGAGTCAACCTGCCCGAGGACCTCGCGCCCGATGAACTGACGCCCGCGAAGGCGCACGAGCTCATCGACGCACCCGTCGTCGGCGATCGCGTCATCGGCGTGAACCCGACGACCGGTAAGGAGATCGTCGCGAAGGACGGACGCTTCGGCCCGTACATCACCGAGGTCGACCCGGAGCCCGAGGCGGAGCTCTCCGTCGACACGGCGACCGGCGAGGTGACCGAGCTCGCAGCGGGTGCCAAGAAGAAGGCTCCCGCCAAGAAGAAGGCGGCGGCCGAGAAGCCGCGCACCGCATCGCTCTTCAAGTCGATGGACCTCGCGACCATCGACCTGGAGACCGCGCTCAAGCTCCTCGACCTGCCGCGTGTCGTCGGCGCCGACCCCGAGTCGGGCGAGGAGATCCTCGCGCAGAACGGTCGCTACGGTCCCTACCTCAAGAAGGGGACCGACACCCGGTCGCTCACCTCCGAGGACGACATCTTCGCGGTCGACCTCGCCGGTGCCGTCGAGCTGTTCGCCCAGCCCAAGTACGGAGCCAGGAAGGCGTCGAGCGCCCTCAAGGAGTTCGAGGCCGACCCCGAGAGCGGGAAGCCGATCAAGATCAAGGACGGCCGCTTCGGCGCGTACGTGACGGACGGCGTGACCAACGCGACGATCCCTCGCGGCGAGCAGGTCGAGGACGTCGACTTCGAGCGAGCGGTCCAGCTCCTGGCGGACAAGCGTGCGAAGGGCCCGGCGAAGCCGAAGGCCGGTCGCAAGGCTCCCGCGAAGAAGGCACCCGCGAAGAAGGCTCCGGCCAAGAAGACCGCCGCCGCGAAGACGGGGACCGCCAAGGCGACGGCCACGAAGTCCGCGACGGCCACGTCGACCGCCCGTTCGGAAGCGGCGAAGAAGGCTGCCGCGACGCGCGCCGCGAACAAGGCGGCTGCGGCGAAGGCCGACGCCGTCACGTGAGCGAGGGAGGACGCCCTCGGGGCCTGTTCATCACCCTCGAGGGCGGCGACGGCGTCGGGAAGTCGACGCAAGCGCGACTCCTGAGCGACTGGTTCGAGCAGCAGGGGCGGACGGTCGTCCGGACCCGCGAGCCGGGCGGGAGTGAGCTCGGTGTCGAGATCCGCGAGATCGTGTTGCATCACCGAGGCGACATCAGCCCACGTGCCGAGGCCCTGCTCTACGCGGCGGACCGCGCACACCACATCACCACCGTCGTGCGCCCAGCTCTCGCGAGGGGCGAGGTCGTCCTGCAGGACCGGTACCTGGACTCGTCGGTCGCCTATCAGGGCAGCGGACGCGTGCTCGACGCCCAGCAGATCCGCGACATCTCGCTCTGGGCCGCCGAGGACCTCCTGCCCGACGTGACCGTCTTGCTCGACTTGGACGTCGCCGTCGCCCGCGGCCGTCTCGACAACGCCAACAAGCGGTTCGACCGGCTCGAGGCCGAGGCGCAGGACTTCCACACCCGGGTGCGGGAGTCGTTCCTCGCCCTCGCGGCCGCGGAGCCCGAGCGGTTCCTCGTCGTCGACGCCGCGCTCCCGCCCGAGCGACTGGCAGCCGACATCCAGGCCCGCATCGCGCCGCTCCTCTGAGCGCACACCTTCCCGGTCCCTGAGCCCGCGCCCTTCCGGTCCCGGAGCGCGCGCCCTTCCGGTCTTCGTGCGCATGCCCTTCCGGTCCCTGAGCCTGTCGAAGGGCGAGCGTGAAGGGTCGGCACTTCGACAAGCTCAATGACCGGTGGAGCAGCTCAGTGACCGGTGGAGCAGCTCAGTGACCGGTGGGTCGGCTCGGTGACCGGCACTGACCCCGCCGGCTCACGTCGGTACCGCCCGGTATCGTAGTCGCATGGCTTCCTGGACCGACTTGACGGGTCAACGCGACGCGATCGAGCTCCTCCAGTCGGCGTCGGACCCGATCACGCCCAAGGGCCTCACCCACGCCTGGCTCATCACCGGGCCGCCCGGTTCCGGCCGGTCGACCCTCGCCTACGCCTTCGCCGCCGCGCTCCTCAGCCGCGAGCCCGGGGGCGACGACGTCACCCGTCGTCAGGTGGAGGCGCGCACCCACCCCGACCTCTCCGCGCTGAGCACCGATCGCGTGATCATCACGATCGACGAGGTCCGCGACCTCGTCCGGAACGCCTACCGCGCGCCGTCCGTCGGTCGCTTCCGCGTCATGGTCGTCGAGGACGCCGACCGCATGACCGAGCGCACCTCCAACCTGCTGCTGAAGTCGCTCGAGGAACCGCCGAGTAGCACGATCTGGGTGCTGTGCGCGCCGAGCGAGGCCGACCTGTTGCCCACCATCCGGTCGCGCGTCCGCTCGGTCCGCCTCGGCGTCCCCACCATCGACGACGTCGCCGAGCTGCTGGAACGGCGGGACGGCGTGGCGCCCGAGCTCGCCGAACGCGCCGCCCGCGAGGCGCAGAGCCACGTCGGCATGGCCCACCGCCTCGCGACCGACCCCGGCGCGCGGCAGCGCCGTGAGTCCACGCTCCGTGCCGTGCTCGACATCCGGAGCGCCGGCCAGGCGGTCGTCACCGCTGGCCGCCTCCTCGAGCTGGCGGGCGACGATGCGAAGGCGTACACCTCGCTGCGCGACGAGGCCGAGCGGGAGAGCACCCTGCGCTCGCTCGGCGTCGAGCCCGGTCAATCGGTCCCGCCGGCCCTCCGCTCGCAGGTGCGGGCGATGGAGGAGGACCAGAAGCGGCGCGCCACCCGCAGCCTGCGCGACGGCCTCGACCGGATCATGGTCGACCTGCTCTCGCTGTACCGCGACATCGTGCTCCTGCAGCTGGGGCACGACGCCACGATCATCAACCGTGAATTGCGTCCGGAACTCGAGGAAGCCGCTCGCCGGACGACGCCTGCGGTTACGATCGAAACCTTGGAGGCGATCTCCGTCGCCCGCACACGAATCGAAGGGAACGTCGCCCCGGCGCTGGCCTTGGAGGCCATGCTCGTGTCGGCGGTCCGGTAGGGAGCCTCTGTGACTTCGCCCAGGCAGCAGCCGTCGGACTCGACGGGATCGACCGGTGCGCCCCGTCGCAGGGGTCCCGGTGCGCGCCGTACGGCGCGGGTCGCCCTGGTGGCCGGTCTCGCGGTCGCGGCGCTCACCCTGAGCGGGTGCGTAACCGCCTTCCTGCCGCCGAAGGCCGCCGAGCCGACGACGTCGTCCTCCTCGCCGGCGACGAGCGACGTCGACGCCGAGCTGAAGCCCTTCTACGAGCAGAAACTCGACTGGAAGACCAGCGGCTGTGCCGACGGCTTCGAGTGCGCCACGGCGAAGGCGCCCATCGACTGGGACAACCCCTCCGACGGCGAACTCTCCCTGGCGCTCGTGCGGCACCAGGCCACGAACGGCAAGCCGATCGGCTCGCTCTTCATGAACCCCGGCGGCCCGGGTGGTTCCGGTTACAGCCTCGTCGCCGACAGCCTCGATTTCGCGGTCGACAAGGACCTCCAGGAGAACTTCGACGTCGTCGGCTTCGACCCCCGCGGTGTCGGGAAGTCGACGCCGGTGAAATGTCTGACCGACTCGGAGATGGACGCCTACCTGTACGACGTCACGCCGGGGAAGCGCGGTTCCGACGAGTGGATCGCCGCGAACGAGAAGGCCGCGAAGGACTTCGGCGACGCGTGTGCGGAGGAGACGGGCAAGATGCTCGAGTTCGTCGACACGCAGAGCGCCGCGAAGGACCTCGACATGCTGCGCGCCGCCGTCGGCGACAAGCAGCTCTACTACCTCGGGTACTCGTACGGCACGTTCCTCGGAGCGACGTACGCGGAGCTCTTCCCGAAGAACGTCGGGCGCCTCGTGCTCGACGGCGCGATCGACCCGTCGACGTCGAACTTCGAGGTCGTCAAGGAGCAGGCCAAGGGCTTCGAGAGTGCTCTGCGCGCCTACCTCGAGGACTGCATGACGGGCAAGGACTGCCCGTTCAAGGGCTCCGTCGACAGCGCGATGACCGAGATCAAGACGCTCCTCGACGAGGTCGACGCGAACCCGATCCCCGGCGACGACGGACGTGAGCTGGGCGGCAACACGCTGCTCACGGCGATCATCTACCCGCTGTACCAGGCCGATGCCTGGCCGTACCTCAGCCAGATGTTCGACGAGGTCATGCAGGGCGGGACCGACATCGCCTTCCAGTTCGCCGACGGCTACAACGGTCGCAACGAGTCCGGCAAGTACGCCGACAACCAGACCGAGGCCTTCAACGCGATCAACTGCCTCGACTACAGCTACGACGACGACAAGACGAAGATGGCCGACGAGGCGAAGCAGCTGGAGGAGGCGGCTCCCGTGATCGGCGAGTACATGGCCTACGGCGACACGTTCTGCGCCAACTGGCCGTACCAGACGCGGACCGAGCGTGGGGAGATCCACGCGAAGGGTGCTGCGCCGATCCTCGTCGTCGGGACGACGAACGACCCGGCCACGCCGTACGTCTGGGCGCAGAACCTCGCGGAGCAGCTCGACAAGGGTCAGCTGATCACCTACAAGGGTGAGGGTCACACCGGCTACAACAAGGGCAGCGACTGCGTGAACCAGGCAGTCGACCAGTACCTCATCGACGGCACGGTGCCGTCGAAGGACCCGATGTGCAGTTGACGGCGGGATCCTGATGACCATGACGGCGCCGGCTGAACTCGGGCTCCGCGAGCGGAAGCGGCTCGCGACGCGTCGGGCGATCCAGCACGCGGTGCTGACGCTTGCGAGTGAGCAGGGGCTCGAGAACGTGACGGTCGAGGAGGTGAGTCGTCGGGCGGAGGTCTCGCCGCGGACCTTCTTCAACTACTTCGGGACGAAGGAGGAAGCGCTGATCGGCGACATCCCGCTGATCCCTGACGGCGACGCCCTGCACGCCTTCCTGACCGCGGGGCCTGCCACCGACGTGCTCACCGATCTGGGGGAGCTCCTGGCCAGGACTGTCGGTGACGCCGACGAGGACGTCGAGATCCACCATCTCCGCAAGGACGTGCTGCGCGACCACCCGCACCTGCTGGGTGCGCGGATCGCGAGCATGCGCGGCTTCGAGGAGGGCCTCTACAAGGTCGTCGAGCGCCGGGTGTTGAACGACGACCCGACGCTCGCGGAGGACGCCGAGGCGCTGTTCGACCGCTGCTGGATGGTGACGATGGTGGGCTTCGCCGGCCTGCGCCACGCGTGGCGTTGCTGGGCCGATGCGCCGACGCCAGGGTCCCTCGCCGAGCGGATCCGTCGTTCTTTCGCCGAGCTGTACACGACGGTCCAAAAGCTGCGCTAACATGGATACTCGTGCGCCGGGCGACCAGCGCACGCGCCGCCCTAGCTCAGTCGGCAGAGCATCTCACTCGTAATGAGAAGGTCAAGGGTTCGATTCCCTTGGGCGGCTCCATCAGCTTCACCCGGCCGTTGCCCTGGATCACCCAGGTCAGCGGCTGTTCTGGTTTTCGGGGCGCTTCCTCGTCCGCCGCCGAATCCGGTGCGGAGACAGCCGTAGGATGAGCTGATGGGTGCACTCGCCAGAGCCACGAACGCACAGATCGATGCCGTCAGCAAAGCCTTCGCATTGGTGTCATGGCCGCTGGGTCGCGACGATTTCAAGGCGCTTGCGGAGCGTCTCGGGTGGCAGCTCAAACTGGAGACGTCGAGCGGTGTCCAGCACCGTTCCGGGTATCCCGTGAACCTGCCGACCGTTCGTTCGCTCGTCGCAGATGAAGCGATCGCCCAGGTCGTGATCGCGGTCTCCGACAAGAGCGACGACCCCGGCGCGCTGCGGAGTGCCGCTCAGGAGTTGCAGTCGGCGCTGAGCGGGCACCTTGGTCAGTCCTCCGGCTCCCAGGCCGGCGACCCGTACTGGGAACTGGCGAGCGGCGGCAGGATCTGGCTCAAGACGGTTCCCAAGAAGGTGCTCCTCGTCGTCGAGGGGCAGCGGTTCGCGGACGTGGAGCGGAGCGAGGAGCGGCTGCGCATCGATCCCGGCCGCACGCCGGGCGCTGACGACGACACTGACTGATCGCGTTTGGTCGACTGCGGCGTCATGACGACCCGGCCGCCGGCCTGATGAACACGCTCGCGATCGCGGTGAGAAGGATGAGCGCCGCGGCGATGACGAGGCTGAGTTGCAGCCCGGCGACGAAGCCCGTCGAGCCCGTGAGGAGCGCGCCGAAGACTGCGATGGCGACCGCACCGCCGAGTTGGCGGAAGGTGTTGAACACCGCACTTGCGGTGCCGGCACGCGATGCCGGCACGCTCGCGAGGACCACGGAGGTCACCGGCGGCATCGCCACGGAACCTCCCGCGGCGGTGAAGCAAGCGAACAGGCCCACCCAGATCGGCGACCCCAGGTTCGCGGTGGCGACGGTGCCGACGAGCCCGACCACCATGAGGAGCAACCCCGACACGATCGGGACGCGCACCCCGAACCGGTTGGCGACGGTGCCACTGACGATGTTGCCGACGACGGCGAAGAGGGCCGACGGGAGGAACACGAGTCCCGCGAGTAGCGGAGGCAGTCGGAGCTGCTGCTGCAGGAACAGACTCAGGACGAACACCGTCCCGAAGTTGCTCACCATGAACGCGAATCCGACGGCGAGGGCGATGCGCATACCGCTCGATCGGAACAGATCCAACGGCATCATCGGGTGCGCGCCCCTGGCCTGGATGACGAGGAAGCCGACGATACCGACCGGCGCGACACCGAGGCTGGCGACCACGACGGGACTGGCGAACCCGTCCGCCCCGCCCTCGATGAGTCCGAACACCAGCGCCGTCGCCGCGATGAGCCAGACGAACTGTCCGGCCCAGTCGAATGGCTCCGGCCGTGAGGGGGATGACGCGACCGTCCGGAGCAGGATGATCATCATGATGCAGACGGGCAGGTTGATCGCGAACACCAGTCGCCAGTCGAGCGTCGTCAACGCGCCACCGAGGACCGGCCCGAGTGCGGTGGCGACCGCGCCGCCGACCGCCCAGACACCCAGGGCGCGAGCGCGCTCGCGACCTCCCGGGAACGCCTCACGGATGAGCGCCATGGACGCCGGCAGCATCAACGCCGCACCAGCGCCCTGCAGGGCTCGAGCGGCGATGAGGACACCGATCGACGGGGCCACCGCACACGCGATCGACGTGACGAGGAAGACGGTGATGCCGACGCCGAACGCCCGCTTCGCGCCGAACCGCTCCGAGAGGTTGCCGGCGAGGAGCAGGAGGGCCGCGAACAGCACGGTGTAGGCGTCGATCACCCACTGCAGCGATGCCGTCGTTCCGCCGAGGTCTCGCGCGATGCTGGTGAGCGCGATGGTGACGATGAGGATGTCGAGGGTGATCAGGAAGAACCCGAGCGCAGCCAGCAGCAGCGTCAGGCGTTGTCGCGGCGTCCGGCCTTCACGGTCGGCGAGGCCATCGTCCGAGGTCGGCGATGACACGCGGTGTGCTGCCCCGTTCCCGTGGTCGATCTGCATCCCTCGATCACACACCACCGGCGGCGAAGCAGGGATACTCCGCCAGGGCACGTCTCACGGCGGCACGTCTCACGGCGGCGCGAGCACGTGAGACGCTGCCCGCCTGCTCGGACTGCCTCCACAAGGCCGAGGATGGGTGTCCTGCGGGAACACCCCAGCACCGGAGGCCGAGTCCTATCGTTGTCGGCATGGACAATCGAGACGAGGTGCGCGAGTTCCTGACGACTCGCAGGGACCGGCTCGCGCCCGAGCAGGTGGAGCTGCCTGGCGGAACGAACCGACGCGTCCCGGGGCTGCGCCGCACCGAGGTCGCGATGCTCGCCGGAGTGAGCGTCGAGTACTACTCGCGTCTCGAGCGCGGGAACCTCTCGGGGGTGTCGGAGGCGGTCCTCGACGCGATCGGCACCGCACTGCGGTTGGACGACGCGGAGCGTTCCCACCTCACGGACCTCGCTCGGGCGGCGAACGAATCGCCGATCAGGGCCCGCCGACGGTCTGCGCCGGCCGGCGTGCGGCCCGGTATGCAACTCGCCCTCGACTCCATCACCGCAGGCCCGGCGTTCGTCCGGAACGGCCGGATGGACGTGCTCGCCGAGAACGCACTCTTCCGCGCGCTGTACGCCGACCTCTACGCGCTCCCGGAGCGCCCGGTGAACCTGGCTCGGTTCGTGTTCCTGCACCGCGACCTCGCGGAGGCGTTCTACCCGAGCTGGTCGACCTCGGCCGACATCAACGTCGCGATCCTCCGCACCGAGGCGGGGCGCAACCCGCACGATCGGGCCATGCAGGACCTGGTGGGTGAGCTGTCCACGCGCAGCGAGGAGTTCCGCGTCCGTTGGGGCGCGCACAACGTCCGCCATCACACGTCCGGCGAGAAGGTGTTCCATCATCCGGTCGTCGGCGAGCTCCGCATGATCTACGAGGCGATGGAGCCGATGGACCAGCCCGGCCTGAACTTCTTGATCTACAGCGCCGAACCCGGCTCACCGAGCGAAGAGTCACTCAAACTCCTCGCCAGCTGGGCGGCCACCTCCGAACACCCCTCGCCCCAACACTGAAGCAAGGAGCACCAAGCATGGAGTACACCCGCCTCGGAGCGACCGGACTCCGCGTCAGCCGCCTCGCGCTCGGCTGCATGACCTACGGCGATCCGAACCGCGGACTCCACCGTTGGACCCTGGACGAAGCGGCGTCAGCGCCGTTCTTCCGGCAGGCGGTCGAGCTGGGGATCACGTTCTGGGACACCGCGAACGTCTACCAACAGGGCAGCGGCGAGCAGTACGTCGGACGCGCGATCACGCGGTTCAGCCGCCGTGAGGACATCGTCCTCGCGACGAAGGTCTCGGGGACGATGCATGACGGGCCCGGGGGATCGGGACTCTCCCGAACGGCCATCCTCGAACAGGTCGACGCCTCGTTGCGACGACTCGGGACCGACCACATCGACGTGTATTACGTCCACCGCTTCGACGAGGAGACCCCGGTCGAGGAGACGATGCAAGCGCTCGACGACATCGTCCGCGCGGGGAAGGTGCGCTACCTCGGCGCCTCCTCCATGTACGCCTGGCAGTTCGCGAAGCTGCAGACGGCCGCAGCGGTCCACGGGCTGACACCCTTCGTCGCGATGGAGAACCAGTACAACCTGCTGAAACGCGAAGAGGAACGGGAGATGATCCCGATGTGTGCGGACACCGGCGTCGGCCTCACGCCGTACTCGCCGAACGGTAAAGGACGGCTCGCCCGTCCGCGCGGTGCAGCCACGGACCGCTCGAACATCGATGAGGTGGCGAAGGCGTTCGACACGGACGCCGACGGCCCGATCATCGACGCCGTCGAGGAGATCGCGGTCGAGCGAGGCATCCCGATGGCGCAGGTCGCACTGGCCTGGGTCCTGCGGAACCCGACGGTCGCAGCTCCCATCATCGGTGCCACCAAACCGGCACACCTCACGGATGCCGCCGCCGCACTGGACGTGCAGCTGACGGACGACGAGGTCGCCAGGCTCGAATCGCCCTACGTGACGCAAGCGCCCTTCTGGTGGTGACCCTTGCTCGACCCGGTTGCCTCGGCGACTGAGACGCCTCGTCGGCGGTGTCAGCCGGCCGAGCGGTTCCGGCGGGCCAGCGGGAGTCGGACGATGAAGGTCGTTCCGGGGTCTCCGGTGGCGAAGGCCTCGATCGTGCCGCGGTGCGCGTGCGCGATGGATCTGGCGATGGTGAGTCCGAGGCCTGAGCCGCGGATCGTCTCCTCGCGCACGTTCCCGGCTCGGTGGAACCGTTCGAAGACCCGGGTGAGTTCGTCCGCCGGGATGCCGATCCCCGTGTCGGTGACGCGGGTGAAGGTCACCGCGTTGTCGAGCATGATCGAGAGCAACTCCCGGAGGCGTGCTCGATCACCGACCAGCTGCAGCGTCGGCACGGCAGCCGTGCGCAGATCCACACCGTCGGGGAGGCCGATCCGTCATCGCTCGTCGGCCGCCTCCAGGACGATGGCACTGAGGTCGACGGGGCTGAGCCTGGATTGGCTCGGGCGACGTGTCGATGCCGAGCGGGGCTGCTCGATGTGGTGAGCCGAGGAACGACCGGAGCCGTCAGCCGCCCCCACGTGCACTCCCTGAACCCGTCCTACGGGCAGGAGACCGGGCCCGAGCTCGGACATCGGGACCGAGGTCGGAGACGAAGGTACAGCTCAGTCGTCGACGCGGGACACCGAGGAGCCAGGGATGAGGTGCGCCTCAAGGTACTTGACCGTTGGGGCCGGGCGTTCGCCGGCCTCGATGTGGTCTGCGATGAGGCGCGCGGCGTGCTTGGCGATCTTGCGGGTCGGTTGCACGATGACCGTCAGTTTCGGGACGAGCGCTTGTGCCAGTTCGCGGCTGTCGAACCCCACCACCGAGATGTCGCGGCCGATGCGGAGACCCGAATCGTTGATCGCGGTGACCGCGCCGAGGGTGAGTTCGTAGTTCGCCGCGAAGAGCCCCGTGGGACGGGGGTATCGTGCGAGCAGTTCCTGGGTGGCTCGGTATCCGGCGTCGACCGTCAGCGGCACGAAGCGTTCGAGCGCCGGGTCGGCCTGGATCCCTTGCGTGAACAGCGCCGTCTCGAAGCCCTCCGTGCGCAGTCGCATCGAGGAGATCGTCGATTCGCCGCCGACGAAGCCGATGCGGCGGTGACCATGGTCGAGCAGGTGGCGCGCCCCGAGCGCGCCCGCCGCGATGTTGTCGAGGAAGACGCCGTCGGCATGCACGTCGTCGATGTGCCAGTCCACCATGACGACCGGGACCTGCGAAGCGGCGGCGCGGAGAGCCGGAACGTCATGTGGCGGTGTCACCGCGATGATCCCGTCGACCATCCGATCCATGAGCAGGTTGACGGAGTCGTCGGCCGGATCAGGGCTGGCTGCCACGATGACGCTGAACCCTCTCGGGCGGAGCGCTTCCTCGACGCCGGCGACAATCGTGAGGTGGAAGTCGTTGTTGATCGCCGGAAGCAGGACGCCGACGGTCCTCGATCGCCGTGAGCGCAACGATCGGGCGTTCTGGTTCGGCCGGAACCCCAGCTCGCGCGCGGCCGTCTGAATGGCGTCCCGGTTGGCTTCGAGGACGTTGCGCCCGTTGTAGTACTTCGAGATCGTCGCGAGCGAGAGGCCCGTGGCCCGCTGAATGTCCTTGTAGGTCGTCACAGCCCAGCCTTTCCTGGTGTCGCCGCTCACCACTCTTGCTCGGGCACCGCCGAGCGAGAGGCGTTTCCGCTCAGCATAGGCCAGCTCGGCCGTCTGTTCGTGCGACCTTTGTTGATCAGCACGAATCGTTTCGACCATGGGCCACGCGGATGTTCTCACGCCTATCGCCCTGATGATACCGCCGTACGAAAGATTTCGAAGTCGACACCTGTGCTTGACTCGTGGATTTCGCTTTCTTAGCATTCACGGAGAACGTAACGTTTCGCCCAAACACTCAAGGAGGAGTTGTATGCAGACACAGACGAACGGTGCCCGGAGGTGGAGGCGCGTGGGCGTCACCACGACCGCCGGGGCCCTGGTGCTCGGGCTCGCCGCATGTTCAGGAGCCGACGGTGGGGCGTCGGGTCTCGACGGCGACACGCTCACCATGTACACCTGGGTCGGTGGGAAGGCCGACAAACAGCAGTGGGCCGACTACATCGCCGGAGGAGTGCACGCCGACCCCTCGATGTCGGTGAGCTTCTCCGGACCGCCGATCGGCGATTACTACACGAAGCTGCCCACGGTGATGCGCAGCAGCAGCGCGCCCTGCCTGGTCACGTTCCAGAACGGGCGGGTGAACCCGTACGTCGAGGGGCTGGAGCCGCTCGACGAACTGGCGAAGGAGAATAAGCTCGATCTGTCGGCCTACAGTTCGGCGATGCTCGAGCAGCTCCGGGTGGACGGTGAGCTCTACGCCCTTCCGTTCAACGCCGGTCCGACCGTGATCCTCTACAACAAGCAGATGTTCAAGGACGCCGGCGTCGCCGAGCCGTCGAACGACTGGACCACCGACGACTTCATCGCCGCGGCCAAGGCCACGACGAAGGACGGCGTCTACGGATTCGCGATCGGCCAGGGGTCCAACCCCATCAGCACGCTGATGGCGGCGGACGGACATCCCTACGCGGACGAGAACGGTCCGCTGCTCGACGACCCGGCCTTCCACGACGCGCTGCAACTGCTCGTCGACCTCGCCACCGTGCACAAGGTCGCGAAGCCGCTCGAGGCGGCCGCCGGCGGAACGTTCCCCGACATCGACGCGTTCAACACCGGCCAGTCCGCAATGGAGATGCAGGGGCTCTGGGATCTGCAGCACGCTCAGGAGTCGCTCGGTAAGGACAACGTGGGCATCGCCGTCATCCCGAGTGCGAACGGGCAGTCGAAGGGCTTCATCGGCGGCTCGGGCTTCGGCATCACGAAGACGTGTGGTGACAAGCAGAAGGCGTTCGAGGCCATCACGGCCATGACCAGCAAGGCGGGTCTCGACGAGGTGACGAAGTCGCAGGCGTCCGTGCCGGCCCGGCTCGACTCGCTCGACGCCTGGTCCGCCAATGTCGGGTCACCGGAGTTCACCGAGGTGATCCGGCAGATGACCGGTGATGCGACGCCGTCTCCGGTGCCCGCGAACCAGTCCCAGCTCGACACCCTGTTGACGCAGTACGAGGTGGAGGCGTTCTCCGGTCAACGCACGGTCGCCGAGGTGCTCGAACAGGTGAAGGCAGGCCTCGCGCAATGACGTTCGTGCGTCTCGACAGCGCGGAGGGTGAGGTCACCGACGGCGCGGTCACCCGACCGGAGCGTCCGAGGGGTCGGCCTCGCCGCCGGCCCCTCGGGGGCCCGCGTTGGGTGGGATGGGTATTCGTCCTCCCAGGGCTCATCGGGCTGGTGGTCTTCATCGTCGTCCCGCAACTGGCGTCGCTGATCCTCGGGTTCTCCGACTCGACCGTGCTCGGTGGGACGGATTTCACTGGCTGGGAGAACTACGCCCGGCTGTTCCGTGATTCGCAGTTCCTCAACAGCGTCCTCGTCACGGCGATCTTCGTGCTCGTCTACGTTCCGGCGAACATCGCGATCTCGTTGGCGATGGCGATGTGGCTGCAGACCCGCATCGCCGGTCGGAACTGGCTGCGCGTGATCTTCCTAATCCCGGCCCTGTCGCCGATGGTGGCGAACGCCGCGGTGTTCCGTCTGCTGTTCCAGCAGGACGGGGCCGTCAACCAGGCGCTCGCAGCCGTCGGGCTTGCGCCGATCCCATGGCTCAGCGACGGCAACTGGGCGCTCGCCGTCGTGATCGGCGTGTCGCTCTGGCAGTCGTTCGGCTACAACATGATCGTGCTCGGAGCCGGGCTCGACTCGATCAGCCCCGATGTCATCGCCGCGTCGCGCATCGACGGCGCCGGTCGGTTCCGGCGCCTGTTCTCGATCACCCTCCCGCTCGTCAGCCCAGCCCTCTTCTTCACCACGGTGTTGACCGTGATCGGCGCGTGGTCGACGTTCGCCCAGGCCTACGTGATCACGGGCGGCGGACCCGGCAACAGCACCATGACGATCATGCTGTACCTCTACCAGACCGCGTTCTCCAACAACCAGCTCGGCTACGCGTCGGCAATCGCGACCGTCCTGTTCGTGATCATCGCGATCTTCACCATGTTCCAACTCTGGGGACAGAAGAAATGGGTGCACTATGACTGATCAGCAGCTCGCGGTACGAGGCGCTCGGCGGCGTCACCGGGGACGCACGCTCGGGTTCGTGGCCAACTCGACGATCGCTTGGCTGTTCGCGCTCGTGTTCTCGTTCCCGCTCATCTGGACGTTCTTCACCGCGTTGAAGCCCGCGAACGAGGTGTTCGGTGCGCGGATCACGTTCATCGGCTCCGAGGTCCTCTGGTCGAACTTCGCGGACGCGTGGGTCGAGGTCGATTTCGGACGGCTGCTCACCAACAGCCTGGTCGTGGCCGCCGTCTCGACCCTGTTGACCCTGATCGTCGCGACCCTGACCGCGTTCGCGTTCGCCCGGCTGCGGTTCCCCGGTCGGAGCGCCGTCTTCGTGCTGTTCATCATCACGCTGACCCTGCCGGCCGAGGTCGCGGTCGTGCCGCTCTTCCTCGGCTTCGACCAGGTCCGGCTCGCCGACACCTGGATCGCGCTCATCCTCCCGGGCCTGTTCGGCGCGTTCGGCGCCTTCCTGCTCCGGCAGTTCATGCTGCAGATCCCAACGGAACTGGAGGAGGCGGCCCGGCTCGACGGTGCCTCGACCTGGCGGATCCTCACCAGCGTCATCGTCCCCCTCGTGCGACCGGCCATCTCGGTACTCGCGATCTTCAGCTTCCTCGGCAGCTGGAACAGCTTCCTGTGGCCGTTGATCATCCTCAACAGCTCCGACAAGTGGACGATCCCCATCGGCATCGCCGGCTTCACGACCCAGACGGGCACGCAATGGGAACTGCTGATGGCGGCATGTGTGATGACGATCGCCCCGGTGGTGGTCGTGGTCGCCGTCGCCCAACGACAACTGGTGGCCGCGATCGGCGCGGGCGCCTTCGGCGGCCGATGAGCCGCGACCACGAATGGAGACCCATGAACCTCGAACCGCTCGACCCCACCTCCCTGCCGGCACCGGTCGACGTCTCGGACAACCGTGTAGCGCTCGCAGCGGTGGATGCCGTCATCGACGCCGGTCCGTACGACGCCACCTGGGATTCGCTGTCGCACTACCGTGCTCCGCAGTGGTACCGCGACGCCAAGTTCGGTGTGTTCCTGCACTGGGGTGCCTTCTCCGTGCCGGCGTTCGGCAACGAGTGGTATTCGCGCACCATGTATCGACGCGGCACCCCCGCCTTCGACCACCATGTGGAGACCTACGGCCCGCACGACCGCTTCGGATACAAGGATTTCCTGCCGCACTTCCGCATGGAGCGCTTCGACCCGCAGGCCTGGGCTGCACTGTTCAAACGCGCCGGCGCGCAGTTCGTGGTGCCCGTCGCCGAACACCACGACGGCTACACGATGTACGACACCGCCCGCTCGCGGTGGAAGGTGACCGAGGTCGGCCCGCAGCGTGACGTGATGGGCGACCTCCTCGAAGCGGTCGACCAGTCGTGGCTGGTCACGGGCGCGTCGAGCCACCGGGCCGAACACTGGTTCTTCATGAACGACGGGACGACGTTCGACTCCGACGTCCGCGACCCCGCCTACAGCGACCTCTACGGACCGGCGATGCGCCAGGAGACGAACCCGACCGAGCGCTTCCTGGAGGACTGGCTCCTGCGCACGGTCGAGATCATCGACTCCTACCGACCGCAGATCCTGTACTTCGACACCGGCATCGAGACTCCGTCGTTCGAGCCCTACCTCCGGAGACTGGCGGCGTACTACTACAACCGGGCGGCCGAGTGGGGACGTGAGGTCGTGATCAACTACAAGTGGGAGTCGTTCGCGCCCGGATCCGCGGTCCTCGACATCGAGCGCGGCACCATGGACGGCATTCGACCGGAGGTGTGGCAGAACGACACCTCGGTGTCCCGGACCTCATGGAGCTGGGTGGAGGGGCACGACTACAAGGACGCCTCCGAGCTCGTCCAGGAACTCGTCGACGTCGTCTCGAAGAACGGGAACCTGCTGCTCAACGTCGGTCCGCGTCCCGACGGGACGATCCCCGAGGAGGAGGTCGCGTTGTTGGAAGCGGTCGGCGACTGGTTGGCCGTGAACGGAGAGGCGATCTACGGTTCACGTCCGTGGGTCGTGTTCGGGGAAGGGCCGACCGCACCCGCCGCCGGCTCGTTCACCGACGCCGCGGCGGCCGTGTACACCGCCGAGGACATCCGATTCACGCGGATGACCGAGGTCGGTCACGAGTACGTCTACGGGATCGGACTCGTCCGTCCGGAGGACGGCCGGATGCGCATCCGCAGTTTCGGCTCGGACTATCGGCTCCTCGACCGGCCGATCGTCGACGTCCGGGTCCTCGGCTCACGGGAACCCGCCGAGTGGACACGCACACGCGAGCATCTCGAGGTCGTGCTGACCGACTCGGAGCTGACGGGTCCGGGTGGCGCCGTGGTGCGGATCGAGCTGGCGCCCGCGGGCCCGGTGCTCCGCACCGACTTCTTCCACGGCCTCAACATCTAGTGGCGGCGCGCCGAGGCGATGGTGCACGGCTGCGGAACGCTCCGGTGGCACCGTCCGGTGACCACGCTCGAACCGAATGAAACGGAGAACACAGACATGATCAAGATCGACAGCGTGCCCACCCGACGACTCGCCAGCGGGGCGTCGATACCGGCGATCGGAATGGGGACGTTCGGGTCCGACCGATACGGCGCGGACGACGTGGCGGCGGCGGTCGGCGGAGCGATCCGAGCCGGATACCGCCTGATCGACTGCGCCTCGGTGTACGGCAATGAGGCGCAGGTCGGTGCCGTGCTCGAGGAGGAGATCGCCCGCGGTGTGCCGCGCGAGGAGCTCTTCGTCATGTCGAAGGTGTGGAACGACGCCCACGAGCCGGCGGCCGCGATCGCCTCGGTCCGACGATCCCTCCGGGATCTCCGACTCGACACCCTCGACGCCGTCTTCGTGCACTGGCCGTTCCCGAACCACCACGCACCGTTCGCGGACGCGGCCGACCGCGACCAGCACGCGCGCCCCTACCTCCATGAGGAGTTCATGGCGCTCTGGCATGCCCTCGAGAGCCTGGTCGACGAGGGGGTCGTCCGGCACCTCGGGACCTCGAACGTCACCATCCCCAAGCTCACGGCCATCATCTCCGATGCGCGGATCCGCCCCGCGCTGAACGAGATGGAGCTGCACCCGTGCTTCCAGCAGCCCGAGCTGTTCCGGTTCTGCCTCGACCACGGCATCCAGCCGGTGGGCTACTCTCCCCTCGGGTCGCCGTCGCGACCGGATCGTGACCGCATCGACTCCGACGTCTCCGACATGGACCACCCCGTCGTCGCATCGATCGCCCGCGCGCACGGCGTCCATCCGGCGCTCGTCTGCCTCAAATGGGCGGTGCAGCGCGGTCAGATCCCGATCCCGTTCTCGGTGAAGGCGTCGCAGTTCGTCGCCAACCTGCAAGCCGTGATCGAAGACCCCCTGACCCCTGCCGAGCTGGAGGAGTTGCGGTCAGCAGAACGGAACAACCGACTCATCAAGGGTCAGGTGTTCCTCTGGCCGGGCGCCGACAGCTGGCTCGAGCTGTGGGACGTCGACGGGACGATCCCGGGATGGCACGGTTACGCCGCAGACGGCGCGACGGTCCCTGCGACGGCTGGAGCGTCCGCGTGATCACCGGCCCACTCGTCCACCCGCCGCTGCTCGAAGCGCTCGCGTCGTCGGGCCACGGCTCCGGGGTCCTCATCGCCGACGGCAACTACCCCTACCTGACCGGGACCCGTCCAGGCGCACGACTCATCCATCTCAACCTTCGCCCCGGCCTGCTGGACGTCACGACGGTGCTCGACGCCGTGCTCACGGTCGTGAACGTCGAGTCGGCGACCGTCATGCAGACCCCGCCCGGCGTCGAGGCCCCCGCGCAGGACGACTACGCCCGGGCACTGGGCTCCGAGGTGCCGATCGAGCGGGTCGAGCGCTTCGCGTTCTACGACCGCGTGCGATCCCCGGACGTCGGCGTCGTCATCGCGACCGGAGACGAACGTCTGTACGGGAATCTCCTGCTCACGATCGGCCTGCGCTGACGCCGGAAACCGACCACCCCTATCGATGTTGCAACACCGGATCGCATCCGAGGAGACCATGAACGCGACACCCGAATGGAACGACCCTGCCGTGTATGAGCGGGGGACCGAACCCGCACACGCCACGCTGGTCACGTATGACAGCCTGGCGAGTGCGGTGCGGGCGGACCGCTCCGCCTCGCCGTTCAGGCTCAGCCTGGACGGTGACTGGCGGTTCCGCTGGTCCCCGGACCCCGCATCCCGGATGCCCGACTTCGAGCGGGAGGACGTCGACGACTCGGACTGGGACCTCCTCCCCGTCCCCGCGAGCTGGCAGGTGCACGGGTACGACTTCCCGATCGGGGTCAACACCGTGCTGCCGTGGACCGGCGCGAACGGCCACCACGAGCAGCCGCTTCCGACCGGCGACTACCCGCACGCCCCGACCCGCTACAACCCGGTCGGACAGTACCGGACGAGCTTCGAACTCCCAGCGGACTGGGACGGTCGGCGGACGTTCCTCCAATTCGAGGGCGTGGAGTCGGCGTACACCGTCTGGATCAACGGTCATCCCCTCGGCTATCGCGAGGACAGTTACACCCGCGGGGAGTTCGAGCTGACGCCGCACCTGCGCGCGGGGTCCAACGTGCTCGCCGTCGAGGTGTACCGATGGTCGACCGGGTCCTACCTGGAGAACCAGGACAACGTCCGACTCTCCGGCATCTTCCGGAGTGTCAACCTGCTCTCCAGGCCGTCCGTGTTCGTCCGTGACTTCACGGTCAGGACTCCGCTCGCGGACGACTGGTCCGAGGCGACACTCGAGCTGGACGTCGAGGTACAGGACGGTTCAGGCGAGCTTCACGGAGAGCGCCTCCAGGCGCGGGGGACGCTGTTCGACGGGACGGACGTCGACGCGCCACAGCTCTGGTCGCGCGCCGCATCCGTTTCATCGGAGACGTCCGAAGGGGGAGTGTCCGCCACGCTGGCGGAGTCCGTGCGGCCGCCTCGGCTCTGGACGGCCGAGCACCCGGAGCTGTACACCCTCGTCGTGGAACTGGTGGATGCGGACGGTTCGGTCGTCGATCGCGTGTCCACCCGCGTGGGGTTCCGACGCGTCGAGATCGTCGACGGCGTGTTCCTGATCAACGGCCGGCCGCTCTCGATCCGAGGCGTCAACCGACACGAGTGGAACCCGCGGACCGGTCGCACCCTCAGCCTGGACGACATGGTCGCCGACATCACCCTGATGAAGCGGAACAACATCAACGCCGTCCGCACTTCCCACTACCCGAACGACCCCCGGTGGTACGAGCTCGCCGACGAGTACGGGCTCTACATCTTCGACGAGGCGAACAACGAGACCCACATCAACCGCGTCGACGGCGACGGACGGCCGAACATCCCGGGAGATCGACCCGAGCTCCGAGCACCACTGCTCTGGCGCATGCGGAACATGGTCGACCGGGACAAGAACCATCCCTGCGTGATCGCGTGGTCGATCGGCAACGAATCGGGCGTCGGTTCGAATCTGCGGGCCATGTACGACTGGGCCAAGGCCTACGACCCGTCACGGCCGGTCAGCTATCAGGATTCGACCGGCTCCGGTTCGCCGATCGTCCCATCGGACCACTCCGACTTCGACGGCGACTTCTACCCACCGGTCCCGCAGCTGATCGAGCGAGCGACCCGAGACCCGAGGCCGTACCTCCTCGTCGAGTACGCGTTCAGCCAGGGCAACACCTCCGGCTATCTCGACGAGACCTGGAACGCGATCCGGCAACACCCCGGCCAGGTGCTCGGGGGCTTCCTCTGGGACTGGGCCGACAAGGGACTGTGGTGGGACGTGCCGGGGCGGCCGGGGGAGGAATTCCTCGCCTACGGCGGCGACTGGGGCGACGATCCCAATGAGGAAGGAGCCCATATGAGTGGGCTGGTGCTCGCCGACCGCACGCCGACGCCGAAGCTGCAGGAGGCCAAGCTGGCGCATCAGCCGGTGAGCATGACGCTCCTGGATCCTGACAGCTGGGTCGTCGCGATCACGAACGAGTACCTGTTCACGAGCCTGGACGAGCACCGATTGCGGTGGGCGGTCACCGAGGACGGTCGAGCCGTCAGCAGCGGGACGATCATCGGCACTGCACTGTCGATCGGGCCGTCGCAGCGTACGGAGGTCATCCTGCCGTGCGAACTGCCGGCGGAGCGGCGTCACCGAGCCGAGTACCGACTCGAGCTCTCGATCGAGCTCGACGCACCGACTCGGTGGGCGCCAGCAGGCCACGTCGTCGCCCGAGCCCAGTTCGCCCTCCCCGTGCCGGGGGCTGCGCCGGAACCGCCAGCTGTGTCGGACGCAGCAGCGCCTCGACTCCAGGAGAGCGATGGCTTGATCGAGGTCCACGGGACCGCCTTCTCGGTCACCGTCGACCGCACGACGGGGCGGATGACGTCGCTGCGATACGACGAGCGGGAGCTGCTCGCGAGCGGCCTCATGCCGAAATACTGGCGTGCCCCGAACGACCCCGAGCTGTCCATCCCGGAGTTCAGGGAGACCCACCCGGAGCCGTCGCTGCCCTGGCGTGGTGTCGGCGAGGCCTGGGCCGTCAGCTCGGTCGAGACGACCCACATGCCCGGCGCGGTCCGCATCATCGTGAACGGTACCGTCACGACCACGGTGCCGTTCCGTCCGAGCCAGCGCATCACGACCTCGCCGCAGTCCATCGTCTACACGATCCATGGCGACGGGCAGGTGGACGTGCTGTCGACGTTCGAACCCGTGCCTGACACGCCCAATCCGCAGGTCGTCGGGACCACCTTCGGGCTCCGGCCCGAACTCGCGAACCTCGAGTGGTACGGACGGGGGCCATGGGAGTCGACCGCCGACCGGCACAGCTCTGCGTTCTTCGGCCGATACTCGGGGAGGGTCGCGGACCAGATCACGAGATACAGCCGACCGCAGGACACCGGGAACAAAGCCGACACCCGCTGGGCGACGCTGACCGACGACGCCGGCAGCGGTGTGCTGATCGTGGCTGAGGGAAGCATGTATCTCAACGCCCAGCCGAACAGTCCTGACGAGCTCGCGGGACATCGCCACTGGCACGAGGTGCCCGCATCCTGGCGGACCGTCGTCCGCGTGGACGCAGCGCAGGAAGGGGTGCAGGGCGGGAACTGGGACCTGCTTACCCGCCCGGAGCAGTACAGCAACACACCGGCGAAGGGCCCGTACCGTGTGCTCTACAGCCTGCTTCCTCTCCGCGAGGGTCAGGACCCCGCGGTACTGGCGCGGTCACCCCTCCGCTGACCGTGCCCCCAGGGGTGCGCCGGACACGTGCTGCTCGCCGGTTCCCGGTTTGACTCTCGTTTCGCGGACGTGACGACCAGCCTGGACGTGGCCAGCGATGAGTTCGGCGCACGTGCATGGGTCCCGGTCCTGATCGCTGTCTCCGACGAGAGCGACGACCCCGGCGCGCTGACGCCTCGTCGGCGGTGTCAGCCGGCCGAGCGGTTCCGGCGGGCCAGCGGGAGTCGGACGATGAAGGTCGTTCCGGGGTCTCCGGTGGAGAAGGCCTCGATCGTGCCGCGGTGCGCGTGCGCGATGGATCTGGCGATGGTGAGTCCGAGGCCCGAGCCGCGGATCGTCTCCTCGCGCACGTTCCCGGCTCGGTGGAACCGTTCGAAGACCCGGGTGAGTTCGTCCGCCGGGATGCCGATCCCCGTGTCGGTGACGCGGATGATCGCATCCACGCCGTCCGAGCGCACGCTCAGGAAGATCTCGCCGGCGCGGGTGTAGGTCACCGCGTTGTCGAGCATGATCGAGAGCAACTCCCGGAGGCGTGCTCGATCGCCGACGAGCTGCAGCGTCGGCACGGCAGCGGTGCGCAGCTCCACGCCGTCGGGCAGGCCGAGCCGTCGTCGCTCGTCGGCCGCCTCCAGCACGATGGCGCTGAGGTCGACGGGTTCGTCGGTGATCTCCAGGTGGGGTGCGCTCGCTGCGAGGAACTGTTCAGCCAGACGCCCGAGATGATCGGCGCTCCGGCGGACGACGGCGAGCTGGGCTTGCACCCGGGCTACGACGTCCGTGTCGTCGTCGAGCATGTCGAGATAGCCGAGGATGCTCGTGAGGGGCGTCCGCAGTTCGTGGCTCAGGCTCGTCAGTGACTCGGTGCGCATCCGGACGGCTTCGGTGAGCTCGGTCACGTCCTGTCCGACGAGGACCGCCCCGTTCGGTGCCCCGTCCGCGCCACTGACCGGCCGACCGTTCGCGACGAGGGCTCGTTGCCTGCCGGGAGGCCCCACCCAGTAGAAGAAGTCGCGGACGTCCTGTCCGTCGAGGACCCGCAGGACCGGTTGGTCCTCCACCGCCAGCGGGGTGAGACCGTCCGCCGCCCAGATGAAGCGGGCACCCCCGGTCGACGCGTCGTAGCCGGCCAGTGTCGCGAGTTCGACGGCGAGTCGGTTGTTGAGGATCTCGGTGCCGTGTTCGTCGAAGAAGACCAGTCCGACGTTCACCTCGTCGGCGACGGTGCGGAGCATCACGGCCAGCCGGTTCTGCCGCTCCAAGGCTTCGACCTTCGCTTCGCCTTCGGCCCGCACGCTCGCCTGAGCGCGTTCGAACCGTTGCGACTGCAGGCCGACGGCGAGGATGACCAGCACGAGCAGCAGGGTGAGCGCGACGAGCTCGCTCCGGTCCTGCGTGCTCTCGGGAGCCTCGCCGTACAGCAGGCCGGGCAGCCAGACGACGAGCACGCTCCCCACGAGAGCGAGGACGACGCCGAGGCGTCCGAAGCTGTAGGACAGCCAGAGCACGGGGAAGGCGAGCAGTACGATCGAGGCGCCGAGGACGGGGGACACCGCATGGTTCACGAGTCCCACGACGGCGAGGTCTGCGCTGACCAGGGTGAGCGCCCACGGGCGGGCGATCCGCTCCCACGGAAGCACGAGCGTGGCGACGAGCGCGAGTCCCATCACGGCCCACGCCAGTTGGAGTTCGGTGACACGGAGGACGGCCGGACTGGTGATGCCGACGATCGCCGTGACGATCCCGACCCCCAGCGCCAGCGGTCCCTGACTCCGGCTCAGCAGGCCGAGCCGCGGGTGGCGCTCGGTGCCTTCGATCCAACGTGGCATCGGGCCTCCCAGGTGTCCCGCCCGGTGTCGGGCAAATTCACTGTATCGCCGCCGCGACCGATGGACGGCACCCGTGATCCGCCTCATCCGACGGGCCAGTCGGCGCGCGCGTCCACCTCGATGGGCGTGTCCGAGTGACCGATGCCTACACTCGTCGCATGGGCTTCTTCCGACGCAAACGCCAGCAGCCACCGACGCCGCCCGCCGCGCCCGATCCCGCGGCGGCCGGCCCAGCCGATCTCGACGACCTCGACGAGCGGGGATGGGACGCCGTCACGCAGGCGGTCTCGCAGCACCACCCCGGGGCCCGTGAATTCCACGTCGCCTACTCGCCCGGCCTGCACTTCGGGTCCGCCCTGCAGGGGTGTTCGGCGCTCCCCGGGCCCGACCACTGGTTCTACGTCACCTACGGGCTCACGGAGCTGTGGGGCAAGGACTCCGACGATCCGACGACCAGTGGCTTCGGATACGAGCTGACCATGCGCGTGCGCCGGTCACCGACCGAGGAGACCCCGCCTGAATGGCCGTACCGTGCGCTCGTCGTGCTGGCGCAGTACGTGCGCAGCGGACCGCAGGAGCTGTGGTTGGGGGATCGCATCCGACTCGCGAACGGCGTGACCGACGACCCCGACGGTGCCCTCACGACGCTCGCCGTCAGACTCGACCCGGTGGTCGAACCCATCGAGACGCCGAACGGCCGGGTCGCCTTCTGGCAGGCCGTCGCGCTGACCGACACCGATGTCGAGGAGGCGAAGCGGTCGACGACGGACGAGGTGCTGGAGCGTCTCGCAACGGACAACGCGCTGCTGATCACCGACCCGGAGCGCCGCTGAGTCGTCAGGCGAACCGCGTCAGGCGAAGCGCGTCGGGCGCGATCGCTCGTCGTCCACGACCGTGAGGGCGAGTTCGCAGAACATCGACTCGGCCCAGGAGAACCAGGGGCGTGAGAAGACGGCGGGATCATCGACGTCGATGCTCTCGTGCACGCGGCCCGTTCCGGCATCCGTGTCGGCGATCATGCGCAGCAGACGGCGACGGTCGGCCGGGGTGCCCACCAGTCCTTCGACGGCGAGTGCGATGGGCCAGACCCGCCGATCACGGGTGTGCGGACTGCCGACGCCGCGCAACACCGAGCCCTCGAACCAGTACGGGTTCGCCGGACTCAGCACGACGTCACGTGTGGTCGCCCACACGTCCGGGTCGAGGACGGTCGGTGCGATCAGGGGGAGCGAGAGCAACGACGGCGTGTTCGCGTCGTCCATGATGAGGCTGCCCCCGAGCCCGTCGACTTCGTAGGCGTAGATCGGGACCCCGTCCGGCCCGGGAACGATCCCGTGCGCCCGGACGCCGGCGACGAGTTCGGCGGACAGGGCGCGGGCATCCTCGGCCAACGGCATGTCCTCGAGCACCTCGGTCGCGATCTCGGCGAGCGAGAGGAGAGCTTCCGCGGCGAAGAGGTTGGCCGGAATGTTGAACCCGAACGTGCATGCGTCGTCGGACGGGCGGAATCCGCTCCAGGTCATGCCGGTGTGCGCGACCGCGGAACCCCGGCCGCCACGCGGCAGCGTCTCGGTGGGGATGGTGGTCATCCGTTCGAACCGGTACGGAGACGTCTCGTGCTGTTGCTCGGCGCGAAGCTGATCGACGACCGTCCGCAGGACCTCGGGTGCCGGGGCGTCGAGGAGGAATCCGGTCCGTCCGGTCCGGCGCCACAGCGCGTGAGCGAGGGTGACCGGGTAGGCGAGACTGTCGACCTCGTACTTCTGCTCCCAGACCTCGGGATCCTCGCACACGTCCGCGGGATCGTAGCGGGCACCCGTCGGTCCGTCGTTGAACGCGTTCGCGTACGGGTCGTGGGCGATGAACCCGAACTGCCGGCGGACCACCTGCTCCACGAGGTCGGCCAATTGCCCACTGCGTTCGACGAACCGCAGATACGGGGTGAGCTGGGTCGTCGAGTCGCGGAGCCACATCGCCGGGATGTCGCCCGTGATGACGAACACCCGTCCCGCCGGATCGACGCCGACGGTCTCGGTGAGCGTGGCGAGCAGCGCCCGGCCGACCAGGTCGCCGATGCGGCCGTCGGTGACCCGTCCCACCTCCACGGCCGCGTCGGCGAGCAGCTCACGGGTGCGGGCGTCCGGGGCGAAGGGGGTCAGTGTCCCCATCCGGTGTCTCCTTCCTGATCGGTGATCCGCACGACGAGGGCGTCGGACGGAGGGTCGTGGCTCGGGTCCGTCCAGGCGACCACCTCCGCGGGAGCCGGCACCGGACGACCATCCGCCCAGGACCCGAGTCCATCGAGACCGAGGGTGAACGCGACCGCGGCCGTCGACCGGGCAGCGACCTCGACCCGTTCGACCGCGAGCACACTGCGCCGGCGCGGACGGAGGCCGAGCTCATGGCGGCGGCCGTAGAGCGGCACCGGCACGGAGACCGTCCGATCGGTGTCGTTGACGAGGTCGGCGGTCAGCGTGACCGTGCCCCCCTCGCGCAGCGCCTCCGCGGTGAGCGTCGCTTCGACGGGACGCAGCCGGACCGACACGGCGGAGGCGCCACTGCCGAACAGTCCGCCCACGGGATGGCGGGCGTCGACGTAGCCGCGGGCCGTCTCTCGACGCTCGTCGTGCGCGACGGGCCACACGCCGTCGGTCGAGGGGAAGGTCGCCGGGAGCAACCCGCCACCGACGCCGGTCGCGAGGACGTCGACGATCGCCGCACCACCGTTCGGGCCGGGGAACGGGGCGACGATCAGTGCGTCGGCCAGCGCGACGAGTGGCTCGAGCGGGCGCGGGCGGCCGTCGATCAGCACCGCGATCACGACGGGGACGGCTGCCCGAGCGGCACGGAGGAGGTCGAGTTGCGACTCGGGTAGGGCGAGGCGCGCGAGGTCGACACCCTCGCCGTTGGTGGTGTCGGGAGCGGGGCCGTCGACGGCGCCGTTGTCGGCGAACTCGTCGTCGTAGCGTCGTCGACTCGTCCCACCCAACACGACGACCGCGGCGTCCGCCCCGGACAGCGCCGCGTCCACCTGTTCCGCGGCGTCACCGGGAAGCCGGGAACGGTGCGAGGCACCCTGCGCGTATCGCACGTGGCCCGTACCGTGCCGTGCCTCGAGTGCGGATCGCACCGTGGAGGCCTGCGGGTCGTCGTCCCGCCGCGGCGGCGTGTAGTCACCGAGCTGGGCTTCGAGATCGTCGGCGTTCGGGCCGATCACGGCGACGACCGCGGACGCGGAGAGCGGGAGGACGCCATCGTCCTGCACGAGGACGCAGGACTGCACCGCCGCGCGGTGAGCGAGTTCGAGGAACTCCCTCGGAGAGCGACCTTCGGCCGGACCTGCGACGGCGTGTTCCGGCTGCGCTTCCTCGAGCAGGCCGACACGCCGCTTCAGCGCGAGGACCCGGTCGGCGGCACGGGTCACGAGCGCCTGATCGAGGAGTCCGCGTCCGACCGCCTCCTCCACGTGCGTGAAGGCCTCGTCCCACAGACTCAGATCGACCCCCGCTGTGATGGCGAGTGCCGCGGCGCTCGCCGGATCGGGCGTACTGTCGCGCAACCGGTCCACCGCCGTGCCGTCGGCCATGACGATCCCCTCCCATCCCCAGTCCTCGCGGAGGACCCCGGTGAGGAGGTCCGCGTTGGCACTGCACGGGACACCGTCGATGTCGTTGTACGCCGCCATGAACCCGGACACGCCGGCCCGAGCAGCGACGTACGCCGGCCGTAGATGGATCTCACCGAGCTCGCGGCGTCCGATCGGAGCACCGGATCCGTTCCGGCCGCCGATGCCGGCACCCTGCCCGGCGAGGTGCTTCGCGACCACGGCGATGCGGTCGTGGGCGAGCTGCCCGTGCGGGTTCCGCCCCTGCATGCCCCGCACGGTCGCCTCCACGAGCAGCGCCGCCAGCGCCGGATCCTCGCTGAAGCACTCCTCCGCACGACCCCAGCGCGGATCCCGCAGCACGTCGAGCCCGGAGACGAGCGCCACGTGCGTGCCTCGCGCCCGGGCCTCGGCGGCCACCTCGGCGCCGAGGCCTTCGACGAGGTCGACGTCCATCCCGGCACCGAGTGCGAGGTTCACCGGGAGCGTGGTGCCGCCGAGCGCCATGAGGCCGTGCGGGACCTCCTCGACGAAGAGCGTCGGGAGGCCGGATCCGCGGGTTCGCACCACCTCCTGCACCGCCGCGTAGGCCTCGGCGCTCCGTTCGGGCGGGACGCCGTTCTCCCACCGCACCTGCGACCACGGGTCGGCACGCAGGACGCCGTAGATCGCGCCGATCCCACCCCACCGGTCGACCTCGCGCCGGAGCACGTCGGTGACGCGCGGGGCGCCGTCGACCCATTCGACGGCCTCCCACCCCTTGAGACGCTGGTTGATCTGGCCGACCCGCTCGCGCAGGCTCAGCTCGGCCGACGACCGCGTCATCCCTTGACCGCTCCCGACACCAACGCCTTCTGCATCTGCTTCTGGAGGACCGTGTAGACGAGGTAGACCGGAAGCAGGGTGAGCAGGGTTCCGGCCATGAGGACACCGTAGTCGGTGCCGGCGTCGACCTTGAGCGTCGGTAACGCGACCTGGATCGTGCGTTGGGCGGTGTCGGGGCCGATGAGGATCAGCGGATAGAGGTAGGCGTTCCAGAACGACAGGAAGTTCAGCAGGAGCACCGTGGCGATGCCGGGGATGCAGATCGGGAGGTACACCTGACGCAGGACCTGCAGGGTGGATGCGCCGTCCATGGACGCGGCCTCCTCGAGTTCGCGCGGGATGGTCCGCATGAACGCGGTGAGGATCACGATCGACAGCGGGAGCGCGGTGGCCGGGAGCAGCAGCACGACGAAGGTGCGGGTGTGGAACAGCCCGACGGCGGCGGCGAGGAGGAACGTCGGGAACAACGCCGCGAAGGCGGGGATCAGGAAGCCGAGGTTGAAGACGTTCTCGATGACCTTCCCGAGCCGGCCCTGCGCCCGTGCGAGCGCGAACGCCGCGGGGAGGGCGAGCAGCAGGGTGAGCACGAGTGCACTGACCGTGGTGAGCGCCGAGTTCGCGATCGCGAGCCCGAGGTCCGCCTGCCGGAACGCGGTGGCGAAGTTCGAGAGGTCCCACGATGTCGGCAGCGCCAGCGGCGACTCGAAGATCTCCTCGTTCGTCTTGAAGGACGACGAGATGAAGTAGTAGAAGGGGATGAGTAGGATCGCCGCGTACAGCCAGGCGAGGGTGCCGCTCGTGAGGGACCCCAACCGATCACGGAGGGGGAGGACGGTGCGTGATGCCATGAGAGTCTCCTTGGTCCGATCAGTGGGTGGCGCGCAGGGTCCGGCGGATCAGCCACATGCCGAGCAGCCCGAGGACGAACAGGACCACACCGACCGCCTGGCTGTAGCCGAGGTCCGTCTCGACGAACGCCTTGCTGTAGATGAGGTACGACAGCGTCATCGTCGAGGTGCCCGGTCCGCCCTGGGTGAGGAGGAGGACCGTCTGCGCCGAGTTGAACAGCAGCGACAGGAACTGGAGCATGGTGACCACGCCGATGAAGTCGCGGGCGATGGGCCAGTACATGCGCCAGGCGATGCGCCAGTCGCTCGCGCCGTCCACACGGGCCGCCTGCACGATCTCCGCGTCGACGCCGTCGAGACGGGCGGCGATGAGCACGGCCGAGTAGCCGATGCCGCTCCACAGCTCCACGGCGATGATGGCGCCGAGCGCGGTCGACGGGTCGGCCAGCCAGGCGTTGCCCGCCAGGCCGAGCGGCGCGAGCAGGCCGTTGACGAGTCCGTCCGGGTTGAGCATGGCGTAGAACACCATGGCGGTCGCCGGCGCCGAGATCAGCGCAGGGATGAACAGGATGTACCGCAGGACGCGGTGCCCACGGGGCTTCTGGACGACGTAGAAGGCGAGGAGGAAGGCCAGCACGATCATGATCGGGAGTCCGACGACGATCTGGACGGCGGAGTTGCCGAGGGCGGCCCAGAAGGTGGCGTCCGCGAAGACGACGCTGAAGTTGTCCAGGCCCGCGAACGACGGGGTTTCGAGCATCCCCGGCCAGCGTAGGAAGGCGATCACGAAGATCGCGACGACCGGCCCGATCATGAAGACCGCGTACCAGATGAGGGCCGGGAGGGCGAGGCCGGGGAAGCGCTCCCGGAGCGGAGAGCGACGCGGACGAGCGCCAGGTGGTCGGGCGGAGACGGGTCGTCCCGTCGTGGGGGTGACTTCGAGCACGGTCATGATGTCCTTTCGGGCCCTCAGGCCGCGTCGTAGGCCTGCTCGAACCGGTCGATGATCTGGTCGGCGCTCGCGGAGCCGTAGGCCATCGCGGTCACCCGGATCATCGGTTCGAAGACCGCATCGGGGATGAGCAGATCGGGCAGCATGACCGGGGTCACCTGATCGGTGGTGAGCTGCGAGGCCTGCGCGACGAGGGGGAAGTCGGTGCTCACGACGTCCGTGATCCGGTTCATGTCGCGACCGGAGCCGAGGATGAACTCGCTCGTGACCTCGGGGGAGTAGAGGTTCTGGATGAAGGGCTTCAGCAGCTCGAGCTTCTCCGCGCCGTTCGCGCTGATCCAGATGCCGTGTCCGTTGTAGCTCTGGATGACGGTCGGATGGTCGACGACGCCTCCCTGCGAGGGTGTCGGCCACCCGCCGACGGTCACCTCGGCCGCACGCTCCGCGGGGACGAGGGCGAGGGCGGACGACATCGCCGGCACGATCGCGGCCTTCCGGGTGTTGAACTGCGTGAGTTCCGAGTCGGAGGTGTACCCCTGCACGTTGTCGACGAACACGCCGGCATCCCGCAGTTCGACGAAGTGCTCGACGCCGGCGACGGCTCCGGGGAACTCGGAGAGCTTGCCGGTGGAGAACGCTCGGGTGGCCTCGTCCTTTGTGAGGAAGCCCTGCAGGATCTGCAGGAACAGCTTCTGCCCGCTCCAGTCCGATCCTCCGACGGTGACCGGCCCGATGCCCTTCGACCGCAGGGCGTCGGCGACGAGGATGAGCTCGTCGGACGTCGTCGGCAACTCGACGCCCGCCTCCGCGAGCAGGCCGGTGTTGAACGACACCGGCCAGTTGGTCCGGGTGAAGGGGAACGCGCGGAGGTGTCCGTCCTCGTCGGTCCACTCCTCGAGGGCCTCCGGGATGATCTTGTCGCGGAGGCCCCAGTCGTCCAGCAGATCCTCCACCGGGATCGTGGCGCCGAGCCGGGTCCAGGAGAGCGTGCGTCCCTGCAGGTTCACCATGGCGATGTCCGCCTCCTTGCCCGCGAGCGAGCTCGTCTCGAAGACGATGGGGAGGTCGGAGCCGTTCTTCAAGAGGGCGACGGCGCGGTCGGTCGCTCGGGAGTAGGCGGCCACGACGTCGGAGAAGACCTGCGCTCCCGAGACGGCTCCGCTCAACTGCGTGTGCACCGAGATCGACCCGGGGGTGCCGGACGCTGGAACGAGGGGGCCGCATCCCGTGAGCAGGGGGATCATCACCCCGCCCCCGATCACCGTGCCGAGGAACGTGCGTCTGCTGATGCCATCGGTCATGAGACCTCCTGAGAGCTGCGGTGCGTCGGGATGGGACGTGATCGTGTTCTCCGCGTGGCGCTTGTGTAGCGGTACACATCAACGTGCGGTCAATGTATACCGCTTTACAAGATCCGGTCAAGCCCCTACTCTCGGACACGATGAACGACAAGAAACCGGCTCGCGCGACCATTGCCGCCGTCGCCGCCCGCGCGGGGGTCTCCCCGTCGGCGGTGTCGCACGTGTTCAACGGACGACCGAACGTGTCCACGGCCACAGCGGACCGCATCCGCCGCGCGGCCGACGAACTGCACTGGCGGCCGAACTACGCCAGTCGCAAGGTCAGCGGCCGCGGCGGGCGCAGTCTCGGCCTCGTCGTGACGCGTTCCGGCGACACGTTCGAGCGCGACCCCTTCTTCATGCGGCTGATCGCCGGTCTCACCGAGCCTCTCGCAGCCATCGGTTGGTCGTTGTCGCTCACGCTCGTGCGGGACACCGACGAGGAGCGCGTCTACCGCGAGTGGTGGAGCGAGCAGCGGGTGGACGCGTTCCTGCTCGTCGACGTCCGCGACGACGACCCCCGGATCCTGCAGGTGCGCGAGCTGGGTGCGCCGGCCGTCCTCCTCGGTGCGCCGGTGGACGATCTCGTGCCGGCCGTCACGGTGCACGACGACGCGGCCTACGAGGAGGTGCTGGAGCATCTCGCCGCACTCGGTCACCGCGCGATCTCCCGCGTGAGCGATTCTCCGGGCCTCGTCCACTCCAGGGAACGAGACCGTCGCTTCGTGGAGGCTGCGGAACGTCGGGGTATGACGCCGACGGTGCTGCACTGGGAACCGTCCGCCGAGGATCCCGTCGCCGACGTGCTGCGGCGCTCCGGCCCGGCCACGGCACTGCTCGTCGACAGCGAGGCGATGGCCGCTGAGATCATCGCGCATGCGCCGGAGCTGGGCGTCCGGGTCCCCGAGCAGCTCTCCGTCATCGCCTGGGAGGACTCGTGGGTGTCGACCCTCGTGCGTCCCCGCATCACCGCGCTCGACGCTCCCGTCGAGGAGAGCGCGAGGACGGCGGTGAAACTGCTCGAGCGGCTCGTGAACGGCGAGCGGGTCGCCTCGCAGACCGTCTCAGCGCGACGACTCATCGTGCGGGAATCCACCGCACGGGTGCCGGCCCCGGACCAGACCCCGATCGAGAAGGACGAGTGACACCGTGACCGACCACACTCCGCGCTTCGGAGCGAACTACACACCCTCCAAGGACTGGATGTTCCAGTGGATGGGCATCGACGCCGACGTCGTCCGCAGTGACTTCGAGGCCTTGGCCGGTCTCGGTCTCGACCACGTCAGGGTGTTCCCGCTCTGGCCGGTGTTGCAACCGAACCGGACGCTCATCCGGCGTCAGGCACTGGACGACATCGCGCTCGTGGCCGACCTCGCCGCCGAGTTCGGACTCGACATCGCCGTCGACGTCATCCAGGGGCACATGTCCGGGTTCGACTTCGTCCCGGCCTGGCTCGTCAACTGGCACGACGGCAACATGTTCGTCGACGAAGCCGCCGTCGACGCGCAGGCCGCGCTCGTGTCCGCCGTCTACGACGCCGTGCGGGACCGCCCGAACCTCATCGGCCTGACCCTCGGCAACGAGCTCAACCAGTTCCAGCCGCCGAACCCGGCCGCGATGCCCGCTGACAGCGATCAGGTCGCGCACTGGTTGACCAGACTCCTGGAGGCGCCGGTCGACCCTGATCCCCGGCACCTGCTCACCCACAGCGAGAACGATCACCTCTGGTATCGGGACGGGCATCCGTTCCTCCCGGTGCACGCCTCGCGGCTCGGCGACATCACGACCGTGCACTCCTGGATCTTCAACGGCACGGCGAAGCGCTACGGCGGGCTGTCCACGCAATCCGTCCGCCACGCCGAGTGGATGATCGAGCTGTCGAAGGCGTTCGCGACCGACTCGGGGCGTCAGGTGTGGCTGCAGGAGGTCGGTGCTCCGTCGATGAACCTGGCGGACACCGAGATGCCGGAGTTCGCGGCCCGGACGGTGGAGGCCGCGCTCTCCTCGCCCAGTCTGTACGGGATCACCTGGTGGTGCTCGCACGACGTGTCTCGGTCGCTCGGCGACTACAAGGACCTCGAGTACTCGCTCGGCCTGCTCGACGTGGACAACGCGGTCAAGCCGCTCGGCCGTCGCTTCGCCGAGCTCGTCGCGGATGCGCGCGGCAGCGCGAGGGACCGGGTGCTCGCACGCACGGTCGGCGTCGTCGTCGATGTGGACGAGCACGACCTCCCGATCGCTCGGGCCGACCTCGCGCCGGGTGGCGTCGTGTTCGAGCGTTGGCACGAGCTGCGTGAACAGGGCGAGCCGGTCACCGTCGTGACGTCTCGGACCGCGGCGGATCCGGCTTCGCTGGCGAAGCGTGGCATCACCGACGTGCACGCCGTCCCCGGCGCGGGATCGGTTCGATGACGGAGTCCGACGACCGCGGTGCGGTCGTCGGGAAGGTCGGCTGACGGGCGTCAGTCGCGATCGCTCGCCAGCAGGCCGAAGACGACCGTGTCGGTCCACTCGCCCTTGTTCCACCAGTCCTGCCGGAGGTGGGCCTCGCGCCGCATGCCGACCCGCTCGGCGAGCCGCGCCGATGCGGTGTTCCGGCCGTCCATCTGCGCGGCGACCCGGTGCATCCCCGGCGTGCTGAACGCGAGGTCGAGGACCGCGCCGACGGCCTCGCTCGCGAACCCCTTGCCGCCGTGTGCCGGGTCGAGGACCCAACCGATCTCGGCGACGCCCCGCTCGTGGTCGGTGTACCAGAGCAGGACCTCGCCCACCGGCGCACCCTCGTGCTCGACGATGAGCGCGAGCGCACGCGACGGGCTGCTCAGGCCGGTGCGCTTGAGCCGCTCGGCGCTCTTCGTCCGCGCGACCTCCTCCGTCCACGGCTCGTCGAGGAGGTAGGTGGCGACGTCCGGCCGTCCGTAGACCGCGAGCAACCAGGCCACGTCCGACGGTTCGTGCGGGCGGAGGACGAGTCGATCGGTGGACAGCGGGTAGGTCGTGGGAAGGGAGGTGCTCACGTCGATCAACGATACGAGATGGCGCTCCGCACCGCGCAGCGGGCTTTCCGGACCGCCCACGGGTACGGCAACATGGATGTCGCCGACTCGTAGATCGTTGAAGGGGACCTCGTTCATGACCGCACCGCACCGCAGCCGACTCGCCCTCGTCTGGGGCTCCGGCCTCCTCGTCGCCGGACTCCTCGCCGGATGCTCGGCACCGTCCAGCGGGGATCGCGACTCCGCGGCGCCGTCGTCGACCCCCACCGCCACGGCGACCGCCGATGCCGCGGACGGGCCCGCCGACTACACGGCGTTCTGCGCGGCCAACCGCGCGGCGGCGACCGCGAAGTCGGGCACCGTCGGCGAGGACCTCGAAGCCGTGCAGGCGCAGGTCACGACGATCCGCGACCTCCTGCCCCTGGACGGCGTGAGCGCCGAGGTCGCAGCCGGCGCCGAGGTCTTCGCGACCTCCGCTGAGGAGACCGCCGCGATCCTCGCCGAGTTCCCGGCCGACAGCCTCGTCTCCGACGTCGGGCTCGACCCGAGGTTCACCGAGTCACAGGCCGTGCAGAGCGCCGCGACCGACCCGGACTACCAGGCGTTCATCGCCTGGACCATCCAGACCTGCGGTTTCGACACCGAGTGACCGCTCTGCCGGCCGTCACCGCGTCTGGGCGATGATCGCCTCCGCGACCGTCTGTGCACCGTCGCCGGAACTCACGGCGTAGAACGTCTCACCGACGCTGAGGTAGAGCGGCGACCGCGGACCGTCCATGCGGCGCGCGACGAACGCCGACTCGCCGTCGACCGCGCCCTCGAGGATGACCGGCTCGAGCGCCGCCGCCATGTCGGGCTGGGCTGCCAGCTCGTCGATGATCGCCGCGCCGTCGCGCACGACCAGGATGTCGGTGTACCCGAAACCCTCAGCGAAGAGTTCGCAGCTGAACGCACCGACGCGGGCGCTCGCCGCATCCTCCAGATCGCCGATCGGCTGGGCCCGTGGGTCGATGACGGTGTAGGTGGTGGTGGCCTCGCCGTACTGCAGCGCTGAGACGATCCCGGCCTCGTCCAGCCCGCCGTCGCAGCTCGCGTCGCCCTCGCGTGGCGCGAGCGCAGGCCAGGCGAGCTGAGCATCGGAGGCGGGCTCCACCGTCGAGAAGGTGGTCTCCGCCGCCGAGGCGAGGTTGTCGAGGACCTCGCCCGCCGGCGTGCCCTCGAATCGGCTGCCGGTGGAGGTCAGCCCGGAGGCGGTGATCGACAGCTCGACCCAGGCCGAGCCGACGGGAGCGGACACGCGCCATCCGGTCTCGCCCGACGAGGTGGTCGCCTCGACACCGGCGATCGTCCTCGTGTCCTCGGACGGTGTGTCGCCGGCGTAGGGCGGGGCCCAGTCGTCGGCAGCGCCCGGCAGGATCTCGATCGAGAGGTAGGCCCAGTCGCCCGCACCATCGCCGATCATCTGTTGTCCGGTGCCCACCCGCCAGGAGCAGGCGAGCCCGCCGGCCGCCGTCAGCACGGCCAGATCGACGGCGTCGGACGGCTGCACGGCCTCGACGACGTCAGCCGGTTCAGCAGCGAGGACGCCGGCGACGGTGTCGAGCGACGCGAGGTCGTTGCACGCCAGGAGGTCGGCCGACGCCGGGGTGCTCGGTGCATCGGAGGTCGGCGACGCGTTCGGCGTCGCGGACGACGCGCACGCCGACACTGACAGCACCACCATCACGGCGAGTCCCGCACTAATCCCGACCGACCGCATCCCCGCACCCCTGATCCCCATGCGCCGAGACTATCGGTGGCGCGCGTCGATCGGTTCCGAGGGAGGATGGAACCGGCGTCGTGCCGATGCCATCACCGAACCGAGGAGTTCCCCTGTGACCACGACCCGTCGCGCCCTGATCCTGATCGACGTCCAGCAGGAGTACTTCGCGGGTCCGCTCGCGATCCAGTACCCGCCGCGCGAGGAGTCGATCCTGCGGATTGCGGCCGCCATCGACGCGGCGACGGCCGCAGGAATCCCGGTCGCTGTCGTCCAGCACTCATCGGGCAGCGGTGCACCGGTCTTCGACCCGGAAACGAGCGCCTTCGAGCTGCATCCCGAGGTCGCCCGCCGGGTGCAGCCGTCCTGGAAGGGCGTCGTGAAGCAGTACGGTTCGGTCTTCGCCGGGACCGAGCTCGAGGCGTGGCTGCGCGAGCAGGGCGTGGACACCGTCACGCTCGTCGGGTACATGACGAACAACTGCGTCATCGCGTCCGCGGCGGGCGCCGAGGAACTCGGCATCGACGTCGAGGTGCTCTCCGATGCGACCGGAGCCATCAACCTCGAGAACGCGGCCGGGTCCGTCGACGCGAAGACGGTCCACACGACCCTCATGGCGCTGCTCGATTCGAACTTCGCCGCCGTGGCGACGACGGCGTCCTGGACGCAGGCCCTCACGGACGGCACGGCGCTGCCGAAGGACGACCTGGTGTCCTCCGCCACGCGCGCCGCCGAGCGCGACTAGCACCCCGCCGCCGATCAGTCGGTGACGGCGACGTCCCGGAGGTCGAGGTGCTCACTGACGAAGTCGGTGGGGAAACCGGTCACGCCGTCGCGCACGACGGTGAGGGTGATCCCGGTGTAGAGCCAGTCTGCGGCGTGGTCCTTCGAGACCAGCGCTGCGGCTTCGCGGAGTCGTTCGTCCGCGACCGCGGGGTCGGTCGCAGCCCTGGCCTCGGCGACCAACGACTGCACCGTCGGGTTGTCGTAGCCGAAGTAGTAGTCCGGGTCCGCCCAGTGCTGGATGTCGCGTGCCTCGACGTGGTTCACGAGACTGAGGTCGTAGTCGTGGTTGGTGTAGACGTCGTTCAACCACGTGGGGAACTCGACGCTGTCGACCGTCAGGGTGACGCCGACGGCCTTGAACTGCGACACCAGGACGTTGGTCGCGGCGGTGCCGTAGTGGTTCGGGACGGTGAGCGTGAGCGCGAGGTCCTCCTGGCCGGCCTGCGCGAGGAGCGCCTTCGCCGCGTCCGGGTCGTAGCTCACGACGTCACTGAGGTCCTCGTAGCCGGGGTCGAGCTCCGGGATCGGTCCGTACTGCAGGGCCGCGGCGCCACCGACCGCTTCGACGATGGCGGCGTGGTCGATCGCCGTCCGGAGGGCTTGGCGGACGAGGGGGTCGTTCAGGGGCGCGCGCTGGTTGTTGAAGGCGAGGGTGTACTTGTCGGTCGTCTTCCCCTCGACGATCGTCAGGCCGTCGGCACGCTCGACCTGGTCCCGCAGGTTCGCGTCGAGACCGATCTGCACGTCGACCTCGCCCGCGAGGGTCGCGTTGACGGCCGAGGACGCGTCGGGGATGTAGCTGAAGACGACCTCCTGGACCTTCGGAGCGTCACCCCAGTAGTCGTCGTTCCACTCGACGGTGATGCTGTCGCCCTGCTTCCAGGATGTGAGCGTGAACGGCCCGGTGCCGTTCGCCGTCGTCGACAGGTCGTTGTCCGCCCCGGCCTGGAGGACGAGCCCCGCACGACCCGTCAGTGCCCACAGCAGGTCGGAGTCGGGGGAGCTGAGCTGCAGCCGGACGGTGCGCTCGTCGACCGCCGTGATGCTCTGGAGCTGCTCCAGGTCGAGGTGGTCGACGAACGCCTCGTTCTGCTGGACCTGCGTGAGCGAGTCGACCACGTCGGCGGTGGTGAGCGGAGCACCGTCGTGGAAGGTCACGCCGTCGCGGAGGACGAAGGTGTAGGTGAGCCCGTCGGCGCTGACCTCGTGGCGCTCGGCGAGGGTGTCGACGATCTCGTTGTCCGTCGTGCGCGAGACCAGCCCCTGGTAGACGTTGTCGATGAGGACCTGTTCGAGTGCGACGCCGGAGGTCGTGCGGATGTTCAGGTCCGAGGGCTCGAGGACGAGGCCCACGCGGAGTGTCGCGTCGGTGTCCGCGGTCGGCGTCGTGGCCGGGCCGGCGCAGCCGGTGAGGACGAGGAGGGAACCGGTGGCCGCGATCACGGCGGCGAGCAGGTGACGACGCAGTCGATGACGGGGCATGGGGAACATTCTCGCGGATCCCGGCACCGGTCCGAGCCGGTCGGCCCGAGCCGGGTCAGTCCGAGGCGTCGTCCGACAGTGAACCACTGATGACCGCGAGCGTCGCCGACTGGGCGCGCTGCGCACGATCGCCCCGTCGGCCCACGAGCAGGCCGACCACGGATTCCGTCACGAGCATGATGGCCGCCCGGGAGGTGTGCACGAGTTCGTCCCGGAAGGTCGCGTCGATGGGAGCGACCACGAGCGCGACATCCGCGAGTTCGGCGACGGCCGAGCGCGGGAAGGAGGTGATCGCGAGGACGGTCGCGCCACTCGCCCGAGCTGCCGCGGCCACGTCGACGGACGCCCGGTTCGCGCCCGAGCCCGACAGGACCAGACACGCCGCGCCCGGGCCGAGGTGGGTGGCGGCGATCTGCTGCCCGAGCGAGTCGGGCAGGTACTCGGCCGGCCGGCCTGCGGAGATGAGCCGCATCGCCAGATCGGAACCGAGCGGTGAGGAGAGGCCGTTCGCCGCGATGAGCAGTCTCGGCGCCTCGTCGAGCACGCGGACGAACCGTTCGAGCGTCTCCTCCGTCATCGCCGACGTCGTCTGGCCGAGGCGACCGGCGAAGTGGTCGATGGCCCCGCGGAGGGTGCCGAGCATCGTGTCGTCGCCGTCGTCGCGGGTGGTCGGTGTCCCGAGCGCGACCTCGCGGGTGAGGGCGACCCGCAGCTGCGGGTAGCCCTCGTACCCGAGCGACTGCGCGGTGCGGATGACCGTGGCGCGGCCGACACCGGCGAGGTCGGCGACCTCCTGGGCGGTGCGCTCGATGCTCGCCTCGATGTCCTCGGCCACCGTCTCGGCCACCCGGCGTTCGCTGGGTTGGAGCGACGGCGCGAGCATCGCGATCCTGGCCGTCGGCGGGGCGTCAGCGGACCCTGTCCACATTGCGGCTCCTCGTCGTGCGGGCGGGAAGGGCGGTACGGGTGGTGCGGGCGATGCCGGGGCCACGGGTGATCCTGCGTCGGATGGCACCCGAGATCGCGTCCATCGTCATGGTCACGACGACCACCACGATCAGCAGCATCCCGACTGTATCCCACTGGCGATAGTTGGTGTAGTTCGCCAGCATGCTGCCGATCCCGCCTGCGCCGACGAGCCCGAGGACCGCCGAGGTGCGGATGTTGATCTCGAACCGGTAGAGCGCGAGTGACAGCAGTGCCGGGGCGGCGGCGGGCCAGAGCGCCCAGCGCGTCACCTCGGCGGTACCGCCTCCGGCAGCGCGGACGGCCTCCGAGGCGCCCTCCTGCACGGACTCGATCGTCTCGTAGACCCATTTCCCCTGGGTGCCGACGCCGGCGATCCCGAGCGCCAGCGCGCCCGTGAACGGGGTGAGTCCGGTGATCGTGAGCAGGATGAGGGCGATGATCACCTCCGGGACCGCGCGGATGACGGCGAACACCCCGCGCAGCGGCAGCCGCAGCCAGACCGGACCGACCGACCCGGCGGCGAGCATGCCGAGCGGGATCGAGACGAGGACGCAGAGGATCGCGCCGATCCAGGCCATCGAGATCGACCGCCACATCTCGGTGAGGGCCCGCGGGAGCTTCTCCCAGTTCGGGCTCTCGAACATGAGCCCGCCGAAGTGCACGAGCTGCGCCGGGACGGTCCCGAGGTCGCGCCAGTCGATCGGCAAGCCGGCGGTCGCGGCGATGACGACGATCCCGACGGCGACGGCCGCGAGGGTCGGGACGAGCCGCGAGGGACGGCGGGGGAGCACGGTGCTCGGATCGGTCGCGGTCATACGAGTCGCCTCCGCAACAGGTTGGACGCGACCTCGATGAGGACGACCACGACGAGGATCTCGAGGACGATGACCGAGACGTCGTCGTAGGCGTAGAACGCCCGCCGCTCGTCGAGCAGCCGACCGATGCCGCCGGCGCCCACGATGCCGAGGATGGCGGAGATGCGGACGTTGAGCTCCAGGGTGTACAGCCACTGGTTCGCGAACAGCGGCCAGACCTGCGGGAGGACGGTGACGCGGTTGATCTGCGTCTGCGTCCCACCGGCGGCCTTGCCGGCCTCGATGTACGGGTGGTCGGCGGAGTCGATCGCCTCGGAGACGAGTTTGACGATGATGCCGAGGTCGAAGAGGAAGAGCGTCAGGAGGCCGGGCAGCGCACCGACGCCGACCATGGCGACGAGGATGGTCGCGTAGACGAGGTCGGGCACCGCTCGGACGACGTTGACGATCGCGCGCAGGATGCGACGCGACAGGCCGTTCGGGTTCGTCGGGGCCGCCGCCCACAGCGTCAGCGGAACGGACAGCAGCGCAGCGGCCACCGCACCCACGAGCGCCATCTGCAGCGTCTCGAGCATCGGTTGCACCGTCCGTGGCAGGAAGGCGAAGTCGGGTTGGAAGAGCTGGAGGAGCAGACCGGAGCCGTTGTCCCAGTGGGAGATGAGCGCGCCGAAGTCGAGCTGTACGCCGCCGATCGCCGGGAGGCAGGTGGCGATCGTGAAGGCGGCCACGGCCCCGATGATGAGCGCGGTCCGCAGCCGGGTGCTCGGCCTGGGCGGCAGCTGCCAGTCGGTCCCAGGCGGCAGCTTCCGGTCGGTGCTGGTCGCCGTCATCGGTCGAGCCGATCGTCGGGCTGGATGGGGCGACCGTAGATCCGTTCGAAGTCCGCCTCGGTCGCGTCGGCTGCGGAGCCGTCGTAGACGAGTTCGCCGTCGCGGAGCCCGATCATGCGGGTCGTGTAGGTGCGAGCGAGGTCCATGAGGTGGATGTTCACGAGCACCGTGAGGCCCGTCTCGGTGTTCACCCGGCGCAGGTCGTTCATCACCGTGTGCGCGGTCGGCGGGTCGAGGCTCGCGACGGGCTCGTCGGCGAGCATGACGCTCGGCTGCTGCGTCAGGGCGCGGGCGATCGCGACCCGCTGCTTCTGCCCACCGGAGAGTTGCGCCGCGCGGGTCCAGACCTTGTCGAGCATGCCGACCGACTGGAGTGAGCGCAGAGCGAGCTCCCGGTCGGTGGCGGTGGTCAGGCCGAGGAGGTTCCGGTACGTCGGGGTGCTGGCGAACCGGCCCACGAGCACGTTGCGGTACACGCTCGTCCGGTCGGCCAGGTTGAAGCCCTGGAAGATCATGCCGACGCGCCCGCGCAGCCGACGGAGCTGCCTGCCGCGCAGACCGGTGACGGTGTGCGGCCCGACGGCGACGGTCCCGCTCGTCGCCGGCACGAGGCCGTTGATCGTGCGGATGAGCGTCGACTTGCCGGAGCCGGAGAGCCCAACGACGGAGACCATCTCCCCGGCGGCTATGTCGAGTGAGACGTTGCGGAGCGCCTTCGTGCCGTTCGGGTAGGTGACCGAGACGTCGTCGAGACGGATGGACCACGACGCGGAGGCCGCGAGCTGGGCTCGGGCCTCCGCGCGATGCTGATCAGTGTTCATGCACCGGATTCCTGGAGAGGGTCGATCGGTTGGAGCGGGTCAGTTCGAGAACTGGTCGAGGATCTCGCCGTAGCGGGTGATCTCGTCCGGTGCGGTCTTGTCGGTCCAGCCAGAGAGGCCGACGAGGTCGAACATGACCTGCTTCGCCGCGTCGGAGGAGTCCGCGTAGCCCGCCATGAGCTTGGTGAGCTGCTTCGTGAGGTCGGCCGGGAGCGACTTCGAGACCGCGACGCCGCCGTTGGGGATCATCTCGGTGTAGGCGAACGCGACGACCTTGTCGGCGACGTCGGGCGCCTCCTTGAGGACGGTCGTGCGCGCGTCCCAGTAGCCGAACGAGACCTCGGCGTCGCCGTTGTAGACGGAGAGGACCGCGTTGTTGTTGCCCTCGACCGGCACCTGGGTGATGTCGGCGTCCGTGTCGATGCCGGCGTCACGCATGGCGACCACGGGGTACTGGTATCCGGCGGGTGAGGTCGCGGCCTGCAGGGCGATCTTAGTGCCCTTCGAGATCTTGTCGAGGGCCTTCAGCGCGGCCGGCCCGGAGCCGGTCGCAGCGTCGGCGCCGGGCTCGATGCCGTTGCAGTACGAGAGCGGGGTGTCGCTCGCCGCGTAGGTGACCATGACCGGAGCCTCGGCGCAGTACTTATCGGGGTTGTTCGTGTAGGCGACCGACGCGTACGAGGTCGCGCCGAAGCGGACGTCGCGCAGGACGAGGTTCGCGTCGTAGCGCTCGGTCGCGTTGTAGAGCGAGCCGGCGTCGGTGATGATGACCTGCGCCTGGTCGCTGCCGAGGGCCTCGACGGTCGCGGCGTAGTCGGTCGCGACGACCCCGTTGACCTCGATGCCGAGGTTCTCCGACAGGTAGCTGGTGAGCGGGTCGAGTGCTTCGGCGAGGTCTTCGCCCTCCACCGATGGCACGAGCGAGATGGTGATGGAGTCGGGCCAGGACGCCGTGCCCGTGGCCGACGGCGACGAGGCGGCGGGGCTGCAGCCGGCGAGGGCGAGGGCGGCGACGGCCGCGACGCCGGTGAGGAGCAGGGTCTTGCGCATGTTCGGGATGCCTTTCGAGGGTGGAGGGTGATCAGGAGGCGGACGGAGCGGGAATGGAGGTCTGGGAGGCGTCGGGGAGGCGCGATGCTGCTGCGGCCCAGGCGATGATCTGCTCGTACAGATCGGCGAGCGATCGCCCACGCATCGTGGCGGTGGCCGTCGAGCGCTCGAAGGTCGCGCCGACGAGGGCGGTGTCGGCGCCCAGCTCGGCGGCGGGAGCGAGGTCGTTCTCGACGATGTCGCCGACGGCGAGGACGGGGCCGGCGGCGAGCGCGTCGCGGATGAGCGGGACGAGGCCTGCCGGCTTCCCGACGGTGAAGTGCACGGCGTCGAACGCCTCGGCGACGCCCCAGGACTGGAGGAGCGCCGTGATGCCGTCGCCGGGGGCGTTCGTGGCCAGGACGAGTCGGGCGTGGGTGCCCAGTGTCTCGAGGAATGCGGGCAGGCCCTCGGGGGAGGTGACCGCCGCTTCGCTCGAGCCGAGCAGCGCGCGGGAGTCGTCGTAGGACGCGCCGATGACGTCGGCGCCGACGCCGGCTTCGCGGGCGATCCGGGTCACGGCGTCGTACCCGTCGCGGGCGTCGGTCTCGCCGTTCGCGAACGCGGCGAGGGCGGCCTCGGCGCGCATCGCGAACTCGGAGTCGCCGGTGCGCTCGGCGATGGCGCGGGCGAAGGCCGTGATCGGCCCGTCGCCGAGGGCGAGGGTGCCGTCGAAATCGAAGAGGATGGTGGGGGCCACAGGCGCTCCTTCTGAGCGGGTCGTTCACACGGCCGCTCCTGCGGACGCTCCGTCCATCATGGACGGCGAGTGTGGACGTAATCACCATGGCGGGTGAACGGCGGGTGAATTCACCGACGCACGAGCCGCCTATGCTGTGGTGCTGTGATGATGACGGAGCTCGCACGACGAGCAGAGACCGACTCCTCGACCGTGCTCGAGGAGTACTCCTGGTTGGGTGCGGCGATCGACGACGACGCGGCGGCCCGCCGGTTCGCCTCGTGGGGTGCGTCGACCGTCATCGACGAGCACACGGGCGGGCCCGTGATCCCTCGTGTGCTGTTCGAGGCACTCCATGCGCGCGCCGGCCTCGCCGCGGCCTGGCCGGTCGGGAACGCCGGGCTCCTCCACGTCTACGGCTACCTGCTCTCGTCGGTCCCGACGCCGTACGGGTTGAAGCGCGACCGCTGGCTGGACGGAACGCTCGCGCGCGCGTTCGGACTCCCCGACGACGAGTTCGTCCCGTGGGCCCGTGCGTCGTCCCTGCTGTCGCGGGTGGCGGCGGCCGCGCAGGACCTGCTCGCACGACCGGTACGGACGGCCGACGGCCCGTCCGGTCGGATGGTTCTGGGGCTCGGCGACCCGACGGACACCGACGCCGTCGCGCTCGTGTACGGCATCGACGAGCGCCTGATCACGACCTTCCCGGTCGCCTCCGAAGCAGCGGTGCTGGAGGAGTGGGACGCCGACCCCGACCGCCCCCGGTGGAACGCGGCCCCCGAAGCCTGATCCGGATCAGCCGTCGGAGGATCCTGGGCGGGCATCGCCGCGACGCACGGATCGCACGCCGGATCGGCGGAGGCGACCGGCGACGAGACCGGCCAGCTCCATGGCGAGGACGTAGCTCACGACACGGACCGCGAGCAGCACGATGACGAGCACCGGCGAGATGAGGTCGGGCGAGATCACCGCGAAGGACAGCGCCCAGATCGCGACGCCGCCGGCCGCCGCCGCAAGCCAGGTCGTCACGCGGGCGGGGTGACGGCGGCGGGCGAGCACCAGGTCGATCGCCGCCGCCGGAACGACGAGCGCGACGATGATCGCCGGGCCGAGGGCCGTGACGGGCAGTGCGAGGAGCCCGGTGACGGCTGCGGTGAGCACCGTCGCACCGGGGACGCCCGTCCAGCGCCTGGCGAGCATCGGCATCACCATCGTGACGGCGGCGATCGCGGCGTAGAGCACCGGGTTGAGCACCGCGGCGGTCGACGTCAGCGGGCTGACGAGGACGAGGATGACGGCACCGACGGCGCCGAAGGCCGCACAGCGCAGCAGGGTCGTGGTGGTCGCGGATCTCATGGCCTCAACAGGGTAGTGGTGGTGGCAGGACGACGGGCGGGCCGAGCCCGAAGGCCCGACCCGCCCGATCGGTCAGGTCCGGGTCAGCGCCCGGTGACGAGGCGGCGTCGGATGACGAGCCCGGTACCGAGCAGCAGCAGGACCGCCGCCCCGACCACCAGCGGTGCCACGGTCGTTCCGGTCGAGGCGAGCACCGGACCCGGCGTGCTCACGATGGCCGTGGACGGACCGGAGGCGAACGACTCGCCGCCCGGCGTCACGCCGGTCCCGAAGGCGGTGTTGCGGATCGAGCCCGCGTTCAGGTCAGCCTGGGTGACCGTGTAGGTCGCGGTGCAGACGACCTGGAGCCCGGGGGCGAGGAGCGCCGTGCCGGTCGGGCAGGTGATCGCGGAGAGCGTGCCCGTGCCGGTGAAGTCACCTTCCTGGACCGCGACGTCACGCAGCGTGACGTTGCCGGTGTTCGTCACCTGGAACGAGTAGATGATGACCTGTCCTGCGGTCGTGGCCCGCTCGACGTCTGCCGTCTTGACCACCGAGAGACCGGGGACGGGCGGCGACGGGATCGTGACCTCGGACGGCGGCGAGACCGGCGGCACACCGTTCACGCTGTTCGGCGGTGTCGCCGTCGCGGTCGCCGAGTTCGTGATCAGCCCCGCGTCGACGTCGGCCTGCACGACCGTGTAGGTGGCCTCGCAGGTGATCGTCGCGCCCGGTGCCAACGAAGCGGCTTCGGCCGGGCAGACGACGTCGGACAGCTCGCCGGCGCCGGAGAACTCCCCTTCCACCACCGTCGGGTTCGTCAGCGTGACGTTCCCGGTGTTGGTGAGGAGGAAGGAGTAGGTGACGACCTGGCCGACCGCGAGGCCGTCCTGAGCCACCGCATCGGCCGACTTCACGACCGTGATGGCAGGTGTCGCCGGGAACGCGACGGTGGTCTCCGACGGCGGCGAGACCGGGGGAGTGCCACCGTTCGGCGGGGTGCCGGTCGCGGTCGCGCTGTTCGTGACCGATCCCGCGTCGACGTCGGCCTGGGTCACCGTGTAGGTGGCCTCGCAGGTGACGGTCGCAGCTGGAGCGAGCGAGCCTGCCGCGGGCGGGCAGACGACCTGGGACAGCTCACCGGTTCCGGTGAAATCGCCCTCGACGATCTGGACGTCGGCGAGGGTGACGTTGCCGGTGTTGGTGACCAGGAACGAGTACGTGACGTCCTCGCCGGCGTTCGCGACCGTGGTCGGCGTCGCGGACTTCGCCACCGTGATGGCGGGCGCTGCCGGGAACTCGACCGTGGTCTCCGACGGCGGTGAGACCGGGGGAGTGCCGCCTGTCGGCGGGGTGCCGGTCGCGGTCGCCGAGTTGGTCACGGAGCCGGCGTCGACGTCGCCCTGCGTGACCGTGTAGCTCGCTTCGCAGGTGACGGTCGCCGCCGGAGCGAGCGAGCCCGCCGCGGCCGGGCAGACCACGTCGGACAGCTCGCCGGTGCCGGTGAACTCGCCCTCGATGATCGAGACGTCGGTCAGGGTGACGTTGCCGGTGTTGGTGACGAGGAACGAGTAGGTGACGTCCTCGCCGGCGTTCGCGACCGTGGTCGGCGTCGCCGACTTCGCGACGGTGAGCGCCGGGGCCTGGGCCACGCCCGGGATGGTGACCTCGGACGGCGGTGAGACCGGCGGCTGGCCCTGCGGCGGTGTCCCGGTCGCGGTGGCCGAGTTCGAGACGGTACCGGCATCGATGTCGGCCTGCGTCATCGTGTAGGTGGCTTCGCAGGTCACGGCCGCCGCGGGTGCGAGCGTCGCCGCTCCCGGCGGGCAGACGACGTCGGAGAGGTCACCGGTCCCGGTGAACGCGCCTTCGTCGACCTGGACGTCGGTGAGCGGGACGTTGCCGGTGTTGGTGACGAGGAACGAGTAGGTGATCTCGTCGCCGACGGCGTACTCCGCCGCTGCGGGGGACGCGGACTTCACGACGGTGATCGCGGGAGCCTGCGGCACGAACTCGACCGTGGCGTCAGCCGGCGGGTTGAGGCCCACGCTCGTGATGTTGTCGGGCCCGTTCGTGAACGTCCCGGCGACGGGCGACGTGACCTCGACGGTCACGGCGCAGGAGGTCATGCCCTGGCTGAGGTTCCCGGTGACGTCGATCGACGAGCCGCCCTCGGGCGCGGTGACGACACCCGACGGGCAGGTGGTCGACGCGTCGCCGTCGGCGATCGTCAGGCCGGCGGGCAGCGCGTCCGTGAACGACCACCCGTTCTTCGCCGCGAGCTCGTCGGTGTTGGTGATCGTGAGGGTCAGCGTGGACGTCTCACCGGCGACGACGCTCGCCGGGCTGAACGACTTGTCCAACTGCGGGGAGACGTCGAGCACCTGGATGTTGTCGAAGGCGTGGTCGTTGCCGGCCGTGCCGCCACCGGTCAGGTTGCGGGCGACGATGCCGACGGTGGCCCCGGGGAGCAGGACCGCTCCCGGCGAGACGTAGGTGCCGACGCGGACGTTCTCCGCCCCTGCGGCACCGGTCGCCGGTGCGGTGACGGACCGGGAGCCGGCTGCGGTACAGCCGTTGACGGCCCCGACGGAGTGCGCGCCGCCCTGGTCGTCGGTGAGGAAGAACTCGAGGACGGGCTGCTGCGCCGCGTTGCAGGACACCGCAGCGAGATCCACCGAGGTCGTGAGGTACCGGCCGGCGCTCGTGAGCGCGATCGGGTCGACGGTCGCGAACTCGACCGCGTTCGGCGGGTTCATCGTGAGGTTCTGCTGCGAGGTCCAGGCACTCACGGAGTGGTTGGCCGTGTCGCCGGCGCCGAGGGCCCAGGCGAGCTGCCGCGTGCGCCCTTCACCGGACGCCGATGCCGCGAGGCACTGCGGCTCCGCGGACGAGGCGAAGCTCGTGATGTTGCCGTTGCACTGGGTGTGGTCGCGCCAGGAGGCGTCGGCGGTGTACCGCGTGCCGTCGGCTCCGACGTAGTCCTCGAGGTACGTCGGCGACGTCACGCCGTTCTCGAAGTCCTCGGTGTAGACGACCGAGCCCGTCTGCGGCGTTCCCGGCGTCCCCGGCAGCGCCTGCGCGCTCGAGCCGACCCCGACGAGCGACAGCGCCGACAGGACGGTCACCCCGATGATCCCCATGGTCGCGCGACCGGCGGACGGTGCCCCCCACCGGTTCCGCCACCGTGCGCGGTGACCCCTTCGACCCGTGTGCTGCTGCATGTGTGTTGCCTCCCCGTGAAGCGGCGGTGCGCCCGCCGAAAACCTGGCCCCAGCTGTGGGGCCGAGGATCAGTAGAGCGGCAACCCCGACGCGGTCCGGGCGGATCGGCCAAAGACCACCCCGCATCCTGCCCCGGGTGTTCCCCGACAGGTGACGGTCACTTAGGGTTGACCCGTGCACACCGGTTGGAAGAGGTACTTTCCCTCCCTCGGGGCGGGGTTCCTCCATCCCACGGACGTCGCCCCGGTCACCCGTCTCCTCACCACGGCCATCCAGGAGGAGGACTGGGACACGGTCGTCTCAGTGATCGAGTACGAGTGGGGGATCCTCATGGCGCTGGACCTCGCGACGCTCGACCGCGCGCTGCTGGCGCTCCCGGCGCGCGTGCTCTCGAACCACCCCATCGTCTTCGCCGTCCGCGAGATCCGGCTCAACATCCGCGGGGAGACCGACGCACTCGACCAGTCGGTGGGGCGGTTCCAGCTCCCGACTGATCCCGACGACATCCGTGACCGCGCCCGCTCCGAGCTCGCGCGCATCAGCCTGAGCGCATCGACGGCGTTCATGATCGCCTACCGCGTGCACGGCCGGCACCAGCGGGCGTTGCACTACGCGCGGATCACCGAGGAGCTCGCGCGACGAGCCCGCGTGCACCGCCCGACCGAGTTCGCGCCCCGCGTCCCCACCGCCCTGCTGCAGGTGGGGATCACGAAACTGCTCGTGGGAGACCTCCACGAGGCGAGCCTCGTCCTCCGCGAGGCGTACGAGCTCCGGCACGAGTCCTGGGACGGCCGGAACGGCGGGGACGCCTCCGGCAAGCTCGCCCTGCTCTATGCGGTGCGCGGCGAGATCGTGGAGGCGGACCGCTGGCTCGAGCGCCACGACGACGGGGGCGGCGCCCATGGGTGGATGGTGCCCCTGGTCCAACTGTCCGGGTCCATCGCCCGGGCGCTGATCGCCATCGCCCGCGTCGACCGTGCGGCGGCGGAGGCTGCGCTCGCGACGCTGGAGCTCCAGGTCAACCGTGAGCGGTCCTGGGCCCCGTTCATCACCTACGCGCAGGCGCAGCACGCACTCCTGTGGGGCGATCGACGGGCGGCGCTCCAGCTCATCGAGCGCACCCGCGTGTTCGCCGGTCGCAGCCTGCGTCATGCCGGATCGGAGCGACTCCTCGACGCCGTGGAAGCGTCACTCCTCCTCGCCCTCGACCGCCCGACGGAGGCCAGCGTCCTCCTCGACGGTCGTGACCGGAACGCCCACACCGCGGCGGTCGCCTCGCGGCTCGCGCTCCTGACCGACCGTAAACCCCTCGCGCGGGAACTCGCCACCGCCGGGCTCGCGGAGGAGCACATCGACGCCGGTGCGCAGACGGAGCTGCTCATCACCTCGGCGCTCGCCGACGACTCGGACGAGGACGGTCGGCGGCACCTCCTCCAGGCGATCGCCACGACGGCGCGGACCGGGATGCTCACGCCCTTCGTGGTCGCGCCGCGCAGGCCGCTCCGACACCTCCTCGGCACGATGTCGCCCAGTGCGACCCACGCGTGGATCGAGCGGACGCTCGCCTCGAGTCCCGAGCCGACGCCGGAGACCGTGCAGCTCGTGGAGCTCACCGCCACCGAGCGCCGGATCCTGCAGCTGTCCGCGGAGGGCCGGACCAGGCAGGACATCGCGCAGGCGCTGTACGTGTCCGCGAACACGGTGAAGTTCCACTTCCGGAACGTCTACCGGAAGCTCGGCGTCGACTCCCGCGAGGACGCGCTGGCCACCGCGCGGCGGTTGGGGCTGCTTCCGACCGAGCGGTGAACGTCTCTGGTCGCCACGTCGCCGGAGTCTTCAGCGGATAGGACATCGCCTCGCGGTTCGCAAGCCCCCATCCGCTCGCACCGCCTCCGCCGAAGCTGGTCTGAGTGGCCGCGACCCGCGGCCCGTGAGAGGAGCACCATGACGGAGATCACCGCACACCACGGCCTGCTGAAGGACACGAACCTGCACGTCGACGACACCGGTGGCACGGGACGCCCGGTCGTCCTCATCCACGGTTGGCCGCTGTCCGGTGCGTCGTGGAAGGAACAGGTCCCGGCTTTCGAGGCCGCAGGCTACCGCGTCATCACCTACGACCGCCGCGGCTTCGGTCGCAGCGACAAGCCGCTCACCGGTTACGGCTACGACCGGCTCACCGACGACCTGCAGGCGGTGCTCGAAGCGCTCGACCTGCGCGACGTGACGCTCGTCGGGTTCTCGATGGGTGGCGGTGAGGTCGCCCGGTACTTCAGCCGCCACGGTTCGGAGCGCATCCACAGCGCGGTCTTCGCCTCCGCGGTTCCGCCGTACCTGCTGCAGACGGCCGGAAACCCTGACGGGCCCCTCCCGGTCTCCGAGGCCGCGAAGATGACGGCCGGGCTCACGGCGGATCAGGACGCGTTCTACGACCAGTTCACGACCGACTTCTTCTCGGTGGACGGCGAGCTGAAGGTCACGGAGGAGCAGCGTCAGGAGGCTCTCGCGCTCGCGCACCAGGCGTTCAAGCCCGCCGCGCTCGAGGCCATGGCGTCGTTCGCGAACACCGACTTCCGCGACGACCTGCCGAACGTCACCGTCCCGACCCTCGTCATCCACGGCGACAGCGATGCGACCGTCCCCTTCGAGGGCTCCGGTGCACGGACGCACGCGGCGATCCCGTCGTCGACGCTGTACGTCGTCGAGGGTGCGCCGCACGGCGTCAACGTCAGCCACGCGGAGGAATGGAACCGGGCCGTCCTCGAGTTCCTCGCGAAGTAGGTCCGGCAACCGCATGCGGTGACGCGCGGCGCACCCAGCGCTGCGCGTCACCGCGTCTCCGGGTCAGTGGGACGCCGACACGCCGCCTGCCGTGGGGAGGGCCAGCGACCACGTTTCGCTCCGCACGGCCGCGTCGTGCCGCACGGCGTACCGCTCGCCATCGGCCGGATACGAGCGGAAGGTCCGAGCGGGGTGCCCGGTGTGGTGGATCTCGACGATGGACGCGTCGATGAGGATCCGGACCTCGTCGCCTTCGGCCAGCTCGCCCCGCCAGATCAGCTGCGTGTCCGAGCCCTCCAGCTCGAGGGAGACCGTGCCTGCGCCTGTGAGTCGCACCTCCGCCTGATCAGGGAGTTCCGCCGCGTCGACGACCTCGGCCCGGAGCCTCGTCAGCTCCCGCGCCGGGATCAGCTCGACCTCGTCGCCGCGGACCACGAGCTCGCGCGGGAACGTCAGCATGCCCGACCATCCCTGCTCGTCGGTGTCCGCCTGCGTCCGGCCGCGCACGCCATCGGGTGCGATCTCCTGGGCCCAGCCCCAGAGGAGCACCCGCTCAGGCTGGCCGTCCGAACCGTCGGACTGCACGGCCTGCGGGGCGTAGAAGCTCGACCCCTCGTCGATGATGCCGGTCCGCCGGGCGTTGAACACGGGTCGCCCGGTGGCGTCGTCGAGCTCCATCGATCCGAGGACCCAGGCCACCCCGCGGTGCGGCTGTCCATCCAGCCACAGCGACACCAGCAGCACCCAGTCGTCGCCGACCCGCACGAGCTGTGGGCATTCCCACCCTTCGCACGGAGCGAGCTCCGAGACGACCGGTGCCTCGGCCGTCAGCAGGTACCCCTCCTCGGTCCAGGCGTCGAGGTCGTCGACGCCGTAGAGGAGCAGTGCGCCACCGACGTCGGAGCGACCCGCGCCCTGGATCGCCCAGCGGCGCCCACCCGACTCGAAGAGGAACGGGTCGCGCACCATCGTCACGCGCTCATCGGCGGGGAGCGAGGCCGCGACGACACGTTCGCCGCTCCAGTCCTGCGCATCCGCCGAACCGTGGACGACGACGACCTCCGAGAACCCGTGTCGATCACGCGCGCCCGAGTACACGACGGCCGGCCGGCCCCGATCGACGACCCCGACACCGCTCCAGCAGCCGAAGCCGTCGGTGGTGCCAGGGCGTGGAGCCAGGGCCACCGGGTGCTCCTCCCAGGCGAGTAGGTCCGGTGAGCTCACGTGACCCCAGTGGATGTCCTCATGCCTGGCCGACCCCGGGTTGTACTGGAAGAAGACGTGCCAGCGACCGTCGACGAACATGATGCCGTTGGGGTCGTTCAACCACCCGGTCTCGGGTCGAGGGTGCAGCAGCGGGAAGCCGCGGTCGAGGACGTGCGTTGCGTGGAGGCCGGTCATGGCTTCCTTTCGGTTCGAGATCAGTCGGATCGAGGGGAGGGCGGTGGTGCCGGTCACTTGCTGACGCCGGCGGTGAGTCCTTCGCGCAGCGGCTTCTGGCCGAAGACGAAGACCAGCGCAGCCGGGATCATGGACAGGACGACACCGGCGAGGACGGTCGCGACCGACCCGGTGCCGAGGTTGCCCTGCAGGGTCACGAGCCCGAGCGGGAGGGTGAAGTTCTGCTCGCTGATCGTGAGGATCAATGGTCGGAAGAACTCGTTCCAGTGGTAGTTGAACGCGAGGATGCCGACGATCGCGAGGCCCGGGGCGGCGAGCGGCAGGTAGATGCGGAAGAAGATCTTCCACGGTCCCGCCCCGTCGATCTGCGCCGCCTCGGCGAGCTCCGGCGGCAACCCCATGAAGTACTGCCGCATGAGGAAGGTGCCGAACGCCGTCGGGATCATCGGGATGATGAGCGCGAGAAGCGTGTCCGAAAGTCCCATGCCGCGGATGAGCATGAACACGGGGACGATCGTCACCTGCATCGGCACCATCATCGTGGCGAGGATGAGGCCGAACAGGATGCGCTTGCCGCCGAAGTCGAAGCGCGCGAACACGTAGCCGGCCATGGCAGCACTCAGCATCTGCCCGGCTGCGATGAGGAGCGTCACGAGCGCGCTGTTCCACGTGTAGAGCAGGATCGGGATCTTCTGGAAGACGTCGATGAACGCGCCCGGGCCGAACTCGGTCTGCCCGGTGGCGACGTTCGCCGGGGTGAGGGCCGTGATGAGCGTCCACACCACCGGAGCGAGCGTGAGGAACGCGGCGATGACGAGGACGAGGAACTTCCCGGCCGTGGCGAGTCGGCGGCGTGATGAGTCGGGGGTGACTGCTGCGATGGACATCTGGGACCTCATCCGTAGAAGACGAAACGCTTGCTCAGCCGGAACTGTGCGGCGGTGACGAGCATGATCAGGAGCGTCAGCACGATGCCGATCGCTGCGGCGAGACCGAAGTCGAGCTGCTGGAACGCGGACTCGTAGATCACCATCACCGCGGTACGGGTGTCGTCTCCCGGCCCACCTCGCGTGAGGACGTACGGCTGGTCGAAGATCTGCAGGGCGCTGATGATGGCCATGACGGAGGCGACGAGCATGGTCGGGCTCACGAGGGGCAGGGTGACGTTCCGGAACTGGCTCCAGCCGTACGCGCCGTCGAGCGACGACGCCTCGTAGACCTCGCGCGGGATCGCGGCGAGTCCTCCGATGAAGAGCAGGAAGGTGAAGCCGAAGTTCTGCCACACGTACACGAGGAGGACGACGATCTTCGCGCCGAACCCGGTCGTCAGCCAGCCGATGTTCCCGACGCCGAAGAGTCCGAGGAACTCGTTGACGAGACCGAACTCCTGGTTGAACAGGTACGACATCACGAGCGAGACGGACGCGGCCGACAGCACCAACGGGAAGAACAGCGCGGAGCGGAAGAAGGTGCGAAGCCATTCCGGCATCCGCGACTGCACGAGTATCGCGAGCAGGAGGGCGACGGCGAGCTGCAGCGTCACCGCCACCACGACGAAGCCGACCGTGTTCAGGAAGGACACGCGCACCGTGGGGTTGGCCGCGAGGTCGACGAAGTTGCCGACGCCGACGAACTCGGGTGCCGAGATGATGTCCCACCGGAAGAAGGCGAGGACGAACGACCCGATGATCGGGACGAAGCTGAAGAGTCCGAGGCCGATGAGCGTCGGGGCGAGGAACACCCAGACGAGCAGTCGGCTGCCGCGAGGGGCACGCTTGCGCCGTCCGGTCTTGGCCTCGGGCGGGACGACCAGTGCCCGGGTCGCCGTCGGTGACTGCAGTGCCATCATCGTCCCTTCAGCGCGAGCTCGAGGTCCCGCTGCATCGTCTCGAGGCCGCGGCGGACGCCGTTCGGGCCGTTCGTGATCGTGCCGACCACGTTCTTGATGAGAGCCGACTCCACGGCAGCCTGCTGGGGTGGCGCGGGCATCGGGCCGGTCGTCGGGAACCGGTCGAGGGTGTCGTAGAAGACCTCCCAGTGCTTCGGGCCGATGTCACCGCCGTACAGCTCGGCGTTGAGCGACCTCCGGGGCAGTGACGAGTCGGGCTGGCTGTGTGCGATCGACATGCCCTCGACGGAGATGCAGTACTTCATCCACTCCCACGCCTCGTCCTTCCGTTCGGAGGTCTGCATCATCGCGTAGCCGCCGGCTCCGAACTGGTGGCGCTGGCCGCGCATCTTCGGGAAGTAGGTGACGTCGTACTCGTCGTCGCCCAGGCCGGCGTCGTTGAGGCCCTTGACCCAGAACCCGCCGGCCGGCGTCATGCCGACCGAGCCGCGGGAGAAGAGCGAGACGAGCTCGTTGCCGCCGCCTTGGGCGGGGTTCGCGGCGATGCCCTCGGAGACCATGCGCTGCAGGACCTCGAAGCTCTCGACGGTGCGGTCGCTGAGTGCGTCGGCGTTCTCCCACAGGTATCCGCCACCACGCGGGGTCTCGTCCGGGTAGAACTTCGACCACATCCAGTCGCCGCCGGGTGCCTTCTCCTCAGTGAGGAAGCTCGTGTCGTTGATGTACAACCAGGGCACGACGCCGCCCCAGAGACGGTTGTTCCAGAAGTACGGCAGGAACGAGCCGGGGCACTGGCCTGCATGGTGCGGCCGACGGTGAAGAAGTCCTCGACCGACCAGTCGTCGCGCGGGCGCTCGAGGCCGGCCCGCTCGAACGCGGAGGTGTTGTAGTACATGTTCGCCGCGTTGAAGTTGTCGGGCAGTTGGAACAGGTTGCCCTTGTACATGAACGACTCGATGAGCGAGGGGTTCACGTCGTCGAAGTACTCCTGCAGCTCGGCGGCGTCGCGCTGCACGTACTCGTCGATCGGGTGGGCGAGTCGCTCGGCGAACAGCTGCGTGCCCTCCGTGGCGACCGACACGATGTCCGGCGGGGTGCCGGCCGCGACCATCGTGAGGATCTTGGCGAAGAAGTTGCCCCAGTCCTGGCCCTGGATCGCGATGATCCGGACGGGGATGTCGGGGTGCAGCTTCTGGAAGCCGTCCACGAGCGACTGCCGGGCAGCGGCGTCCTGGGCGGTGCCGAAGAGGGCGACGGTGAGGGCGTCGTCACCTCGGCCGGGGATGTCTCCGCCGGTGAGGCGCGGCCAGGAGATGGCCGTGCCCGCCAGACCGAGACCGAGCAGGGCGAGTGCCGCCCTGCGACTCAGATCAACCACGTTGTTGCTCCTGCGAAATCGGGGCCGACCGTTCGCAGGGCGCGGACGATGAGCCGTGAATGGAGGTGCTGAACGGATTCAGCAGACGAAACATAACACAGCTCCGCGCGATATGCTGAACTGATTCAGCAAACCGCACGAGGGAGTGTCATGTCCACGCAACGCCGCCGCACGACCCTCGCGGACGTCGCGGAGCGCGCGGGCATGTCCAAGGCCGCGGTGAGCATGATCATGAACGACCGCCCCGGTTCCCGGCTGTCCGCGGACGCCGTCGAACGGGTACGCGCCGCCGCAGCGGAGCTCGACTACCGCCCGAACCCCGCGGCCCAGGTGCTGCGCCGCGGGAAGACCAGGACGATCGGGTTCATCTCCGACGAGGTCACGCTCACCCGGCACGCCTCGGGGCTCATCGGCGGTGCGCTCGAGGTGTCGAAGGCCCACGACCACACGATGCTCATCGCGGAGACCGAGGGGATCGAAGGTGGTCTCGCCCGCGCCTTCGAGACGATGATCGACCACCGGGTCGACGGCATCCTCATCGGCCTCCTCGGCGCCCGCCTCATCGACCTCCCCGCCACCTCGACCGGTGTCCCCGTCGTCGTGCTCAACGGAGCGTCCTCCTCGGGACACGCGAACGTCCTGCCCGACGAACGTGCGGCCGGGTACGCGGTCGCGAAACGGCTCGTCGACGCGGGCCACAGACGGATCGGCGTGGTCGGCGACCTGCCGCAGGACGTCATCAACGATCCGCGACAGACGGCCACGGTGGCACTCCGCTTCGCAGGCATCGCCGCGGCGTTCGCGGAGGCCGGGATCGAACCTGCTCGGGTCGACATCGTCGAGTGGCAGCCGGAACCCGGTTACGAGGCGACGGCCACGCTCCTCGAGCGCCACCCGGACGTCACGGCCATCCTCGCGGCGAACGACGGCGTCGCCTTCGGTGCCTACCAGGTGCTGCTCGAACAGGGACGTCGGATTCCGCAGGACGTCTCCGTCGTCTCCTTCGACGACGAGATCCTCGCCGGCTACCTGCGCCCGGGCCTCACCACCGCACGGCTGCCCTACCAGGAGATCGGCGCGCTCGGAGCCTCGATGCTCCTCGGTCAGCACGCCCTCGGACACGAGCTGGTCACCATGCCGATCATCGAGCGCGACTCGCTCATCGCCGCGGTGTCGACCGACGCCGGTTGACGCCACCCGAACCCAGGACCCAGCAGAGAGAGATGCCATGCACGCAGCCCCCACGACCGACGTCCTCATCGCCGGCGAGACCCTCATCGACATCGTCCGGCGGCTCGACGGGACGCAGGCGGAGAGTCCCGGCGGCAGCCCGGCGAACGTCGGGATCACCCTCGGTCGGCTGGGCCGCGTCCCGGCCCTGGTGACCCATGTGGGCGACGACGAGCGAGGCGCGGCGATCCGCTCCTGGCTCGACGCGTCCGCGGTGACCCTCGTGTCGGCTCCGACCGGCCGGACGTCCACGGCGCAGGCGACCCTCGACGCCGAAGGCGCGGCCACCTACGAGTTCGACCTCTCGCTCGATCTGGAGGCCTCGGGTGCGCCGGACGCCGCCGTCGTCCACACCGGCTCGATCGCCTCGGTCCTCGAGCCGAGTGCCGACCGCCTCCGCGAGTTGGTCGAGGCGCGTCGTCCCTCGGCGCTCATCACCTACGACCCGAACATCCGGCCGTCGCTCATCGACGACGCGGCCCGCGTCCGTCAGGCGGCGCTCGACTGCATCGCGCGCGCACACGTCGTGAAGGCGAGTGACGAGGACGTCGCGTTCCTGTTGCCCGGTGTGGCGCCGGTCGACGCCGCTCGGGAGTGGGTCGCGGCCGGGCCGGGACTCGTGGTCGTGACGATGGGTGGTGACGGGGCTGTCGCGGTGCGAGACGGTTCCGTGCTCGAGATCGAGACGCCACGGGTGCAGGTGGCCGACACCGTCGGTGCCGGCGACACGTTCATGGGTGCGCTGATCGACGGACTGCTGACCGCCGGTATCGCAGGGCCCGGGGCCGAGGAGCGACTCCGCGAGGTGTCCGACGAGGTGCTGCGGCGGCTGCTCGACCGCGCCGCACGGGCCGCGAGCATCACGGTGTCACGGCCTGGGGCGAACCCGCCCACCTCGGCGGAACTCGACGCCTGAGGCGCTGGGCGCCTGAGCCTCAGGACGGCTGGGACACCGGGGCTTCCGTCCCGGCGAAACGCTCAGACGACACCACCTGCTGGGCCGCCCGACGGAGGGCGAGGAGCAGCGGTTCGGTGAGCACGGTGCCGAGCACGATGTACTGCACCGCGAGCTCGGGGGAGTCCGCCGGGATGCCGTCGATCTCGGCTTCGGCGATACTGCGGGCTGCGTCGACGTAGCGGTCGAGGACCGTGGGTGGCACGGTGAAGCCCGCTCGTTCCAGGGTGTCCAGGGCCCCGGCCAGGCCGGCGAGGAGTCCGGGGTCACACCGCGCCTCGATCCCGCCGAGTCGTTCGTAGAGCCCCAGTGCGCGGGTGGTGTCGACCGGACCGCTCGGGCGCGGGGTGACGGCGGTGTGGGCAACGCCGAGGAGGTCGTAGGGGCCCGTCGGCGGCGAGTCCAGTGCGACGACGACGTTGCGGGTCTCCGCGATGGTCACGCCGGCGGTGAGGAGCGCGCGGATCACGCGGAGCCGGGACACGTGGGCGTCGCCGTAGCTCGCCTGGGTCGCCGAGGTGCGCTCGCCCTCCGGGAGGAGTTGCTCGCGGAGGTAGTACTTGATGGTCGCCACCGGCACCTCGGACACTGCCGCGAGTTCCGAGATCCTCATCCTGTCCTCCTCGTCTGGATAGTGCTACTATCCAACTTGGATAGCGTCACTATCGAACAGGAGCAGTGTATGTCACGCGTCGTCGTCGGCCGAATCACCCATCGTCACGAGGGTGAGCTCGTCGTGTTCCACATCGGGATGACCATCAACCAGTGGTGGCGGGTGGACAAGTGGCTCCCGATCTTCGGTGACATGCCGCGCATGCTGCAGGAGCTCATGTCCGATCCGGAGTCCGGGCTCCTCGGCTCGCACTTCCTGCTCGGTTCCAGTGGCCCGTACCTCGTCCAGTACTGGTCGTCGATCGACAAGCTCTACGCCTACGCGTCGGCTCCGGCCTCCGCCCATCGGCCCGCCTGGTCGCGCTTCAACAAGCGTGCCCGGTCCGCGCCGAAGGCCGTCGGCGTCTGGCACGAGACGTTCCTCGTCGATCGCGCCGAGAGCATCTACGTGTCGACCCCGTCCATGGGGCTCCCGGCGGCGACCGAGGCGGTGCCCGTCGGGTCGCGGCAGCAGCACGCGCGCCAGCGGTTCGCCGACGGCCGGACCGGTGCGTCGGAGGCGTCGGCCTGACCGCGCGTGTGTTGAGATGGGCGGGTGGACCTCCAGAAGCAACCTGCCCCCGCGGCGTCGCATCCCACTCGCAGGCGCCTCGGCATCGTCGCGTTGATCCTGGGCATGCTCCTCATCGGTCCGGTGATGATCGCGATCGGCGTCGGCCTCCGGCTGGCGGACGACGAGTTGCTGGAGACGGGGACGCGCACCACCGGCACGGTCGCCGAGGTGCAGGACGGTGTCGAGGCCTCCGACCTGGACTTCCGGGTCGACTACCGGTCCACCGACGACGTCGTGCACTCGGTGTGGGAATCATGGGACATCAGCGACCGGCCGTCCGTCGGCGACGAGGTCGTGATCGTGTACCGCGCGACGGACCCGGGGGTGGCGGTCGTCGAAGGCTATGGGGGCGAGGGCGAGTGGATGACGGGGCTCGGAGCGGTCTTCACCGTCATCCTCGGGGGGACAGGTGTCCTGATGCTGGTGATGACGGGCCGTGGGAGGTCGGAGCGTGCGCAGGCGCGCCGTGCTGCGATGCAGGCTTCCGCCGCTCAGCGGTAGCGCGGCGGAACGGCGAACGGCGCGGAGACGAGTGCGGCACCCTGCGGGACCTCGCCCTCGCCGCGCCGGATCGGACCGCGCAGGGCGAGGGTGATCCGCAGGCCGTCGGCGGGGTCGTGCGCGGCGTCCGGCTGCTCGAAGCTCAGCGTCGGCGGGTCCTCCGAGGTGCTGTAGCTCAGCAGGATCATCGAACTCGACCCCGAGGCCCGGAGCCGTGGTCTCGAGAGGCGCACCGAGGCTTCGCGGACCGTCAGGACCTCGTCGCGGTGCAGGATGCGCCCGGGGCCGTTCAGCTCGTTCCCGCCCGCGCGGACCGCGACCTGTGGGCCGGCGAAGCCGACGATCGCGTGGTTCATGTCGTCGGGAGCGGCGATGAGTCCGGCGGCGTCACGGAGCTCGACGACCTGCAGTCGCCAGCGGATGAGGCGGTCGACGTCGGTGCTCGTCCAGACGTCTCGCACGCTGCCACGGCCACGGTCGAGTGGTTGCCGCACGAGGTCGGCGAACCGGACGAGCCGGGGCGGGCCCGGGTCGGCCGGTGGTCGTGACGCGACGTCGACGAGGACGAGATGAGCGGGGGTGGCAGCCGGTTCGGGTCCAGCTGCTCCGCGCATCTCGTCCTCGTCGGGTCGGGTCGGGCAGGTCGTTCAGGCCGGTGGATCAGGCCTTGGTGTCGACCAGGACATACCCCTCTTCACCGTGGACCACGGTGTCGATGCCGGCGATCTCGTCCTCGTTCTTCACGCGGAAGCCGATCGTCTTCTCGATCGCGAAGCCGATGATGAAGGCGAGCACGAAGGAGTAGATGAGGACGGCGAACGCGGCGATCGCCTGGACGAGCAGCTGCGAAGCGTCACCACCCATGAAGAGGCCGGTGCCGTTGGCGAAGAAGCCGAGGTACAGGGTTCCGATGAGGCCACCGACGAGGTGGATACCCACGACGTCGAGCGAGTCGTCGAAGCCGAGCTTGAACTTCAGTTCGATGGCGAGGGCGCACACGACACCGGCCACGAGGCCGAGGACGATGGCCCAGATCGGGTGCAGCGAACCACACGCCGGGGTGATCGCGACGAGACCGGCGACGGCACCCGATGCGGCACCGACCGAGGTCGGCTTGCCGTCCTTGATCTTCTCGACGATGAGCCAGGCGAGCAGGGCTGCGGCCGGCGCCGCGATGGTGTTGACGAACACGAGTGCAGCGGTGCCGTCGGCCGCCAGTTCCGAACCGGCGTTGAAGCCGAACCAGCCGAACCAGAGCAGACCGGCGCCGAGGAGCACGAACGGCGGGTTGTGGGGGACGTGGACGCCCTTCTTGAACCCGACGCGGCGGCCGAGGACGAGCGCGAGGGCGAGGGCTGCAGCACCGGCGTTGATGTGGACCGCGGTGCCACCGGCGAAGTCAATGACGCCGACGCCGAAGACGTCCTGCAGGCCGTGCGTGATCCAACCGCCGTAGGCGAAGCTGCCGTCGTCGGCGAGGCCGAAGTTGAACACCCAGCTCGCGACGGGGAAGTAGACGACGGTCGCCCAGATGCCGGCGAAGATCATCCAGGAGCCGAACTTCGCGCGGTCGGCGATGGCGCCGGAGACGAGGGCGACGGTGATGATCGCGAAGGTGGCCTGGAAGGCGACGAAGGCGAGTGGCGGGTAGGCCGCTCCCTCAGGCGTCTCGAGGGCGGCGGTCAGACCGATGTTCCCCGTGTCGATCGCCCAGGGGGCGACGGTGCCTTCGGAGCCGGGGAACGCGATCGCGTACCCGTAGAGCACCCAGAGGACGCCGATGAGGCCGAGTGCGCCGAAGCTCATCATCATCATGCTGATGACGCTCTTCGCCTTGACCAGGCCGCCGTAGAAGAACGCGAGCCCTGGTGTCATGAGCAGCACGAGTGCCGCCGATATCAGGATGAACGCTGTGTTTCCTTGATCCATTCGAGGTGCCTCTCCGCAGGGACGCGGCTGGAGCGCGTCGGGTGCGCCCAGCGTGACACCGGCGTGTTTCCGATGGCCTGTGCGCGTGTTTCCGGCACGTTGCGGAATCGGCCGCTGCGTAAACAGCACATGACGGATCGCTCGACGTACAGTGGGGAACGAACGGAAGGGAGCCCTGATGTCGACATCGAGCACACCCGAGGACGGCCCGCAGGTCGTCCGCAACGATGACAGCCACGAGTACGAGATCCGGGTGGGGGAGCGCGTCGCCGGGATCGCCGGGTACCGGGAGGAGCCCGGTCGCATCCTCTTCACGCACACCGAGATCGATCCGGACTTCGGCGGACAGGGGCTCGGCAGCGTCCTCGCCGCTGCGGCACTCGACGATGCGGTCGAGCGAGGACTGACGATCGTCCCGTACTGCCCCTTCATCCAGGCGTATCTTCGGAAGCATCCCGACTTCAGGGGCGAGGTGTCCTGGCCGGAGTGACCGGTCGTCATACGGCGTGAGCTGGCCGTTCATCCGGACCGAGCTCCGGAAGCATCCGGACTTCAGTGGCGGGGTGTCCTGGCCCGAGCGACCGGTCGTCACTCGGTGCGTGGCAGCCTGAGCAGGACGGCCTCGCACCGGTGGTCCTGCGAGCTCGCCATGTCCCCGCGGAACCACAGGAGCGAGACCGTCGAGGGGCCACCGGGTGCGACGATCGGACGCAGGTTGTCGACGTCCGAGTCCTCCGTGAGCGGCGTCCACGTCCAGGTCGCTCCGCCGTCGCCGGTGCGACCGTGGAAGATCTCGTGGTGGGCGAGCGGCTGATCGTCCCGGGGATCGATCGGCGTCGAGACGTAGAGCGAATCGAGGTCGTCCGGGTCGATGGCGGCGAGTCCGGTGTAGTCCTGCTCGTGCGGGAGGAGGCCGGGGCCGGCGAGGGCGAGCGGGTGCACCTGCCAGGAGCCGCCGGGCGTGAGGCGGGCGAACAGGAACCGGTGGTCCAGGACGGGCCGGAGGCGTTCGGTCGCCTCGTCCGGATGCGCTGGTCCGTCGTCGGCGCGGGCGGAGACGACGGCGGCCACGGTGCCGTCGGCGGCTCGTCGCACGTCGACGGTCCAGCAGTGGGAGAGTCGGTCGCCGGCCCAGCTGGCGCCGTCGGGCATTCGTGAGCCGGCGGCGACGAGGGTGGTGAGCTCGACCTGCGAGGGTGCGTCGCCACGCAACGGATGCGGGTCGACGACCGCGCCGTCGGTCCGGTGGAGCCCGTCGGCGTCGAGGAAGCCGTGGTAGACGCTGTTGTCGTAGTCGCGCGGGTGGTGGTCGGTGGTGATGAGGTCGATGCGACCGGGGGAGGAGACGTAGCGCGTGTAGCCGTTGACGTAACCGACCTTCGGCCGTGTGAAGAGCTTGCCGGCGTAGTTCCAGGTGTCGCCGTCGTCGTCCGACACGAGCGCGCACTGGTCGTCGTTGACGGCGCGGGCGAAGCAGTACAGGCGGCCGTCGAGTTCGTGGAGGTTCGAGTACGTCACGCCGAGTCCACCGGTGTGTGCGCTCCAGTCGAACGTCTGCTCGGGCCCCCAGTGGCGTGGGTCATCCGGTTCACTGATGCGCCAGCGGGTGAGGTCTTCGGTCTTGTGGCGGGTGTACATCGCGAGCCAGCGCCCGTCGCGCCGCCGCCAGAGAGCCGGGACATCGTGGTCGTCGGACTCGAGGCGTGCGTGCAGGACGACGATGTCGGCGGTGCCGGTGCTGAGGTCGACGACGGTGACCTCGACGTTGCCGCCGCGCTGCTCGCCGTCGACGCCGCCCGTTGACGCGATCGAGCCGACGACGAGCAGGTTCGACGTTGGATCGACGAGTGCGCGCTCGTCCTGGAACCAACACCAGGCGGCGTTGTCGTTGACGACGATCGGCGTGGTGGAGGTGTCGTTTCGGCGCAGCATCGCGACCTTCCGAGTGGGGTTCCGGACGAGGTTACCGGTGCGAGCGTGCATCCGGCAAGCGCTTTCCGGGACACGGTTCGGCGTGCGCTCTGGCCGGCGGCGGGACCGGAAGTGCCCCGCGTGGACCGCTTCCGCTCGCCGAGGTGTCCCTACCCGACTGCCCCTCGACAGGCTCAGGGACCGAAACGGATCCGAGCACACTTCTTCCGGTCACTGAGCTTGTCGAAGTGACCACGAAGGAGCCTTCGTCGGCGGGGTCAGAACGGGGCGGGGTCTGGTTCCGTCCGGTGGTGTTTGCCGTCAGGTGTCGTCCACTCGAGGACGCCGCCCGGTTTGTGGTCGAGGCTCCAGCCGGGGAGATGTTTCATGCGATGGTGATGCCGACACAGGCAGGCGAGGTTCCCGACATCTGTCGCCCCTCCGTCCTCCCACGCGACCGAATGATCGAGATCGCACGCTCTGGCCCGTCTGCCGCAGCCCGGTGCCCGACAGGTGCTGTCCCGAAGCCGGACCGCGCGTTGCAGGTCGGCCGGAACGCGGTACTGATTCCGCCCGACCGAGAGGACCGCACCTGTTTCAGGCTGAACCAGGATCCGGGTGAAGCTCGGGGCATTCACCGCGATGCGTGCGGCGGTCTCCGGGTCGATGGGGCCGTACCCGTCGAGCGTTGCCGGCGCCTCGGAGACACCGGCCATGCTGACCGCCGGGACCGTGATCTGCACCGTGGGCGTGATGTGCTCCTGCACTTCGATCGGATGCGGGAGCACCGGGCTCGACATGACATCTTCCGGCGTGACACCGGTGAGGGCGAGCGCCGCGAGGGCGTCCGCTTGCAGTTGTGCGCAGGTGCGGGTGTCGCCCGCTGCGCGTGACTCGGCGGCGGCCGTTTCAACCCGTTCGATGATGCCCTGGGCGATGGGCGCGGTGGTGAAGAGATGCACCCAGGCCATGCCATCCGCTGCGGGCTCGAATTCCACCCGGCGATCCGCCTCGGAGCGGACGGCTCGGGCGGTGATCGATTCCGGATGGAGGCGCTCGCGCAGGACGCGGGCGCGTTGCCGGAGGTACGAGACGGTCGCGCCTTCGGCGACCGGCAGCACCTGCTCGACGAACACCGCCCGACCGGCGGCAGGGACGTCGCAGAGCTGGTCCGTGATCACCTGTGCATGCCGCGCCGAGATGCGGCCTGCCTCGAGCGACTCGAGCACCGCCGGTGCTTCGTTGATAAGTCGTTCGGCGTCGTTCGTCGCACGCTGGATCGTCCGCTCCGGCATCCGGGTCGCCATCGCGAGGGCTGCACAGGTAGAGCGGCGGGACAAGGCCTGGCGCTCGGCCGGCGGGAAGATCGCCGGGACGGTGGCGTCGGCGAAGGCGTCCGCGTAGGCAGCTGAGCGGGCGAGGAGGCGCGCTTTCCGTGCGTCCAGGACGGCCTGCTGGCGGTGGAGGTCCGCCCACTCGTCCGAGAACTCCGCGAGACGCGCGGCGTATTCGTCGCTTGCGCGGATCGCGCTGAGCGTGGTCTCGGTCATGGGACGAGTCCACCATGGACCACTGACATTCCAGATGTCGAGTCGGGTCGGATGTGGAAGGGTCCTCGTGTGCCCTTCGACAGGCTCAGGGACGTGAGGCCGGAGCGGGTACTCGGGGACTGGATCAGGATCACCGAAATGCCGCGGAGCATGCCCGAAATCGGTCGGTCGCGCAAGTTGTTCTGAGGTGCACATGTGTTATGCCAGGGTCTCATTACCGAGTACCTCGATCGAAAGACACCATGAGTTCCAACGCCACCCCTGACTACCCCGCGACGCCGACGTACAAGCAGCCGTACGCGCCCGCTCCGATCCACGGCGCCGCCTCCCCGGATGACCTGACGCTCCCGCTCTACGGAGCGACGTTCCCGCAGGCGGTCAAGCGCTACCTCCGCAAGTACGCGACCTTCACCGGCCGTGCTTCTCGGAGCGAGTACTGGTGGGTCACGCTGTTCGTCTTCCTCGTCACGCTCATCCCGAACATCCTGTTCTTCACCGGCGTCCTGATCGGCGCGACGTCCGCTGCCGCGCAGCGCGAGGCCGTCGTGTTCGACAGCAGCACCGGCTCTCGGACCTACTACACCCAGCCCGGCATCCTCGAGATCCCCGGGGCTGCTCCGCTGATCCTGACGGGTGTCGTCCTCCTCGGCCTCATCTGGTTGGCGACCATCGTCCCGAACCTGGCCCTCGCTTGGCGCCGTCTCCACGACGCCAACTTCCCCGGCCCGTTCTACTTCTTCTCGCTCATCCCATCGGTCGGCGGCATCATCCTGCTCGTCCTCTTCCTCCTGCCCTCGAAGCCCGAGGGTCAGCGGTTCGACACCGTGCGCTGAGTCGCAACCCGACGACCGGAACGGGCCGGTGTGGACACGATCGTCCGCACCGGCCCGTTCCCTGTCTCGCAGGACGGACGTGGACGCCTCAATCGGCCGCTGCCACGTCAAGCACCCACGTGACGCCGAACCGGTCGGTCACCATGCCGAAGCCGGGGCTCCAGGCGGACGCGGCGAGCTCTTCGACGACCGAACCTCCCACGACGAGTCGGTTCCAGAACACCTCGACCTCCGCGAGCGTCTCGCCACGCACCGCGACGAAGCAGGGCTGCTCGGTGACCGTCGTCCCGTGCTCGCGGCGGGTCGTTCCGGTGCCGATCAGGGACGCCGCCGGAGCTCCGGGGCTGTCGTACGCCATCACCCGGAAGCCGTCCTCGGATTCGACCTGACCGAAGACGACCAGGTCGGCGCCCGGAGCGTCCTTCGGCATCCCGACGTCGCTGTAGCTCGCGATCGTCGTCCGCCCGCCGAAGACGGACTGGTAGAACTCCAGCGCAGCGCGGGCGTCGCCCTGGAAGTTGAGGTGGGTCGTGGTCGTGATGCTCATGTGTGCTCCTCGAGTCGTGCCGGGCTCCTCCCGGTCGAGCACCACTGTCTCAGGCGTCTAGGACAGATCATGTCCTGCACTCGGACTACGCTCGCACCATGGCCTCACCGACCTCCAGACTCCTGCAGTTGCTCTCGCTCCTGCAGGCACGGCGCGACTGGCCGGGTGCCCTGCTCGCCGACCGGCTGGACGTCAGTCACCGCACGATCCGCCGCGACGTCGACCGGCTCCGCGAGATGGGGTATCGCATCGAGGCCACGATGGGGCCGGACGGCGGGTACCACCTCGACGCCGGGAGCGAACTCCCGCCACTGCTCTTCGACGACGAGCAGATCGTCGCGCTCACCATCGCCCTCCAGACCGCAGCCGTCGCGGGATCCGGGTTCGAGGAGCCGGCGCTCCGAGCACTGACGACCGTGAGACAGGTCCTGCCGTCACGGCTGCGGCATCGACTCGACGCCCTCGAGGTCACCTCGGTGCCCCGCTCAGGCGACGGACCGACCCCGCAGGTGGCCGTGCCGATCCTCCTCGCGCTGTCCGCGGCCATCCGCGCGCGGGAGGTGCTCCGGTTCGGGCGATCCGACGACGACCCGGAACCGCCTCGGCGCGTCGAGCCGCACCACCTGGTCACCTCCCAGGGGCACTGGTACCTCGTGGCCTGGGACCTCGACCGCGACGACTGGCGGATCTTCCGCGCCGACCGCATCGTGCCGAGGACGCCGACCGGACCGCGGTTCCGTCCGCGTGAGGTGCCGGGTGGAGACGTGCAGGCGTTCGTGGCGGCGAGGTTCAAGGGATCCGAGCAGACCGACGCCTGGCCCTGTGTCGGCACCGTCGTGCTCCACCTGCCGTTCGAGGCGGTCCGACCGTTCGTCGGCGACGGCATCGCCGAGCCCCTCGGCCCGGACCGCACGCGCTACACCGCCGGCGCATGGTCGTGGGTGGCGCTCGCCGCCTCCCTGAACCGCTTCGACACCGACATCGACGTCGTCGAGCCGCCCGAGCTCGTCGCCGCGTTCGCGCAGCTCGCGGAGCGCAATGCCGCGACCGCACAGACGGTCAGCCGTGGAGCGCGTCGTCCGGCTGACCGAGACGCACCGCGGTGAACCGGACCGTGAGGCCGGCGCGCGTCGGGGCTGCACAGAACAGCCCCGCCTCGACGTCGGTCTCCGGGTCGAGGTGGGCGACGCGGACCAGTCGCCAGTCCTCGTCGTCCACCCGTGCGCGTACGATCACGGCGTCACCGTCGCGGCTCGCGCGCACGGTGACCGTTCGTCCGAGCCAGTCGGGGACCGGCGCCACCGACCAGTCGGAGGTCCCGTGCGTCACGACCGCACCGAGCTGGGCGACCCCGTCGGACACCTCGACCCCGGCCTTGATCCACGTCGACTCGGAGGCGCGGAGGAACACGCCGGCTTGATCGAACTGCTCGGAGCCGTCGAGGACGAACGACACCTCGATTGCCGCCCGTCGCTGCATCGGCGCGATCAGCGCGTGCTCCGTGTCGTGGACGAAACCGTACGAGGTGTGCCGCCAGGCGTCACTGCTCTCGACGGCGGTGACGTGCAGGGAACCGTCCGGCTCCGTCGTCACCGCCGCAGGGGCCGTCGTCCAATGTCCGTGTTCGACCAGGTTCTGCAGATCCATCCGTCCATCCTGACGTATGGATGCGCGCGCTCGCCTCAGATCGCCGTGCCGAACTCGCGGATCGTGATCGCCGAGGCGATCAGTGGCCCGCCATCGGTGTAGAGCGAGATCCCCGTGTCGCCCTCGGCGAAGTGCACCTGCTGCGAGACGACGGTGTGACCGGCGTTGACGAAGACCTCGACGCTCTGCGTGTCGACGAAGACCCGCAGATGGACCGAGCGTGCAGCCGCGTCGATCGGTGCCGCGGCCCGGGTGTACGGCTGCAGCGAGAAGCCGGCCAGGTCGGACGGTGCGCGGTCGACGTAGAGCTCGCCCCCGGCCTTCCCGATGTTGGTGTGGCGGGAGCCGTCCGCCGAACGACCGACGGAGAGACCGACACTGTTCGCGGTGTCCCAGGTGAGGTCGAGTTCGATCTCGTACGCCCGGCCGCTCCAGGGCAGGACGGCGCTCCCGGTGACCGTCTGGTCCGGGAGGGAGACGGTGGAGGTCGCATACCCGGCCAAAGCGTCCACGGGTGAACTGAGCAGGCTGTACCGACCACCGGACTGCGCCTCGAGTCGCAGCTCCCGGACGACGGAGTTCTGGCCGTTGTAGCCGTCCGAGGCGTCGGTGGGGACGTCGCGGGCCGCGTACTTCCAGTTGTTCATCCACGCGATCGCGAGCCGGCGGTCGTCGGGCGACTCCGCCTTCGGCCAGGTGACGGCGGCATACCAATCCCAGCCCCAGTCCAGCCACTGCGGGGTGAGGTCGTCGGCGGTGAACCGCGTCCCGTCCCACGTGCCCGTCCAGTAGGCGTAGGTCATCGGCAGGCCGATCGAGTAGGCGTCCATGCTGGCGCCCAAGACCCAGTGCCAGCTGCCGTCGCCCGCTCGCATCTGGAACAGGTCCGGGCACTCGATGCCACCGAGGTCGTGGTTCGGGAAGTCGAAGTTGTGCTGCAACTGCCACGTCGTGAGGTCGGGCGAGGTGTAGAAGGCCGCGTAGCGCGCCCGGCCGATGACGCACACCCATTCGTTCCTGGCCGCGTCCCAATGGACCTTCGGGTCCCGGAACCACTCGGCGTTCTCGATCTCCGCCGGGGTCTGGGCTGCACGTCCGTCGGTGTTCACGATCACCGGGTCGGGGAGCATCGTGAACGTGAAGCCGCCGTCCGTCGACCAGTACAGGTACTGCTCCTGGTACTTCCGGACGCCGTCGGTGGGCTGCGTCGCGAGGGCGATGACCGCACCCGCACCGAAACCGGCGGTGTTCGCGGTGTCGACGACGGCGGAACCCGACCACACCGGGAAGTCCGGCTGCAGCGGCATGACGGTCCCGTGGTGGGTGAAGGCGACGCCGTCGGTCGTCGTCGCGTGATCCCAACCGCCCGGACCGTTGTTCTGGCCGGAGTGCAGGTAGTACAGCTGGTACGCGCCGTTCGTGAACACCGGTCGTTGCGGGTCGCAGAGCCACCCCGACGGCGGCGTCATGTGGAACACCGATCTGAGGGAGGCCTGCGCCTGGGCGGTGGTCGCCGCCTGGGCGGCGAGGGGCGTGCCGGTACTCGCGAACAGGGCGAGCGCCCCGAGGCCGGCGCCCTGGAGGACGGTCCGGCGGGAGAGGTCGTGCGTCATTGCTGTTCCTTTCGTCGGTGCCGCGGGCGCGCCGAAGGCACCCGTGGCGGGATGGTGCTGGATCGTGCGGTGGAGGACTGCTCAGGCGAGCGCGTGCACCTGGTCGGTGGCGGTCGCCCGGTCGAGGACGGCGACGGCCACCGAGACGGGACTGGCGCGTTCGCTCGCGAGGGTCAGCGTCGGTCGTCCGCTCCCGAGGATGACGAGGTCGGAGACGGTGGCGAGACCGCCGTCGACGAACAGCTCGAGCAGCGGGCCGTCGAGGCTGAGGAGCAGCAGCGCCGGCCGGTCGCCGGCGAGCGGGACGGTGCCCGTGGAGGCGAAGTCGGGGTGCACCGTGTCCATGGCACCGCCCGACCGGGTGACGGAGAGTGACGCCGTCGCCGGGTCGTGGACGATGAGGACCGCACCGTCGGTGTCGGCCGTCAGCCGGAGCCGCAACTCACCCGTGACCGACGGATCCCAGCGCAACTCGACCACGCCGTCACCCTCGAGCATCAGGTCGACGGCGTCCGAGGACACGGCGACGGTCGTCGGGTCGATCGCGGCCAGTCGTTCCCTGACGAAGGCCGGTGGCTCCTGCACGAGTCGCTGCTCGCCGTCGACCGTGGTCAAGGACAGGCGTCTCGGGAGCGACATCGCGCCCCGCCACGGCGAGGCGGGGAGGTCGGCGGCGTAGCGCCAGTTGCCCATCCAACCGAGGATCACCGCTTCACCGTCCGGAGCGAGGTCGAACCCGACCGCCGCGTAGAAGTCCCGACCGTGGTCGAGCCGCTGCAGCTCGGCCCGCTCAGGCGTGAACACCGAGCCGTCGAAGTCGCCGACGAGATAGCTCATCGACGACCCGTCCGGGTCCTGCACGTCGCCGATCGGGTTGGTGCTGAGGAGCAGGACCCACCGGACCTCGTCCGGGCGTCCGTCGACCGCGAGCGGGATGAGGTCGGGGCACTCCCACACGACGCCGGTGGGACCGACGGGACCGAAGGTGCTGAGGTGCTCCCAGGTGCGGAGGTCGGTGGAGGAGTACACGAGGACCTGACGCTCCACGGCCTCCACCGTGAGCATGATCCAGCGGAAACCCGTGGCGTCCTCGTACCGGATGATCTTCGGGTCGCGGAAGGCGTGCGAGCCGCGGTCGAGGATCGGGTTCTCCGGGTCGCGCTGCCAGGTGAGCCCGTCGTCGTCACTGGTCGCCCGGGACTGCGCCTGCCGACCGTCGGTGGACACGCTCGTGTAGTACGCCGTGAGGCGCCCGTCGGGACCCGCGGCGACCACGGATCCCGAGTACACCTGCTCCTCGGCGGTGTACCGCAGGGCTACCGGATGCTCGTCCCAGTGCTGCAGGTCGACGCTCGAGGCGTGACCCCAGCTCATGTTGCCCCAGTCGCCACCCTCCGGGTTGTACTGGAAGAACGCGTGCCACCGCCCGCGATGGAAGACCAAGCCGTTCGGGTCGTTCATCCAGTTCCGCTGTGGCGTCAGGTGGAAGCCGGGCCGTGGAAAGGCGTGCTGCTCGTCGTGCACGGTCGCGCCCTCAGACGGAGTGCCGCGGGACGGCCGGGCAGGCGATGAGCTGCGGCCCGGCGGGCAGCGCGGCGTCGAGACCGAGCAGCCGACGGACGCCGGCCGCTCCGAGCTCGTAGTGGGGGAGGGCGACCGTCGACAGCGGCGGCCGGAGGTGGGCGGCGATGACGTCCTGGTTGTCGAACCCCATGACCGCCATGTCGTCGGGGATCCGCAGTCCGCGCTCGCGCAGCCCGTCGTAGAGTCCCATCGCCACGCGGTCGTTGTGGCAGAAGACCGCGGTGGCGCCTGAGTCGACGACCTCGGCGGTCGCCGCGTACCCACCCTCCTGCTCCGGTGATGCCGGGATCACGAGGGCGTCGTCGAACGCCACTTGCGCCGCCTGCAGCGCCGAGCGGTATCCGGCGAGCCGGCCGGTCTGCGCCGGTGAGGGGGTCGTCGTGTTGACGAACGCGATCCGTCGGTGGCCGGCCGCGAGCAGCGCCTCGGTCGCGGTCCGCCCGCCCTGCTCCTCGTCGGGCACGACGGCCGGGAGCCCGCTTCCGGCGGCGTAGCAGTACACGAGCACGGTGTCGGTCTGGAGGAGTGCCTCGGGCACGGTGATCTCGTGGTGGAACCAGGTGGAGTAGAGGATCCCGCGGACCTGGTGCTCGAGCATCATCGCGATCGCCTCCTCCTCGGCGGCCGTGTTGCCGTCGGTGTTGGCGACGAGCAGGACGTAGCCGTGGCGCCACGCCTCGTCCTGGGCGCCGTGGATGATCTGGCCGGCGAACGGGGTGGTCGCGATCGCGTCGGCGACGAGGCCGATGAACCGGGAGTGCCCCTGGGACAGCGTCTTCGCGAGGGCGTTCGGCCGGTAGCCGAGCTCCGCCACCGCCTCGTGCACCCGACGTTTGGCGTCCTCGCCGATCCGCGACCCCGGCTTGTCGTTGACGACGTGCGAGACGGTCGCCACGGAGACACCGGCGGCCTTCGCGACGTCGCGCATCGTGATGCCCGAGGTGTTCTTCGGGTGGTCTGAGCCGGGCTTCGGCTGGTCGGTGCTGCTCATCCCTTGGTCGCTCCGCTCTCGAGGCCGCTGATCATCGCTTTGTTCAACACGAGGAACACCAACAGCAGCGGTGTGACCGTGACGCAGACGGCGGCGAACGTCGCCGTCCAATCAGTGTTCCCCATCGCCCCGATGTAGTTCTGCAGGCCGAGCGGGATGGTCTTCAATCCGTCGGAGAGCACGAAGGTGTTCGCGAAGATGAAGTCGTTCCAGATGAAGATGCTGTTGACGAGCACGACGGTGATGATCGTGTTGACCGAGAGCGGGAACGTGATCTGTCCGAAGATCCGGTACGGACCCGCCCCGTCGAGCGACGCGGCCTCGTACATCTCCTTCGGGATGTACTCGTAGAACGACGAGAACAGGTACACGGCCATCGGCAGGGCGAACGCCGCCAGCGGGATGATCATCGACAGGTGGGTGTCGAGCAGGCCGACCTGCGAGTAGTCGATGAACAGGGGGACGAGCGCGATCTGCACGGGCACGATGATGCCGAGGAGGAACAGACCGCGGACGAGCCCGCTGAACCGGAACCCGAGGACCTGGAGCGCGTACGCCGCCATCATGCCGGCGATGACGATCAGGGCACTCGACCCGAGGGTGACGATCAGGCTGTTGACGATGTTGAGCCCGAGGTTGCCGGTCGAGAACGCCCTTGCGTAGTTGTCGAGCGTCCACTCGGACGGCAGCGCGAAGGGGTTGCCACCGGCGAAGTCGGCCGCCGTCCGGAAGCTCGTGACCAGCAACCAGACGAGCGGGTAGACCTGGACGAGCACGATCGCGACGACGGTCACGGTGAGGATCGTCCGCTGCACCCGCACGCGCGGGGTGTGCCGGGGCTTCCGCTTCGGTGTCGACGCCGCCGGGGGCGCGACGTGTTCGGTCGGCCGGGCGGGGAGGGTGGCGGTCATGACTTGTCCTTCCGTCGGAGCAGCAGGAAGATGAGGCCGACGGCGACGAGACACTCGAGGACGATGAACATGGAGATCGCGCTGGCGTAGCCGTAATCCGTGTGGACGAACGCCGTCTTGTACATGTAGGTGGTCAGCAGCTCGGACGACTGACCGGGCCCGCCGTTCGTCAGCAGGTACGGGATGTCGAAGCCGCGGAGGGCGAAGGTGGTCGCCATGACCGTCGTCGTGATCCACACCGGCCGGATGTACGGGAAGCGGATCCGCCAGAAGATCTGCCACCAGGAGGCGCCGTCCAGCCGGGCGGCCTCCTCGAGGTCGCGGGGCACGGCCATGAGGGCGGCGTAGATGATGAGCATGTACAGGCCGGTGAACCGCCAGCCCTCCGGGATCGACACCGCGGCGAGGACGGTCTGCACGTTCGACAGCCAGGCCGTCTGGAGGTCGCCGAGTCCGACCCACGCGAGCAGCTGGTTGATCAGCCCGACCGGTTCGAGGGCGTACAGCCGCTGGAACAGGATGGCGATCGCGACCGTCGAGATGACGGCGGGCAGGAGGTAGAGCGTCTTGACGAGCTCGCGGGCCCGGGGGAGGGCGGTGAGCAGCCCGGCGACGAGGAGCGCGCCGCCGAGCTGGAGCACCAGGCAGATCGCGAGGTAGCCGAGGGCGTTGCCGAAGGAGGTCCAGAAGACGTCGTCCCGCGTGAGCATCTTGACGTAGTTGTCGAGTCCGACGAACGCCATGTCCGTGATGCCGTCCCATGAGAAGAGGCTGAGGAACAGCGACTGCACGATCGGCAGGAGCACCGCCACACCGTAGAGGAGGAGCGGCGGCACGAGGAACACGAGCACCGACAAGGTCGACCGGCGGGGCAGCATCGAGGTGGACATCGGCTTCCGCCGCCGTGGTGGGCGGGCCGGTGCCGCGCCCACCGCGGTCTGGGTGAGCTCAGTCATCGACGTTCTCCGTGAGGGCCGCGTCCATCGTCGCGATGAACTCGTCCGGCGTGATGTCACCCTGCACGAGCAGGGTCAGCTCCTGCTGGAGTCGGGTGTTCGTGGCCGGGTCGAGCTGGGTGTCCCAGGGCATCGCGATCGCCGGTCCGACGCCGTCGGCCTGCGCCACGGAGCTGGCGTACAGCTCGGTCGCGTTCGCGGGGACGGTGGTCTGCGCGGAGGTCGTCGGCGACAGCGCGCCAGTCGCCGCGTAGAGCTCCGGGTAGCGCTCGAGGGCGAACGCGAGGAAGTCGCGGACGAGCGGGTCGTACGTCTTCGCGTTCACCGCCATGCCGATGCCGGACGGGGTGACGTACTCGTTGTCGGCGGTGACGGCGCCGTCGATGGTCGGCAGCGTGAAGGTGCCGACCGCGTCACGGACGCCGGGGTCGAGCGCATCCGTCGCGAGGTTCGAGAGCTCCCACGTGCCGATGTTGTAGACCGCGGCCTTGCCCGAGGTGAAGAGCGCCTGCGCGTCCGCGTAACCGGTCGAGGAGAAGCCCTCCTGGAAGCAGCCGGCCTGCCCGAGGTCGTACAGCCACTCGGCCGCGGCCTTCCCGGCCGGGTCGGAGAAGGAGGCCTTCCCGGCCTTCAGGTCCTGGATGTACTCGGGACCCGCCATCCGGAACGGGTAGTAGGCCATGTAGCGTTCGAGCGGCCACTGGTCCTGGCCGTCGAGCGCGATCGGGGTGACGCCCTTGGCGCGGAGCGCCTTGCACATGGCGGGGAAGTCGTCGAGCGTGGCCGGGACGGTGACACCGGCGTCCTCGAGCAGGGAGCGGTTGTACCAGAAGAACTCCAGCTGGAACTCGAACGGCACCATGTAGAGCGAGCCGTCGTCGAACCGTTGGTAGTTGAGCGCAGCCTCGCGGTAGGAGTCGGCGAGACCGAGGTCCTCGAGGAGCAGGTCGACGTCGACCATGCGGCCCTGTTTCGCGAGCTTCTGCGCGAACGGGGTCGCGTCGGTGTCGAAGAGCTCGGGGAGCTTGTTCGCGGCCGCCAGGGTCTCGTACTTCTGGACGTAGGACGGGCGGTCGGGGGTCGTGATGAGGTTCAGCGAGAAGCCGGGGTGGTCCTTCGCGTACTCGTCGGCGATCTGCTCCATCGCGGTGATCACCCCGCCGTCGGCCGGGCGGGAGAGCAGCCACGAGATCTCGCGGGGGACGATGTCGCCCTTCGGGTCGACGTCGGTCGGGTCCGTGGCGCTCGATCCGCCGGCGCAACCGGAGAGGGCGAGTGCTGCAGCGGCGACGAGGGCCACGAAGGCGGTGCTGCGGGTGGGGCGCATGGTGCGGGGGCGTGCGGTGGTTGGCATGGTCGGAATCTCCGTTGATCGATCACAGGTGGGTGCGGGTGTGCGGGTGGTGGTGCAGGCGGCGGAGCGTGGTGTCGGGATCAGGACGTGGTGCTGGTGAGCAGTCGGTGTGAGGTGGGGTCGTCGTCGGAGCCGCCGCCGTCGCGCTCGAGGAGCGTGCACGCCTCGACGGTGACGGTCCCCTCGCCGACGAAGACGCCGACGCGACCGGCCGGTCGGTCATAGAGGCGCGTGCTGAGGACGACCGCGTCGTCGACGGTCGCGACGCAGAGGTCGCCGTCGACGATCACCTCGAGCTCGTGCAAGCCGGGGGCGAGGTGGCAGGGGCGTTCGAGTTCGACGACGAACGGGACGTCACCCGAGATCTGCCACTGCTCCGTGCCGGTGCTGGAGCGGGGCCAGCGGTCGAACACGAGGCGGTCGCGCTTCGGCTCCAGGCGCAGGACGTAGCCCTCGTCGCCGTCATCGCTCGCGCGGAGAAGGACACCGCACTCGGTCGTGCCGGGGGCGATGTCGAACCGGGCGACCAGCCGGAAGGAACTCGGTGCGTCCACGGCCGACAGGGCGTCGGCGTACCCGTCGGGGGCGCTCAGGACCGTGCCCGAGGTGACGACGGTGTCCGTCGGCTCGTCGGCGGGCGCGAAGGTGTCGCGGAGTTCGGTGGGCGGATGGAAGGCCAGGGTGCCGTCCGCACGCTGCTCCGCTTCGAGGACCGACATGGTGCCGGCCCACTGCCAGGCGCCCGCGTCGTGGGCTCCCTCACGCGAGGCGATCCAGCCGAAGAAGAACCGGCGTCCGTCGCGGGAGGCGGACTTCGCCGCGTAGTAGGCGCGTCCGTCGAGCGTGTCGTGCTCGGGGACGAGCCAGGGGCCGTGCAGGGTGCGCGACATCCGGTAGCGCGTTGTGAACGACTCGCTGAACTCGGAGGACACGAGGTACCACCAGTCGCCCCACTGGAAGACCTCGGGGCACTCGTGGGCGATGTAGCGGCGCGGGTCCCAGAACGGCTCGACGGGTTCCCAGGTCGAGAGGTCGGTGGAGGTGCACTGGGCGATGACGCCGCGACGCCGTTCCGGGCCGTGTGCGTGTCGGGCGGTGATGAGCATCCGCCAGACGGCCGCGTCCTCGTCCCAGAAGACGAAGGGATCCCGCCAGTCGGCGGTCTCGTACCCTGCGGTGGCGCCGAAGGTGTCGGCCTCCCGGCGCTCCCAGGTGCGCATGCCGTCGGTGCTGACGGCGTGCATGACGAGTTGCAGCGCCAGACCGTCGGCACCGCGGCGCTCCGGGTGCTGTCCCGTGTAGAAGACGTGGTGGATCCCATCGGGGTCCAGGATGACGCTGCCCGTGTAGACGTTGAAGTCCGGCGCGGACGGTCCGCCCGACGGCAGTGCCTCACCGAGCTCGTCGAAGTCGACGAGGTTCCGGGTGGTCACGCGATGCCACGGCATGCCGATCTTGGGAACGCGACGCGATTCGTGCAGGTAGAAGAGGTGGAAGACACCGTCCTCCTGCCAGGGGATGACGTCTCCGACCCATGCGCCGTTCGGCTGGTGGAACCCTCGTTGGTTCATGACGTCCTCTGCAGTGAGTGGTTAATCGGTTACGCAGTTACCGTAGCGAGGTACCGTGAAGATGGTCAAGCGGTTAAGCAAAGTTAAGCAACTCCACTGTCGACTTGCTTCACGCAACATTCGAACGTATGTTCGATCCATGACCCGCCCGCGTCCGATCCGGCTCGACCACGACACGTGGCTCGTGATGCGGAACGACCCGGTGATCCCGAAGGCGGTCATCGAACGGCGCCGTGATCGGGGTGGTGCCGACGCGTACTTCGTCATCGCCTGGGACATCGATCCGCTCAAACGGGTGTTGATGAGCGTGCAACCGAGCCTGGAACGCGCCGACGCCCTCGTGCGGTACGACGTGCCGCGCACCGCGTCCGACCGCGACGGGCCGCCCAACGGGCTCAAGGCCACCCCGCGCTGATCCGCCCTGTCGGAGCGCGCCACCGGGGAGTAGCGTTCCCGCATGGCGATCGATCCGAAGCTGCTCGACTGGTTGCTCGACGCCGACCCGGCCATCCGGTGGCAGGTCGAACGAGACCTGGCGGGAGCGCCACCCGAGGTCTGGGAGGCGACGCGGAGCACCGTGGCGACGACCGGGTTCGGTGCCGAGCTGCTCGCGCATCAGGACCCTGACGGACAGTGGGCGGGCGGCGCCTACTTCCCGGCCGGGTTCTTCGGCAGTGCCGAGCAGGAGGAGCCCGGGCAGCCCTGGGTCGGGACCACCTGGGCGCTCAAGGACCTCCGCGAATGGGGTGTCGATGCCGGGGCCCTGACCGACACTGCCGAGCGCCTGACCGCCAACAGTCGCTGGGAGTACGACGATCTGCCGTACTGGGGCGGTGAGGTCGACGTCTGCATCAACTCCTTCACGCTCGCCAACGGCGCCTGGCTCGACGTCGACGTCACCCTGCTCGCCGCCTGGTTCTCCACGCATCGCCTCGCCGACGGCGGCTGGAACTGCGAGGCGGAGGAGGGCGACTCGGTGCGGTCCTCCTTCCACTCGACCCTCAACGCGGTGCGGGGTCTCCTGGCGTATGAGTCGTACACGGGGGACTCGAGTGTTCGTGAGGCCCGGCAAGGTGGCGAGGAGTACCTCTTGACGCGACGACTCCTCAACCGGGCCACGACGGGTGAGCGGGTCGGCCCGTTCGTGGACCACTTCGTCTACCCGAACCGCCACCGCTACAGCGCCCTCGCCGCCCTCGACCATTTCCGGGACGCGTCTCTCGCCGGCGGCACACCCCCGGATCCGCGCCTCGCCGACGCCGTCGAGCTCGTCCGCGCGGCACGGCGGTCGGACGGGATCTGGCTGCAGGGACGGGTCCTCCCCGGACGCGTCTGGTTCGACACCGACGTGCCGGAGGGTGAGCCGTCGAAGTGGCTCACGCTCATCGGTTCCCGGGTCCTCGCCTGGTGGGACGATGCGGACTCGGCAACCGCCCAGCAGACCCATCGACGACGTATGGACGGCTCATAGGAAGCCCATAGCCGCCACGCCGATGCTCGTCTCACGACCGATCGAGACCACCGATCGCAGACGAAGGCGAGGCGCACCATGAGCAGGATCCCAGCACCCGAGACCACCCCGGACGGCCCGGCCTACGAGGGCCGTCTGCTCGACCGGGCCGACGAGGAGGTCGTCGACCAGGGCGTCGCGTTCGACCTCGGAACCCTCGTCAGCCGGCGCACGGTGCTGAGCCTCGTGGGTGCCGGGGTCGGGGCCGTCGCGCTCGCCGCCTGCTCCACCGGGGCGTCCGGCAGCAGCAGCACGAGCTCCGGCGCCGCGAGTACCGACACGGGCACCGCGACCGCGACCGGCGGCCTCCCATCGGGCGAGATCCCCGACGAGACCGCAGGCCCCTACCCGGGCGACGGCTCCAACGGAGCCGACGTGCTCGAGGAGTCCGGCATCGTCCGCAGCGACATCCGGTCGAGCATCGGGTCGGGCACCACCGCGAGCGGAGTCCCCATGGCCCTCTCGCTCACCATCCTCGACATGGCGAACGGTGACGCCCCGTTCGCCGACGTCGCCGTGTACGTCTGGCACTGCGACGCGTCGGGCGGCTACTCGATGTACTCCGACGGGATCGAGGACGAGACCTACCTCCGCGGCGTCCAGGTCGCCGACAGCTCGGGGACCGTCTCGTACACCTCGATCTTCCCGGCCTGCTATTCGGGCCGGTGGCCGCACATCCACTTCGAGGTGTACCCCACGGTCGCGGACATCTCCGACTCCGCGAACGCCATCGCGACCTCGCAGGTCGCCCTCCCGCAGGCGGCGTGCGACACCGTCTACGCCCTGTCGGGCTACGACGGTTCGAGCGCGAACCTCGCCCAGGTGAGTCTCGACGACGACAACGTCTTCGGCGACGACGGCGGTGCCCTGCAACTCGCGACGGTGACGGGTGACGCGACCTCCGGGTATCAGGTGGCGCTCACCGTCCGGGTGGACACCACGACCACGCCGACCGCCGGTGCTGCCCCGTCCGGCGGTGGCGGGGCTGGCGGCGGCGGAGGAACGCCGCCGAGCGGACGCTGACCGCGGCGCCACCACACCCTCCCGTCCCGACCCGCATCGACCCGAAAGGACTCCTCATGGGATTCCTCCAGAACCTCACCGGCTGGCACGCCCTCATCGTCCTCGCCGTCATCCTGCTGTTCTTCGGCGCCGCGAAGCTCCCGAGCCTCGCGCGCAGCGTCGGGCAGTCGGCACGCATCCTGAAGGACGAGGTGTCGGCCGACACCGACCCCCGCGCCGACACCCCTGCCCCCTGATCATCGGAGCGCATCGTGTTCGGACTCACCATGGACAAGCTGATCGTCATCGGCATCCTCGCGGCCGTGCTCATCGGTCCGAAACAATTGCCGGTGTACGCCAAGCGACTCGGAGTGCTCGTCCGCACCGTCCGCGACCTCGTCGCCTCGACCAAGGCGCGAGCAGCCGAGGAGCTCGGACCGGAGTTCGACCCGACCGAGTGGAAACGCCTCGACCCTCGACAGTTCGATCCCCGGCGGATCATCCAGGAGGCGCTCGGCGAGGAGCGGGGGCCGGTAGCGCAGCTCGAGCACTCGACGACGTCGGAGGTGCAGGTGGACCCGACCGTGCCGTCCGCCCCGGCGAAGCCGGTCGCGAGCGGTGGCTGGCAGGCCGCGCTGCTCGAACGGGTCGGACGCGACGGGGCGGATGCGCACCGCGCACCCGCCCCGATCGTGATCACCGAACGCGTCGTCCTCGACGAACGCGTCGAAGAACCCGCTAGCCGGCGGGCGTCGTGACGCGTCCGTCCCGGCCGTCCGCCGCGGCGCCGGTGGTCGACGCGGGCGGCAGGATGTCGAGCGGCATCGTGTGGGTGTCGATGAGCGGGTTGTCATCCTGCCCCTTGACGAGTTCCACCGCCTCGGCCTTCGTCTCGACCGTCGGCACCGAGCCGATGAGCGGACGACGAGCCGTCTCCCGCATCGTGAGCACGCCGACGCCCGCCACCGCCGCGAAGAACATGATGTAGAACGCGGGCATGAAGGTGTTCCCGGTGACCTGGATGAGGAACTCGCTGAACAGCGGCGTCGTGCCACCGAAGAGCGAGACCGACAGGTTGTAGGCGATCGCCATCGCGCCGAAGCGGGACGCCGTCGGGAAGAACGCCGGCAGCGAGGCCGCAGACGGTCCCGCCCACAGGGCGACCGGGGCGGCGACCATGAACAGGGCGATGAAGATGGCCCAGATCTCACCGATCTGCATGACCGCGAACGCCGGCACCATGAGGGCGAGGGTCGCACCGACGGCCATGAGGTAGACGGGCTTGCGGCCGAGCTTGTCGGACATCCGGCCGACGAGCGGCAGGCAGGCGGACATGATCAGCAGGACCGGGATGGTCGCGACCGCGGCCGTCAGGTTGGAGACCCCGACGTCCTTCTCGAGGTAGGTCGGCATGTAGCTCGTGAGCGCGTAGCCGGCGGTGTTCGTCGCGGCGACGATCGCCATCGCGATGAGGATCTGGCGCCAGAAGTGACGGAAGATCCCGAAGATCCCCTGGCGGGCCATGGGGTCCTCGTGCTCCGCCTCGATGCCGCCGGCGGTCTCGGCGACCTCGTAGGCCGGGGTCTCGGGGATCTTGAGGCGGAACCACACCGCCACCGCACCGAGCGGCAGAGCGATGAGGAACGGGATGCGCCACCCGAACTCGGTCATGGCGTCGGGGCCGGCGAGGCCCTCCGCGATCAGCGTGGTGAGGGCGACGGTCCCGGCGCCTGCCGCGAAACCGACGTAGGACCCGACATCGAGCCAGGACGCCCAGAACCCGCGTCGGCGGTCGGGCGAGAACTCGGCGACATAGGTGGACGCGCCGGCGTACTCGCCGCCGGTCGAGAAGCCCTGGATCATCTTGAGGAGGTACAGCGGGGCGATCGCCCACAGCCCGATCTGGGCGGCGGTCGGCAGCACGCCGATGAGGGCGGTCGCCGCGGCCATCATCGACATCGTGAGGAAGAGGATCTTCTTCCGGCCGATCTTGTCGCCGAGCGGTCCGAGCACGAGCCCGCCGAGCGGACGCACGAGGAACGACACGGCGAAACCGAACAGGGTGACGAGGATGCCGGCCTCAGGAGGGAGGCCCTCGGTGAAGACGACGGTCATCGTGACCGCGAGGTAGCCGTAGATACCGAAGTCGAACCACTCCATGAAGTTGCCGACGACGGTGCCCGAGATGGCGGTGCGGACCTTGGACGTCTTGACGACGAGGACGTCGTCGACGCGGAGGCGCCTGGTCTTGCGGGCCGGCTTCCGGCCGGTTCTGGGGGAGGGGGATGCGGGGGACGATGATGCCGCGTTGTCGCTGGAGTTCACAAGCAGTACTCGTTTCCTGACAGTCGTGTTGAATCGTTCGGCACTCGCGTAGTCGCTCAGTGCCCGAGAAATGCCGGAGGATCGCCATGCTGCACTGGCACGGAGCTCGGGGGAGCTGCACGTCGGGTGGCGGGTCGTTCTCGGGGAGAACGCGTCCTCTCGGCTCTGGACGGGTATAGACGATACCAGGTGTCCAGTGGCGCCTCATCGGGTTGCGACGCGAGCACAATGGGACGTATGGACCTGAGGCGCGGCATCTGGACGGTCGACGGCGGTCTCGGGACGCTGCTCGAAGCGCGCGGCCGAGACGTGTCCACCGTGCTCTGGAGCGCCGCGCTGCTCGCGCACGATCCTGGGGCGATTCAGGATGCTCATCAGGAGTTCTTCGCCGCGGGTGCGCAGATCGCGATCACGGCGTCGTACCAGGTCGGCTTCGAGGCGTTCGATCGGATCGGCATCTCGGTTCCGGAGACCGAACGGCTCCTGCGGTCGAGCGTCGAGCTGGCGCGTGGGGCGCGCGACACGCGGGCCGAATCGGACCCCGACGGCCCGCTCCTCGTCGCCGCGTCGGTCGGTCCGTACGGCGCGACGCTCGGCGACGGCTCGGAGTACGAGGGTTCCTCTGGTCTCAGCCGGACCGAGCTCCGGCGGTGGCACGAGCGGCGTCTGGCCGTACTGGTCGACGCGGCCCCCGACCTCCTCGCCCTCGAGACCATTCCGACGCTCGACGAGGCGACGGCGCTCGCTGAGCTCGTGCGGGGTTCGGGAGTGCCTGCGTGGTTGTCGTTCACGGTGGAGGGTGGTCGTCTCCGCTCGGGCGAGCCGATGGCGGAGGGCTTCCGACTGGTCGACGGGATCGACGAGTTCCAGGCGGTGGGTGTCAACTGCTCGCACCCGGACGAGGTCCTCCCGGCCATCGCCGCTGCGCGGTCCGTGACGGACAAGGCGGTGGTGGTCTACCCGAACTCGGGCGAGCGCTGGGACGCCGACGCCCGCTGTTGGCGTGGAGCCGCCGGGGTCGGCGAGGTGGAGGCCTGGCTGGAGGCCGGGGCGACGGTCGTCGGCGGCTGTTGTCGCGTCATGCCGGCCGACATCGCCGGTGTCCGCGCGCAGGTCGACGGGTGGACGCGTTCCTAACCGACGTTGAATCCGCCGTTGCTCGAGAGCACCTGGCCGTTGATCCAGGAGCCTGCAGGCGACAACAGGAAGCGCACGAGGTCGGCGGTGTCGGACGGCGTGCCGAGTCGGCCGGCGGGCGTCGCCTCGGCTCCCCAGCGGCGGATGTCGTCGGTCATCCAGCCCGTGTCGATCGGACCCGGGTTGATGACGTTCGCCCGCACCCCGCGGTCGCCCAGCTCCACCGCCGCGGCCGTCACGATGCGGTCGAGCGCACCCTTGCTGGCCCCGTAGGGCAGGTTGTGCACGGTGTGGTCGCTCGTGAGCGCGACGATGCGACCGGCCACCCGGGGCGGCGTCTCCTGCACCGGGAGCTGTTCGGCGAAGGCTTTGATGAGGAGCCACGTCGCCCGCGCGTTCACGGCGAAGTGGCGGTCCCAGCTGTCGAGGTCCGTCGTGAGGATCGAGCTGTCGACCGACTCGCAGTGCGACATGACGAGCCCCGACACGGGACCCAGCTGCGCCGCGCGCTCGACGAGTTCGGCCGGGAACGCCGGGTCTGCGAGGTCACCGAGCACGAGCTCGACGGTCACACCGAGCGCACGGCACTCGTCGGCGATCGACTCGGGGTCGTCGGGGGTCCGCTCGTAGCCCACGCGGTCGTCGTAGGGTCGCCAGGCGTTGAGGACGAGGTTCCAGCCGTCCGCGGCGAGACCGGTGGCGAGTCCCGCGCCGATCGAGCGGCGGCGCCCGACCCCGGTGACGATGGCGATGCGGTCGGTGGCGGTGGCGTCGTCGGTGAAGTCCATCCCGAGACCCTACGCGATGTCGAGTGGTCGCCGACAGGCCGCGCCCGGCTCCGGTCAGGCGGCCAGGAGTCGACCGGCGATCGCGCGGGCGGTCTCGAACGGTTCGCGGAAGGTGCGCATCCCGACCGTCACGATCGCGCCCTCGTAGAGCAACATGAGTTCGCGGGCGCGCGCTCCGGCGTCCGACAGGCCGGCTTCGGTGATGAGCTCGGCGAAGCGTTCGAGCAGCCACTGTTTCTGCCGGGTGACCTCGGGGAGCACGAGGCCGCTCGTCGCGTGGTCGGGGATCTCCGCGCGTGCGTTGACGGCACTGCACCCCTTGGGGCTGTTGTCGTCCGACCAGCCGATCGCCGCGTCGAAGATCGCGAGGACCCGGTCGATCCCGGGTTCCGGATGCCGGGCGAGGAACTCGTCGACCCAGATACGCCAGCGCGCGTCGCGATGCTGCAGGTAGGAGAGCACGAGGGCCTCCTTGCTGCCGAAACGGTCGTAGAGCGTCTTCTTCGTGACCCCGGCCGCCTCCGCGATGGTGTCGACGCCGACCGCGTGGATGCCGTTCTCGTAGAAGAGCACGGAGGCGGCATCGAGCACGCGTCGGGCGCCCGGCGTGAGGGGTGCGAGCTCTGGAGTGTCGACCGTCATGCGAAAACTATACCAGTCTGTATACTGCGGGGATGAGTAGACAGATCGGTATACCTGTGGCGCGGATGATTCGTGCCGTCATCGTCCCCCTCGCGGCGATCGGGTTCGTCCTCGCGTGGAGCTCCGGGTTCATCGTCGCGAAGATCGGAACCGAGGACGTGCCGGTGCTCACCGTGCTCCTCTGGCGGTTCGTCCCGCTCGCCGTGGGGCTCGCGATCGTGCTGGTGCTGAGCGGGCAGTGGCGGAACGCCACCCGGGCTCAGCTGCGCTCGCAGCTCGTCATCGGCCTGTTCGCGCAGTTCGGCTACGTCGTGTTCGTCTACGCCTCGGTCGCCGTGGGCATCTCGACCGGGACGACCGCGCTCATCGACGCCGTCCAGCCGCTCGTCATCGCGGCGCTCGCCGGACCGCTGCTGCACGTGCGGGTGCCGGGTGCCCAGTGGCTGGGACTCGGGATCGGCGCGGTCGGAGTGTTCCTCATCGTGCAGTCCCAGTTCGGCGCCTCGGACGCGCCGCCGATCGCCTACGCCCTGCCCGCACTCGCCATGGCCAGCCTCATCACCGCGACGATCCTCGAACGGCGCTCGCCGCACCGATCCCCGGTCCTCCTCGCGCTGACCGTCCACGCGACGGCGACCATGGTGCTCCTCGCGGTGCTCGCCCTCGCGACGGGTGAGGCGGTGCCGCCAGGCGGCGCGACCTTCTGGCTGACGACGCTCTTCCTCGCGCTCGTCCCGACGCTCTCGGCCTACGGGCTCTACTGGTGGCTGCTGCGTCGCATCGGGGTCACGGTCCTCAACGCGCTCCTGTTCCTCGTCGCGCCGACGACCGCCGTCGTGGGTGCGCTCCTGTTCCGGGAGCCGTTCACGCTCCTGACGGCCGGCGGGTTCCTGCTCAGTGCGGCGGGCGTCGCCCTCGTGCTCGTGAGCGACGCCCGCGGTCGCATCGGTGCCCGTCGGGTCAGTGCCCCGCCGGCGGCCGATCCTGTTGACGGCGCATCTCCTCGGCCAGTGCCGGATTCCGCTCCGCAAGGTGCGCGGTGATGTCGTCGACCGCCTCGGGCGCCTTGTTCTGACTGAGCTTCGCGCGGGCGTCGAACCGCCTGACACGCATGCGCAGGCCGACCGTGCCCTTCGCGGCCCGCCGGGTGCCGGCCTCGTCCTGGGACAGGTGGCGGCCGTCCGGTCGATGGTCCTCGAAGTGGTCGGTGAGTCGCGAGAGCATCTCGTAGTTCTCGTCCTCGCTCAGGACCTCGGGCGTGCCGTACAGGTGCGCGGTGACGTGGTTCCAGGTCGGGATCAGCTGGCCCTCCGGGTACCAGCTCGGCGAGACGTAGTCGTGCGGTCCCTGGATGATGACGAGGATCTCGTGCTCGCCGAGCTCGTGCGAGCGCTCGTCCGGTCGGCCGAAGTGGCTGACGATCGACAGCTCGTCCCGGTCCTCCTCGAGGATCGCCGGGTAGTGGGAGGCGACGAGACCGGTGCTCGCAGGCGAGACGAACGTCGCCCACGGGTGGTTGCGGATGAGGCGCTTGACCTCGTCAACGTCGGTCATCAGGTAGGTGGGGGTGTGGCGCATGGTGGGGTCACTTCCGGTCGAGACGGGTGCGGACGGCGAGGCCGGCGCACAGGATGACCACGAGCCCGCCGAGCACGGTGGCCCAGTCGAGTCGCTCGCGGAGGATGAGGGCCGCCCAGACGATGCTCAGCACCGGCTGGACGAGTTGGATCTGGCTGACCCGGGCGATCGGGCCGATCGCGAGTCCGCGATACCAGGCGAAGAAGCCGAGGAACATGCTCACGACGCCGAGGTAGCCGAACGCCAGCCAGCTGCCGATGGCTGCGGTCGGCGGCTGCTGGACGACCGCGAGTGCCGTGAGGGCGACCATGAGCGGTGATGCCACGACGAGCGCCCAGGAGATGGTCTGCCAGGAGCCCAGCTCCCGTGCGAGCAGTCCGCCCTCCGCGTAGCCGATCGCGGCTGCGACGACGGCGCCGAGCAGGAGGAGGTCCGACCAGGCCATCGGGGCCAGGCCGCCGTGCTGCACCGAGGCGAAGACCATCGCCGCGACCGCGCCCGAGCCGGCGAAGATCCAGAAGCGACGCGTCGGGCGCTCGCCGCCCCGGAGGACGGCGGCGACCGCCGTCGCCGCCGGGAGGAGGCCGATCACCACGGCGCTGTGACCGGCGGGAGCGGTGGTCAGCGCGAAGGAGGTCAGGAGCGGGAACCCGACGACGACGCCGCCGGCGACGATCGCGACGCGCGCCCACTGCACACCGGTCGGTCGCCGCGCTCGCATGGTGGCGAGGGTGATCGCGGCGAGCAGGGCTGCGACGACCGCGCGCCCGGAACCGATGAAGAGCGGCGAGAGGCCGACGAGGGCGACCTTCGTGACGGGGACCGTGAGGGAGAACGCCAGGACGCCGAGGGCGCCCCAGCCGAGCCCGCTGCGGGATAACACTCGCGTCGGTGTCGCGATAACGCTACTCTGTAGACTCATGGACAACGATAGCACCGGGCGGATCGTCGCCGCCATGACCGCTTGGATCGCAGCGGCTCCTCCGGGTGCACGCGTGCCCTCCAACCGGGCGTTGACCGCCGAGTTCGCAGCGAGCCCCGTCACCGTCCAGAACGCGATGCGCCAGCTCGCCGGGCGAGGGCTCATCGAGAGTCGGCCGGGCGTCGGCACCTTCGTGCGGGCGGCTCGTCCGGCGCGGTCGGTGGACTACGGCTGGCAGACCGCTGCGCTCGGCGCGCTCCCGTGGCGCTCTGGCGCGCTGTCCTCGGCGCAACGGTCGGTCGCACCCGCCGCGATCGCGATGCACTCCGGATACCCCGCCCGAGAACTGTTGCCTGAACGGCTGGTCCGCGCCGCGCTCGCGCGCGCCGCCCGCACCGACGTGGCGATGACCCGATCGCCGGCGGCCGGCTCGCCGGAGCTCCAGGCGTGGTTCGCAGCCGACCTCGCGGCAGCCGCACCGCCCGGGGTCGCGCCGCCGACCGGCCGGGACGTCATCGTGATCTCCGGCAGTCAGAGTGGACTCAGCTCGATCTTCCGGGCACTCGTCGGCCCTGGGCAGCCGATGCTCATCGAGTCGCCGAGCTACTGGGGCGCGATCCTCGCGGCCGAGCAGGCGGGCGTGACGCTGGTCCCGGTGCCGACCGGTCCCGACGGACCGGACCCGGACGTCGTGGAGCGCGCGTTCCAGGACACCGGTGCGCGGGCGTTCTACGCACAGCCGACCTTCGCGAATCCGACCGGAGGTCGTTGGTCGCCGGAGACGGGGGTCGCGATCATCGAGATCGTCCGGCGACACGGCGCGTTCCTCGTCGAGGACGACTGGGCCCACGATCTCGCGATCGACGTCGATGCCCGGCCGCTCGCCGCGCTCGATGACGACGGCCACGTCATCTACCTGCGGTCGCTGACCAAGAGCGTCTCGCCCGCGTTGCGCGTCGCCGCCGTCATCGCCCGGGGCCCGGCCCACGACCGGATCCTGGCCGACCTGGCCGCCGAGTCGATGTACATCAGCGGGGTCCTGCAGGCCGCCGCCCTCGACGTCGTCACCCAGCCCGGGTGGCGGTCGCACCTCCGCGGTCTGCGACCGCTCCTCCGTGCCCGACGGGACCTGCTCGTCGCGAGTCTGCGCGAGCACGCCCCGACGGCGCACCTCGAGCGGCTGCCGCTCGGTGGACTGAACCTGTGGCTGCGGCTCCCGGAGGGCACCGATGTGCCGCGCGTGGTCCGCGCATGCGAGAGCCGTGGGCTCATTGTCTCGGACGGCACCGAGTGGTTCCCTGCGGAACCCGCGGGGCCCTACGTGAGAGTCAACTACTCCGGCGAGGACGCGGGCCGCTTCGATGAAGCGGCCCGCATCCTCGGCGGTGTCCTGGCGGACGAACGTGCCTGAAGGTGTTCAGGCGACCGCTCGTTACAGGTCGAGCTTCGCGTTGTCGCCGCCGTCGTAGGTCTCGCCGGTGACCTTGGACTTCACGAACGCGACGGCGGTCGCGATCTTGCCGCCGGGGCTGTCCCAGTACTCGGCGCTGTCGGCCGAGAACTTGAGCAGACCGACGCGCGGGTCGGAGGGGCCGTCCGGGAACCATGCCTCGACGACGCTGTTCCACAACTCTTCCAGCTTGGCGTGGTCCTCGACGAGTTCGGCGGTGCCGGCGAGCGACACCCACGAACTGTCCGAGCTCAGCGTGACGCCGGCGTTCGGGTTGACGTCGAGCTGCTGCACGGCGGAGGCGTCCTTGCCGACGATGAACCACAGGTCGCCGTCGAACTCGCGCTCCTGGACGGTGAGCGGGTGGGCGACGAGCTTGCCGTCGAGGTCCACCGTGGTGAGCATCGCGAAGCGGAAGTCCGCGAGCAGCTTGTTGAGGGTCGTGTAGGGGTCGGTGTCTCCGGCCATGGGGTCTCCTTCGTCTCGTCGACCGGCCCGTCGGTGTCGGGGTGCCGGTCTGCGTGGCTCGCAGCCTACGACTCGTGGCTCCGACCGCACCTGGATGGCGCCGACCGTTGACGTGAGGCGGATCTTCTGCTCCTGTGGCGAGTCCGGCCGACGTGTCCTGTCGCCGTCTCCGGTCGCCCCATCGCACATCTCGTGCACGAGCGCCATGCTCCCGCCGTTCCCGGGTCCGCTCACTAGCCTGGACTCTTCATCACCGTAGGGAGAGACACATGAACACCTCATCGCTCACGAACCAGATCAACGAGGCGCTCGCGGCACTTGGCGGCGGTCCGTTCCTCACGACGAAGACCACCGAGCAGGACGCCACGACCACGGTCACCGGCACCCTCGGTGACAGCGAGATCCACATCGACTTCATCGAGGAGGGCAACGGCACCGAGGCCGAGAAGGACCACACGGTCGTCGTCCGCGACGCCTCGGGCAAGCAGATCGGCGAGGGGCGCGGTGACTCGACCTTCGCCGACGCCATCTCCGCCTTCGGCTGGGCGGGCGTGCTCGACGCCGTCAAGAACGGCTGATCGCGCCATCATGACCTCGAGGGTCCGGTCTCGTCCGCGTTCGCGGTGGGCCGGGCCCTGTGTCGTCTCCAGGAGGCACCCGTGACGCCACGATCGGACGACGGGCCGGAGGAGGACGACCACTGGTTCGTCGTGAACGGTAGACGCTGGCGCCGGACGGATCCGAGTCTGCCGTCGGAACTCGTCGCGTCCCTCCAGTCCCACCTCGGCCGCGGGCGCTCCGGCGTCGGCGTCGCGAAGCGGGCAGGCGATGACGACGCGGTCGCTGCTGCCCGCCGCCGGGTCGGCCTCGCCAAGCACGGGCTCGGTGAACGCGGCCCGAAATGGTGGGAGGAGCCGGAGGCCGATCGACTCGGGCGCGCCGAGGCGGCGCTGCGGGAGCTCGACGCGCTCGACGAGGCATCAGCAGGGTGATCCGGCCGGGTGGACCTGCGCTCCGCCCGCTCTTGCGTTCTGATCGATCTCGGCATATCGTTTATCGATACCAACGACAATCGATATGGATGTGATGATCATGACCGAGTCCACCGATCGCCCGACGCCGTCCGGCTTCGACCACGCGGCCTGGCAGGCTGCGAAGACCCAGCGCTCCACCCGCAACGACCTCGTGTCCGTGCTCGGTGCCGCCGTCGTCGCGGCGGGGGCCGTCGTCGTCATGCTCGTCCTCCGGCTGCTCGACGTCTTCGGCACCGACGGGACCCGGGTGCCCGTGTTCTTCGACGCCGTCGACACGGTCCTGCCGGGTGCGGCAGGAACCGGCGCCTTCACGATCGACCAGGGCTCGGTCGTCGTCGCCGACCTCCCGGTGGCGACCTTCGTGTGTGTGCTGCTCGCCGCGATCCTGCCGGCGATCGCGAACCTCGTGGTCATCGTCTGCGCGTTCCGCTTCTTCCGCCGTCTGCTGCGTGGCGATGCCTTCGCACCCGGGAACGCACGGCTGCTCTCGATCGCCTCGATCGCCATCCTCTGCGGGTGGATCGCGGACACCTGGTTCGGCACGATGGCCTCGAACGGGGCGCTCGCTGTCGCGACCGACGGCGCCGTCGAAGGGACCCCCTATCCGCTCACCTGGATCCCGTTCTTCGTCGCCATGGCGGTCGGTGGCCTCGCGATCGCCTTCCGCGCCGGTGAGCGCCTGCGCGCCGACACCGAGGGACTCGTCTGATGGTGCCGACGCCCGAGGAGGACGTCGCGACCGGTGTGCACTGCAACCTCGACCGGTTGCTCGCCGACCGTGGGCTCACCCTCGCCCGGCTCAGCGAGCTCGTCGGGGTGAGTGTGGTGAACCTCTCGGTGCTGAAGAACGACCGCGCGAAGGCGATCCGGTTCTCGACCCTGACGGCGATCTGCCGGGCGCTCGACTGCACGGTCGGCGAACTGCTGGAGCTCGACGACGCCCGCTGAGTGGTTCGGACCCGACCTTCAGTGCCGCCGCTCGCGGAGCAGCAACTGCGTGAGGTACAGCCCGCCGACGACCACGGTGACGACGCCGACCGGGACCGTCAGCGGGATCAGATGCTGGGCCACGAGGTCGGACGCGAGGAGCAGGACGCCGCCGACGAGCCCCGTCGCGGCCAGCGGGATCCCCGGCGAGCGGGTCAGTCGGCGTGCGATCTGCGGAGCGGCCAGGGCGATGAAGGCGATCGGGCCGGCGACGGCGGTCACCGCGCTCACCAGCGCGACCGCGAGGCCGATGAGGATGGCGCGTTCGCGGGTGAGGCGCACCCCGGTCGCGGCAGCCACATCGTCACCGAGTTCGAGCTGGCGGAGCGGACGGGCGGCCAACGGCAGGACCGCGAAGAGCACCACGAGGCACGCGAGTGTCGGCCAGACGACGGTCGCGGTCGCGGTGTTGAGCGTCCCCGCGCCCCAGGCCGCCGCGAAGAGCGCGACGTCGAGGTCGGCCCGGAGGAGCAGCCAGCTGTTGAACGCGGCGAGCATGGCCGAGACGCCGATGCCCACGACGATGAACCGGAACCCCGGCAAGCCCTGGCGGAGGGCCAGCAGGAAGATCGCGACCGCGGCAGCCAGACCGCCGAGCAACGACCCGGCCATCAACGCCGGCCAGCTACCGCCGAGGAGGAGGAGCGCGACGAGCATCCCGGTGAACGAACCGTTCGCGAGGCCGATGATGTCGGGGCTCGCGAGTGGATTCCGGGTGAGGGTCTGGAAGATCGCTCCCGAGACACCGAGCGCTGCACCGAAGCCGATCGCCGCGAGGACCCGGGGCAGGCGCCAGTCCAGCACGACCGTGCGGGCCAGGCCGTCGACGCGTCCGGTGAGGACGCTGATCACCTCCTCGGTGGTCAGCGGGTAGTCGCCGAGCGCGAGACCGGCGATCGCCGCGACGACGATCGCCAGGAGTGCGGTGGCGCAGACGATACGGGTCCGTCGTGCCGGTCGGCGCCCGGTGATCGGACGTGCGGTCTCCCGTTCCCGTGTCGTGCTCACAGGCCCGAGGCCGTTCTGCGTCGGGCGAGCGCGATGAGGACGGGCGCCCCGACGAACGCGGTCACGAGCCCGACGGGCATCTCGCCCGGGAGCACCGCGATCCGTCCGACGACGTCGGAGCACAGCACGAGGACGCAGCCGACGAGGACCGAACCCCCGAGGATGCGTCGCTGATCACTGCCGACCGACCAGCGCACGAGGTGGGGCACGACGAGGCCGACGAAGGCGATCGGCCCGGCGATCGCGGTGGCGCCGCCGGCGAGCAGCGTCACCGCGGCGAGCACCAGGATGCGACTGCGCGTGACGCTGACGCCCTGTGCTCTGGCGACGTCCGGGCCGAGGGCGATCGCGTTGAGGCTCCGCGCGCTCGCCGCGGCCAGGACGAGCCCCACGGCGAGGAAGGGGAGGACCGGCACGACGACACCGAGGTCGCGTTCGAGCAGGCTGCCGGCGTTCCAGCCGCGCATCCGGTCGAACGCGTCGGGGTGCGTGATCGCGATCCCCGTCGTCAGTCCGGCGAGCACGGCGCCGAAGGCGACACCCGTGACGGTGAGGCGGGCGGTGGAGGACTGCTCGCGCCCGCCCGAACCGATCGCGTACACGACGAGGGTGACGACGAGCGCCCCGCCGCACGCGAGCCAGGCGATGTCGCCCGGCGTCCGGACGCCGAGGAACGCCAGGCCGACGGCGACCGCGAAGCCTGCCCCGGCGTTGACCCCGAGGATGCCGGGGTCGGCGAGCGGGTTCCGGGTGAACGCCTGCATGAGCGCGCCAGCGACGCCCAGGGCCGCGCCGACGGCCAGCGCCGCGACCGTGCGTGGCACCCGCTGATCCCACACGACGAAGTCCGCCTCGTCCGAGCCCGTGCCGAGGAGCGCGGCACGGACGTCATCCGGTGCGATCGGGTTCGCGCCGACGAACAGCGACAGGAGGACGGCGACCGCGAGCGCCGCGACGCCCGCGAGCAGTACTGCGAGCAGGCGGTGTCGCTGCGGCGCCCGCCTCCTCACCGAGGTGTCGCGGGCGGTCAGGATCGCGGTCGGGTTCGTCACGACCCGTCGGAGAGCAGCCGGTCGAGGTCGTCGAGGACGGCCATGCCGCCGAGGGGGCCGACGCCGGTGATCCAGAAGGACTGGTCGACGAGGTGCAGCTCGGGGAAGGCGTCCGAGTTCGCGGTGAGGGAGGCCGGCAGTGTCGAGGTGTCGTCGGGGTCGACGCTCGTCACGAAGACCTGGTCGGCCTTCGCCTCGAGTACGCGCTCGGGGGAGAGGTCGAGGGAGATGTCCTCCCAGGCGTGTTCGGGCGTCGTGAACCCGGCGCAATCGAGGGTGCTGCCGGCGAAGGAGGTGGGGCCGTAGAGCGTGAGGACGCCGTCGCGCGGGCGGATCAGCTGTGCCGTCTTGCCGGCGGTGTCGTGCTCCTTCGCGATCTCCGCGCAGCGTGCGTCGTAGGCGTCGAGGAGTTCGTCCGCGCCGTCCGGGTCACCGAGTGCCTCGGCGACGAACTGCACGTTGTCGCGCCAGGGGTCGGTCTGCGTCGCCATGAACACGGTCGGTGCGATCTCAGACAACTGGTCGTACAGGGCGGAGTGCCGCGACTCGGTGCCGATGATGAGGTCAGGCTTCGCAGCGGCGATCAGCTGCACGTTCGGCTCCGCCACGGTCCCGACGGTGGGGATGTCGGCGGCCTGCTCGCCGAGGTAGGCGGGGACGCCGGCGGTCTCGTTCAGCACCGCTGCGCCCACCGGGGTGATGCCGAGCGCGACGGTCGTGTCGAGCTGCACCGGTTCGAGGACGACGACCCGCTTGGGTGCGTCGGGGATGCTGGTCTCGCCGTGGGCGTGCTCCATGACGTGGGTCGCGCTCGTCGCGGTGTCCGAGGGGGTCGAGGCGCTCGAGCTGCTGCAGGCGGAGAGGCCGAGGGCGGCGATGGAGAGGGCGGCGACGGCGACGAGACGTCGACGATGGGCGAGGGGGAGGGGCACGGATCACCTTTCGAACGGGCCGCGACGGACGCGACCAAGTAAGGCAAGCATAACCTTCATTCGGGCGTGGTTCTGGGGCGAGCGTTCCAGTAGCCCTGCCCGTGCACGCGCTCGGGATCGATCCCGTGGTCGGTCGTCGCAGCGCGCAGGAGAGGGATCCGGGTGCTCTCGGTCACCAGCCAGGCGGCGAAGTCCGTGCCCAGTGTCGCCGCCGACGACCCGTGCAGTTGGAGCCACTGCTCGATGCCGGCGACGAGCGCGTCACCGCCAGGCCGCCCGGCCCGTTCATGGACCTCGACCGTGTGACGCTCGAGCAGTGGCCCGAGCAGGGCGGTGTCGGCGGAATCGCCGAGCTCGAGGAGGACGTGGGCGCGGACGTCCTCGTCGAGGGAGCGCAGGATCCCGTGGACGGCGGGGAAGGCCGTCTCGTCGGCGGCGATGAGCACGGTCGTCGCGGTACCGGGCGCCCACTGGACACCGTGCGTCGGGTCGCCGCGACGGACGTCCGGCCCCGAGACGAGCAACCGGTCGCCCGGCCGCGCCCCGAGCGCCCAACGACTCGCCGGACCGGCCGGCTCGTGGATGAACACGTCGAGGTCGACCTCCTGCTGCGCCGGCCTGACGCGGTGGGCGGTGTAGCTGCGCATCACCGGGCGGTCCGCCGGTGGGAGCGCTCGCCAGGCGCGCCGCCACGCGTGCTCCGGCAGGCCGCCGTGGAGTCCGTCCGGGTACGCACCGTCGTCTCCCGGCAGCAGGATCTTGATCCGCTGGTCCCGCTCGTACGGGGCGAAGTCGACGAGCGAGGCACCGGCGAGGGTGAGGCGGACGAAGCCGGGGGACAGCCGTTCCGTGCGGTCCACGACCGTGTCGAACAGGATGTTCGGCGAGTGCAGGAACGGAACGGGCATCCTGTCGAGTCTAGGAGGACCCGGCTGCGGCGTGCCGGGTCCTCCGTCGTTCACCCGCGGCGGACGGCGCGTGCGATCACGGCGCAGAGGGGGATGGCGACGATGGTCAGCGCGGCCGCAGCCGGGAGGAGCAGGGACGCACCCCAGGTTCCGAGGATGATCCCACCGACCGCCCCGCCGGTGGCGATCGAGCAGTTCCACACCGTGACGAGCGCCGACTGGGCCGCGTCCGCGGCGTTCCCGGCGACCCGCGCGATCGCCACCTGGAAGAGCACGGAGTAGGCGCCGAAGGCGAGCCCCCAGCCTGCCGCTGCGATGAGGAGGACGACGACCGGGGGATCCCAGGCCACAACGGCGAGGCCGACGGTCCCGAGGAGGGCGGCCGTGAGGATGGTCGTCCCGAGGCGCAGGTTCGCCAGCCGTCCGGCGCCGAGGGTCCCGACGACCGACGCCACACCGAAGGTGGCGAGGAGCACCCCGAGCGGCACGGGCGTGCCGCGGGCGGACAGGACCGGTGCGAGGTAGGTGTACGCGATGTTCTGGCCGATGATGCAGACGGCGAGGGCCACGACGATCGTGACGACCGCGGGGATGCGGAGCGCCGCACCCATGCGTGTCGAACGCCCGGGGGCGCTGCCTGGCACGCGGGGAGCGACGACGACCGCGATGACGCCGAGGAGCGCGGTGGCGGCGGCGACGATCCCGAACACCGTGCGCCAACCGAACCCCTCACCGAGGACCGCGCCGGCCGGGACGCCGAGCGCGAAGCCGAGCGTGGCACCGGACAGCACGATGCCGAGTGTGGAGCCGAACCGCTCCGGGGTGGTGAACCCGCGCGTGTACCCCGGGAGCATCGCCCAGACGACGCCGGCCACGAGCCCCGCGACGAACCGGGTCGCGAGATGCGTGAGCAGGTCGGGCGCGACAGCTGTGCCGGCGTTCGCGAGCGCCGAGACGACCAGGGCGAGCAGCACGACCGTCCGGCGGTCGAGTCTCGCGAGCGCACGGCTGATCGGGATCGCGGCGACGATACAGCCGAGTGCGAAGACGGCGACGCTCTGGCCCGCGATCGACTCCGACACGCCCAGGTCGGCGGCCATCGCGGGGAGGACCCCGGCCGGGAGCACCTCGGTGAGGAGTGTCACGAATCCGACGGCGGCGAGGAGCAGCGCGGTCGGCAGGGGAGAGCGGGTTCGGGTGGCAGGAGGGGTCGTGGATCGTGTCGTGCGCACGCTGTCGGTGGTCATGTCGGTGAGTCTCCCGGCCTGCCACTGGTGGCAGGGTCAAGCCGGCGAGGATGCCCCGGGAATATCCGCCCGGCACCGACGGCTGCTCCAAGAGGACACAACTCGGTCGAAGGGGTCTTGCATGCGCATCGGCGAACTGGCGGCGGCCACCGGGAGCACACCGCGGCTGCTCCGGTACTACGAGGAACAGGGGTTGCTGCGCCCGACCCGCTGCCCGAACGGGTACCGCGAGTACGGGGACCACCTCGTCGCGAAGGTGCAGCGCATCCGCGAGCTGATCGCCGTCGGCATGCCGACCGCGCTCATCCTCCAGGTCCTGCCCTGCTTCGAGGACGACGACACGATCTACCAGGTGACGCCCTCGGCGGAGGTGCTGGAGCGGTTGCTCGAGCATCGCGAGCGACTGGATGCGAAGCTCGGCTGCATCCAGGAGAGCCGGGACGCCATCGACGTCTACCTCCAGCGCGTCGGCGGCGTCGCGGTCTGAGCCGACCGAGTCGACCGAGTCGGCTGGGTAGGCTCGGCGCATGTCACTCGATCCGTACTACCGCGACCGCCTGAGCCTCTTCGACGGGTTCTCCAACGCCGATCGCGCCGCCGCCGGCGGAGCGCTCGACGAGGCGTTCCAAGAACGACTCATCGCGTACGGCGACGACGGGCCGTGGAGCCCGCCGATTGATGTGGTGATCACCGACGAGGTCGTCGACGGTCCGCACGGTGCGGTCCCGATCCGACGCTACGTCCCGGCCGATCCCAGTGGCGTCGCGCTCCTCTGGGTGCACGGCGGCGGCTTCGCGGCGGGGACGCTCGACTGGCCGGAGGCGCACGTCGTGAGCGCCGAACTGGCGGCGCGATCGGCTGCCGAGGTCGTCTCCGTCGACTACCGCCTGGCGGACGGCACGACGCGATACCCGGTGCCGCTCGACGACGTGCTCGCGGTCTGGGAGCAGCTCGACGACGAGCGGTCGACCGTTCCCGGTTCGCGGACGGCCATCGGTGGGGCCAGCGCCGGAGCGGCCCTCGCGCTCGCCGCGTCACTCCGCAGCGATCGTCGTGCGGACGCCGTGCTGCTGGCCTACCCGTTCCTGCACGCGGTCGTGCCCGCCTTGCCGTCGGACGTCCTGGCCGAGATGGCGGTCCTCCCGGACTTCATGCGGTTCCCGACCGAGTCGATCGACTGGATGGTCGAGAACTACGTCGGTCGACTCGACGACGTGCCCGAGCTCGCCCTGCCGGGAATCGTCCCCGTGACCCCGGACCGCCCGCCGCTGTCGGTCCTGCTCTCGGAGTTCGACGACCTCCGGCCGTCGGGGGAGCTGCTCGTCGCGGCGTCGGAGGCCGCCGGTGCACCCGTCCGTAGTCGGCTCGAGCCGGGCGTCCTCCATGGTCACCTCAATCGCCATCCGGTCGCGCCAGGCGTCTCCCCGTCGCTCGACTGGCTGGCCGACGGGCTGCGCGCCGTGGGGAACCACGCCGGCTGAGTCTTGCGTGATCCCCGTCAGCGGGCATACTGGAGTCACACTCCGTTCCCGAACGGAGTTCGGTTTTTGCTTCCGGCTCGCCTGAGCCCGGGTGATCCCGACGCCGCCCCACTCACCGACGAGAAACGGACCACCCATGAGCGAGCATGAACCGGCGCTGCCCTACCGCGACGCGAGCCTGCCGGTGGAGGACCGGGTGGAGGACCTCCTCGGACGGATGACCGTCGCCGAGAAGGCCGGCATGCTCTTCCAGACGATGATCGCCCCGGGCCCCATCGACGAGGCGAACCCGCACATGGGACTCGCGAGCGGCGAGCACATGATCGGCGAGCAGCTCATGTCCCACTTCAACGTCCTCGGCACCGCGCCCGACACGACGGCCCTCGCCGAGTGGACCAACGCCCTGCAGGAGCGCGCCTCGCGCACGCGACTCGGCATCCCCGTCACCCTGTCGACCGACCCGCGCAACCACTTCACCGACAACGTGGGGACGGCGGCCCGTGCCGGCGCGTTCTCGCAGTGGCCCGAGACGCTCGGCCTCGCGGCGATCGGATCGGCCGACCTCGTCGAGGCGTTCGCCGACACAGCGAGGCAGGAGTATCTCGCCGTCGGGATCCGGCTGGCGCTCCACCCGCAGGTCGACCTCGCGACCGAACCGCGCTGGTCGCGCATCGGCGGCACGTTCGGTGAGGACGCCGAGCTCAGTGCCGAACTCGTCGCGGGCTACATCCGAGGCTTCCAGGGCGCCGAACTCGGGCCGCAGTCGGTCTCCACGATGACGAAGCACTTCCCCGGCGGTGGGCCACAGCTCGACGGGGAGGACCCGCACTTCGCCTACGGGCGCGAACAGGTGTACCCCGGCGACAACTTCGACTACCACCTCATCCCGTTCCGCGCCGCGATCGCCGCCGGTGCCGCGCAGATGATGCCGTACTACGGGATGCCCGTCGGGACCGAGCACGAGGAGGTCGCGTTCGCCTTCAACCACGGGATCATCACCGGGCTCCTCCGCGAGGAGCTCGGGTTCGCAGGCGTCGTCTGCACCGACTGGGGACTCGTCACCGACACGTCGATCATGGGGCAGGACATGCCAGCGCGGGCGTGGGGCCTGGAGCACCTCGACGAGCTGTCCCGGGTCGAGCGCATCCTGCAGGCCGGTTGCGACCAGTTCGGTGGCGAGGCCCGACCCGAGCTCGTGGTCGAACTCGTCGAACAGGGGCGCATCACCGAGGATCGCATCGACGCCTCGGTGCGTCGACTGCTGCGCGAGAAGTTCGTGCTCGGGCTCTTCGAGCAGCCGTACGTCGACGCGGGCGCCGCGAGCGGCATCGTCGGGCGCGCGGACTTCGTCGCCGCCGGCGAGGCCGCACAGCGCCGCGCCTTCACCGTCCTGACGAACGTGGAGGAGACGCTGCCGGTGCGCTCGCCGCGTCCGCGGTTGTACGTGGAGGGCGTCGATCCCGAGGTCGCCGCCGCGTACGGCGAGGTCGTCGCGGATCCGGCTTCGGCGGACGTCGCCCTCGTGCGCATGCAGACGCCGTACGAACCGCGGCCCGGCGGCTTCGAGGCCATGTTCCACGCCGGATCGCTCGACATCCCGGCCGACGAGGTCGAGCGGTTGCGGGCGCTCGCGCTGGCGGTGCCGACGGTGCTCGACATGCTCCTCGACCGACCGGCGATCCTCACCGGGGTGGCGGACGCGGTCGCGGCGCTCGTCGCGAGCTTCGGCGGCAGCGACGCGGCGTTCCTCGACGTCGTGTTCGGTCGGGCGCTGCCGGAGGGCCGGTTGCCGTTCGACCTGCCGCGCTCGATGGCGGCCGTCGAGGCGAGTCGGTCCGACGTGCCCTACGACACCGAGGACCCGCTCTTCCGTTTCGGCCACGGCCTCACCTACCCCGCCGGTCCCTGAGCACCCCTCCCGGTCCCTGAGAGCACCCCTCCCGGTCCCTGAGCCTGTCGAAGGGCGTCAGCGCTCGGACCCGCGCAGCTCCAGACGCACGTCCAGTGTGTGGGTCACGGGCGGGCCCGCCTCGCCGGCGATCAGTGCCAGGAGGGTCTCCGCCGCCACGCGGCCCATGAGCGCCACGTCTTGCGCCACCACGGACACCGGCGGCGACACGAGCGGTGCCGCCTCGAAGTCGTCGAACCCGACGAGCGGAAGCCGTCGCCCGGCCGTCGCGAACGCCTGCACCGCCCCGATCGCGGCCCGGTTGTTCGCGGCGAACACGGCGTCCACCTCGCCCGTCGCCAGGAACCCCGTCACGACCACCGCAGCGTCCTCGACGGAGTGGGCGCCGTCGGAGACGATCGGCTCGATCGGACCCGTCCCCGCCGCGCCGCCGAGGTCGGCCTCAGCCAGCGCCCGGTGGTAGCCGGCCAGTCGCTCGCGCATCGTGTACAGCTCGAGCGAGTCGCCGAGGAACGCGACCCGTCGTGCGCCCGCGGCGAGCATGGCCGCGGTCGCCCGGGTCGCTCCGCCCGCGTTGTCGGCGAGCACCGTGTGCGCCTCGACCGACTCGAGTGGCCCGGTCGGTCGGTCGACGAGCACCATCGGGACGTGCACGATCGTGCTCGTGGCCCAGGCCGTCGTCGCTTGGCGTGGCGGCACGACGACGAGGCCGTCCACGCGCTGCGCGACGAGCCGGTCGACGAGGAGGCGGTGCCGGTCGGCGTCCTCCTCGGAGCTCGCCGACATCAGCAGGTAGCCGTGTTCCGTGCACACGCGCTCCACCGAGCGTGCCAGCACCGAGTAGTAGGGGTTCGCCAGGTCGCTGATGATGAGCCCGATGACCTTGCTCGACCGCCCGGGCCGGATGCTCGCGGCCGCCAGGTTGTGCCGGTAGCCGAGGGCCTCGATCGCCGCGCCGATCCGTTCCGACAGCTCCTGGTTGATGTTCGTCGCGCCGTTCACATACCGTGACACCGTCTTCAGCCCGACCCCGGCCGCCGCGGCGACGTCGTTCATGGTCGGGGGTCGGGAGCTGCGCATGCTCACCATCCTGGCGTATGGGGGGTCACACGACCGGCTCGCCCGCGCCCGCGGCAGCGAAGAGGCCGTTGAGTCCGGGGCGCAGTCGGGTGATCTCAGCCGCCGTCGGCCGGCGTCCCGCGATCGTCGCAGCGGCACTCGCGCCCGCGAGCTCGGCCGCTTCCGCCGGTGCTGCACCGCGTGACATCGCGAACAGCAGGCCGGCGGTCGACGCGTCCCCAGCGCCGTTGGTCGACACGAACGCGGGTGCGGCGACGGGCGGCGCGACGAGGTCGACGTCGGCCCAGGCCTCGGCGAGCGGTGCGAGCATCCGTCCGCTCAGTCGCAGGCGGTCGACGCCGGCCGCCCGCAGGAGCAGACCGTCCTCGCCGGCCGAGATCGCCACGACGCCGGCGCCCCAGGCGAGCAGGAGGTCCGCGAACGCCGCGGCTTGGGCCAGCGGTGATGCGCTGGTCCCGGCCGGGAGGCGGAGCGTGCCGAGCGCCGAACGCAGGTCGTCGACGCTCGGACTCACGACGTCGGTCAGCGGCAGGGTGCGCCGGAGGATCGCCTCCCAGTCCAGATGGCCGACGGCGCTCGTGGGGTCGACGACGGCGAGGTCCATGGACGTGGTGGCGCCGTGTCGGTGGATCCGTTCGAGCAGCCTCGCGAGGGGCGCCGCGTCGTCGGCGACGATCCCGGGGAGCAGCGGGGGATAGCCGAGGTGGACCAGGTCCGCGTCGCCGACGGCCAGGTGCTCGCCGGTGAACACCTCGTTCGCGCCCGTGTGGTGCCAGAAGGTCCGGTCGAGGCCGGCGGGCTCGACGACGACGCTGTAGGAGGTCGCGGCCCGGTCGGTGACCTCGAGCGCCGGGTGGAGCCGGTCGTGCGCCGCGATGCGTGAGGCGACGATCGCGCCGAGCTCGTCGTCGCCGACGGTCGCGTGCAGGCGGACCGTACTCCCGAGATCGGCGAGGGCGAGGCCGGTGTTCGCGACGCAGCCACCGAGGGAGATGCGGAGCGGGCCGGTGTCGATGAGGGCGCCCGGATCGATGCGTGCGCTCGCGCTCAGCCCCGGCGACAGGTCGACGCAGATGTGACCGGCGACGACGATCTCGCCCATGGACCCTCCGTTCTTCGCCCCGGGCTGACCCGGGCCAAGCTAGACAACGTTGTCTCAGGCCACTACTGTGACACACCGAGGGACGATTCGGAAACCCTCCCCGTCACGATCAGGAGCCGCCGCAATGTCGCTGTACCGCCTCAATCGTCTCTTCAACGCCCGATCCGGTCGCGCGCTCGACGTCGCCGTCGACCACGGGTTCTTCGGCGAGCGTTCGTTCATCACCGGCATCGAGGACATGGGCGAGGTCGTCCGCACGCTCGTCGCCGCGGGCCCGGACGCCGTCCAGCTGACCCTCGGGCAGGCCCGTCTCCTGCAGCAGGTCCCCGGTAAGGACAAGCCGGCGCTCGTCCTCCGGACGGACGTCGCGAACGTCTACGGCAACCCCCTCGACTCGATCCTCTACAGCCACCACGTGCCGCACGCGATCGAGGAGGCCGTCCGGCTGGACGCCGTCGCCGTGTGCGTCAACCTCATGCAGATCCCGGAGCACCCCGAGGTCCGTGAGGCGAACATCCGCTCGATCATGGCCCTGCGCCGCGAGGCGACCCGGTACGGGATGCCGCTCATGATCGAACCCCTCGTCATGCAGGACAACACGACGGCCGGCGGGTACCAGGTCGACGGCGACATCGAGAAGATCGTCACCCTCGTGCGCCAGGCGGTCGAACTCGGCGCCGACCTCATCAAGGCCGATCCGAGTAGCGACATCACCGAGTACGCGCGCGTCGTGCAGGTCGCCGGAGACGTCCCCGTCCTCGTCCGTGGCGGCGGTCGCGTCGACGATCGGACCCTGCTGGAGCGCACGGTCGCCGTCCTCGACGCCGGGGTCAGCGGCATCGTCTACGGCCGCAACATCATCCAGCACGAGCACCCGGCGGCCATCACCGCGGCACTCATGGCGGTGCTGCACGACGGCGCCGACGCCGATGCCGGCCTCGCGATCCTCGAGGCGGCTCGCGCATGAGCGCCGACCAGGTGACGGCCGACCGGCCGACGGCGGAGCGCGTCAACGTCGCGATCATCGGCGGCGGACTCATGGGGCGCGAGACCGCAGCCGCCATTCAGCGCTGGCCGGCGCTCATCGACCACCCGGTGCGACCCCGACTGACGGCCGTCTGCGACATCAACCCGGCGGCGCTCGACTGGTTCGACGAGATCGACACGGTCGTCACGAAGACCACGGACTACCACGAGCTGCTCGCCGACCCGTCAGTCGACGTCGTCTACGTGGCCGTGCGTCACGACCTTCATGAGCAGATCTACACCGACGTCATCCGCGCCGGGAAGGGCCTGCTGGCGGAGAAGCCCTTCGGGATCGACGCGGCGGCCGCGCAGTCCGTCCTCGCGGCGATGGCCGAGCACCCGGAGAGTTTCGTCCGGTGTTCGAGTGAGATGCCGTTCTTCCCGGGAGCTCAGCTGGCGATCGACTACGTCCGGTCCGGGGCGCTCGGCACGATCGTCGAGGCGCGCAACAGTTTCCTGCACTCAAGCGACATCGATCGGGGCAAACAGATCAACTGGAAGCGCCAGACGCGGTTCTGCGGTGAGGCCGGCGTGATGAACGACCTCGGGATGCACACCTGGCACGTGCCGCTGCGGCTCGGCTGGGCACCCGAGAGCGTGTACGGGGTGCTGCAGAACATCGTCACCGAGCGTCCGGGCCCCGACGGTTCGCTCGTGCCGTGCGACACCTGGGACAACGCGGTGCTGCACAGCTGGGCGACCCACGACGGCGTCCGTTTCCCACTGACGACCGAGACGAAGCGCATCGATCCCGGGCAGAAGAACACGTGGGAGTTCGAGGCGATCGGTCTCGACGGCGGGGTCCGGTTCAGCACGAAGAACCCGAAGCTCGTCGAGGTGTTCGCGGTGCGGGACATCCCGGGCGGCGGTCGGGAGCAGGTGTGGCAGCAGCTCGACGCGGGGAGTCAGTCGGTGTGGCCGACGGTGACCGGCCCGAACTTCGAGTCCGGGTTCTCCGACACGATCCTCCAGATGTGGGCCGTGTTCCTCGCCGAGCGACACGGCTCCCTCAGCGACCGGTTCGGGGCGGCGCGCCCCGAGGAGGCGGCGCTCACCCACGACATCTACCGAGCGGCGATCCGCTCCCACGAGGAGGGTCGCGCGATCGCGCTGTGACTGCGCATCGGCTGGGAGGCCACCCGATCGTCTCCCAGCCGGGAGCGCGCGGGCCACGCGTCCCGTCCGTGAGCGGAGGCCGGTGTCGGCGGGGTGGGGGACACTCGGGAGATGCCCCACAGACGATGCGTACAACCCGGGTGCGACGCCGCGGCATCGGTCGACGCGCCTGTCGCGCTCTGCGAGGATCACCTGGCCCTCGCCGCCGACTGGGCGGAGCGCCGATGGGGCGTGGTCGACGCCCTGCCCTCGCCGTGCATCATGTGCGGCTCGCGGCTCGGCCGGCACTACCCGTCCGCCTGGTTGTGCGCCGCGTGCGAGTGGCGGCACGGGGACGTGCCCGACGACGACCTCGCCCGGCCGCGGATCGACGTCGTCTACTACCTCCGTCACGGCGACCGCGTGAAGATCGGCACCACGACGAACCCTCGCCAGCGGTTCGCCGCGATCTGGCACGACGAACTGCTCGCCCTCGAACGCGGCGACCGGCACGTCGAACGTGCCCGTCACGAACAGTTCGCCCGCGAGCGCCTCGAACGCTCCGAATGGTTCACGGGGTCGCCTCGACTGCTCGCCCACATCGCCTCGGTCGCCCGCGACGTCGACCCCTGGGACCTCTACAGCCGATGGCTCAGCGAGGCGGCGGCACTGCGTGGGCGATAGTCTGCCGCTCCCGAGCCCGTCGAGGGGTGGGAAGCGCTCGCGGGC